>JANYBP010000109.1 GCA_025360745.1 bacterium
AACTACCACCCCAAGCACCGCCCAGAATCACATCCGCCGGATCACTCGAAATGCCATAGTGGCTACAGACTTTTCAACGGAACTCCTCGATTATCGAGGATTTACGACATTCAGCCTCTCGAATAGCGAAAGTCCGGTTAGTCGACTAAGAGGTGCGACTAAGCGTAACCGACTAAGTGTGGGACTAAGCGTCTCAGATCAGGCACGGCTCTTTCTGGACCATATCAAGACCAACTCGGTCGTGATAAAATACAAATCATTTGAAATGCCGATGCCATGTTAAACAGCACCAAGTCATATCAGGCGCCGCCCGATGACGACGCGTTGCGGTTGCTGGCTTCGCACGGGAAGCAGTTGGAGGCGCTCTATGCCCGCGCGGACGCCGTGCGCCGGGAGTTCATGAGCGACACGGTCTTCCTGCGGGGCATCGTGGAGTTTTCCAATGTCTGCGCGAACGACTGTTGCTATTGCGGCATCCGCGCCTCCAACCGCAAGATCCGCCGTTACACAATGAAAGAAGACGAGATTCTGGAGGTGGCCCGGCGCCTGCCCGAGTCCCGGCAGACCACGATTGTCCTGCAATCCGGCGAATCGGAGGCCTTCGGCGACAAGGCGCTGGGCGCGCTGATCCGGCGAATCAAACGCGAAACCCCGCTGGCGGTGACGCTCTCCGTCGGCAACCGGCCGCCCGAAGTGTACCGCTACTGGCGCGAGTGCGGCCTGGACCGTTACCTGCTGCGCTTCGAAACCAGCGATGCGCGCCTGTTCGAGCGCTTGCACCCCGACTGCACGCTGGAGGAACGTCTGGCGTGTTTGACGACCCTGCGCGATCTGGGCGTGCAGGTCGGCAGCGGTTTCATGATCGGCGTGCCGGGCGAGACGCCCGCCGTGCTGGCCGGCAACATCCTGCTTTGCCGGAAGTTGCAATTGGACATGATCGGCATCGGACCGTTCATCGTTCATCCCGACACGCCCATGGCCGGCGAACGCAACGCCTACCATGACGACCCGGATATGTTTTTCCGGGCGCTGGCCGTCCTGCGTCTCTTCAACCCGAAGGCGCATATTCCGGCCACCACGGCCTACGACGCCCTCTTTCCCGGCGAAGGCCGCAATTGGTGCCTGCAACGCGGCGCAAATGTTTTCATGCCCAACAGTACGCCCGCGCAATACCGCGCGGATTATCAACTCTATCCCGGCAAGCCATGCCTGAACGAAACCGGCGAGCAATGCGCCCAGTGCGTAATCATGCGCGTCCAGGCCCTGGGCCGCACCATCGGCAGCGGTCCCGGCCACTCCCGCCGCACGCCGACGGCCCCGCCGGAAACGGGCGCGGGGAATCGGAAACCGGCTGACTAAACCAACCCACGATCCCAATTGCCCTCATGAGTGGGGCTGGCGAGAGCTCGGTCGGCGCGCAGTGAGCGCCAGATTTTGAGCGCTTCATCGGCGCCGTAGTGGCGGTGGGCGAATTCCACGCGCAAACGGCGGGCGCCGAGCCGGGCCAGTTCGGAAAGCCGGCCGCCCAGACAATAAGGTGTTTCACTGATGGTGATGGAACGGCCCTGCTGGGTCAGCACGCGGACGCGCTCGCCGTGGGCGGAGGTGATCCGGTCGTCGGCCCCCGCACAGTCATTGGGCGCGCCGCAGCGGGGACACGGCACGCTGCGCGCACAGGTCTCCGAGATGAACAACGGCGTGTCCTGATAGACGATCACCGCGGCGCGCTCGGCGAACTCGGCCAGGAGCGACGCGATGTTTTCGCGGCCATCCTCCACCGAAAGCACCAGTCCCGAGGCGCCGCGTTCGAGCCATTGCCGGACCGCCAGCCGGTTGGTGGCGTAGAGCGTCCAGTCGGCGTTCCAGGTCGTGGCGCCCAGTTTGCGCAGGCGCGTGAAGGCATCGAGATTGGCGCCTTCCCAGAGGCGCCAGCCGTCGGTCCAGAGCGCGGCCAGTCTCCGGCGCAATTCGGCCTCCTCCCAGACGCGGGTAATCGGCGGCAGCGCCAGGCAAATGCCTTCGCGTCCGACATGCTCCGCCAGCGTGGTCAGTCCGGCGCGCAGGATCTCGAGCGGATCGGCGGTCACGCTGACGACGACCCGCTCGATCTCGCGCCAGTCCTCCTCCTGAAAGGCATTCAGGACGGCGCGATGATCGATCCGCAGGCTCCAAAGCATCTTGCCTGGCTCCCGCGGACGGCACGGAGGCCGTCCCTCCATTTTAGATTCTGGAGAGTCGGGTGCCGTCCCGACCGTTCTTGACGTCGCGGCGGCGGCGGCCGGAGCCAGATCGGCAGCGCAAGCCTCCCGCCGCTGGCGCCAGGCATCCTGCCAGGCTTCGTCCAGCAGGCGCATGAGCTCGCGTCGCAGGGCGTTGAGGTGCGAAACCGGCACGAACAGTTCGTGAGGATTCGCGGCCGTAAATCCGGCCAGGCGAAACGAAGTGTCGCCCAGCCGTTCGAAGGCGGCGCGCAGCGTTTGCGTCATGACCGCCGGATCGCGCCCCGGCTGCAAGCGGCCGGACTGCGCGGCCTGAACGGAAAGCGTTCCGCCGCCCGCCAGAACGTGCGCCGCCGTGGCGGTCACGCCGTCGGCGGCAACGGTAACCTTGATCGCCACGTCGCGGCGGGCGTTGGTGGCCTCCGCGGATGGCGCGGGCACGCGGTAGCGTTGTTTGACTTCCTGCGAGGAAGAGCAATAGAGCGCGGCGCCGACGGGCAGCGCGGGGGCGTCGGCGGGCAGGCGGACGGCGACCCGCGCGTCGGCGGGGGTTTCGAAACAGAGTTTGCCGGGGCGCGGCGGCAACGGCGCGGGCATCGGCGCGGGCGCCCGCAGACGGCGCACCGGACGCGGCGGAGTGGTCGCCGGACAGGGGCGCAGCGCTTCGATGGCGAAACCGTACGGCCGCTCGGCATCGGGCAAGTCCACCTGAATGCCGTCATGCACTTCCAGGCGGCGCGCGGAACTGAAAATCAGCCAGCGTTCCTGGCCCTGGCCGGACTGCGGCGCGCGCGCTTGGGCGGAAACCGCGGGCCGGGAGAAAGCGCGGGCCGTTGCGGAGGGGCGCGGGCCGGACTGTGCCGGAAGCGCGCGGCCCGGCGCGCTCTGGATTTGCTCCACGCGGCCGATGGCGGCGCCGCGATGCCCGACGGTGTTGCGGTCCACCACCTGCGCCGCGCTCCGTCCGCGCAGGTACAGTTCCGTCCAGGGACGGCTGAAGACCGTGCGCACATCCGCCGCGCGGGCCGCGCGCGCGGCGGCGGAAAGAGAGTGGTCCAGGCACCCGCGGTAGAGCGATACCACGGCGGCGACATAGAGCGGACTCTTTTTGCGGCCCTCGATCTTGAGACTGGCGACACCCGCCGCGGCAAACTCGTCCACCAGCTCGGGCAGCGCCAGATCCTTCATGGAATAAGACAGCGCGGCGGCGCCGCCGCCGGCCGGCGTGAAGAGGTCGCGACAAGGATAAAGACAGCGCCCGCGGTTGCCGCTGCGGCCGCGCAGCAGCGCCGAGAAAAAGCACAAGCCGCTGTAGCTGTAACAAAGGGCGCCGTGGAGAAAAACCTCGACCTCGACGCCGCTCTCGGCGGCGATCTTGCGAATCTCGTCGAGGCTGAGTTCGCGGGCCAGCGTGACGCGCTGGAAGCCGAAATCGCGCGCGGCGCGGGCGCCGGCGAGGTTGTGTACCGCCAGTTGCGTGCTGGCGTGCAGGCGCAGTTCCGGAAAGTGGCGCTGGGCCAGGCGGGCGACTCCCATGTCCTGGACGATCGCCGCGTCGGCGCCGGCCTCGGCGGCGTCGGCCAGCGCCTCGGCCACGGCGGGCAGTTCGGCATTGGTCACCAGCGTGTTAAGCGTGACGTAAACCCGCCGCCGCGGCACGGCGGCATGCGCGGCGGCGCAGATGCGCGCCAATTCCCCGGGACTGACGTTCACCGCCTCCGCGCGGGCCGAGAAACGCGGCAAGCCCAGATAAATGGCGTCGGCCCCGTAATGCAGCGCCGCCCACGCGGCAGCGGGTTCGCCCGCCGGCGCGAGCAATTCGGGACGGCAAAGGCAGACGGGGTTGGTGTTATGATTCATGTTGAATACGGCGATAGGGTTCTAACTGCGGATGTGTTGAAGGAATGCCACAGAAAGGACCGTTTTGGCTCAATCGTCAATCACCCTGACCCTCGTCAAGGAGACTCTCCGCTTTTCATGCAGACACCCTACCAAACAGTAACCAATGCGATCAAGTTAAACACCAGCAATTCGCATTATGGCCTCTTGCGCAGGTCCGGACGACACGGAGGTCGTCCCTCCATTCACGAAAACACCCGTGATTCCCAAGTTTTTGGAGGGA
>JANYBP010000110.1 GCA_025360745.1 bacterium
AACTACCACCCCAAGCACCGCCCAGAATCACATCCGCCGGATCACTCGAAATGCCATAGTGGCTACAGACTTTTCAACGGAACTCCTCGATTATCGAGGATTTACGACATTCAGCCTCTCGAATAGCGAAAGTCCGGTTAAGGCAAGAAGAACAGCAGTAGTCTTTAAAATGTGTTTCATGGGCGACAATAATTAATTGGAAACCGCGGGAAATCGCCAAGAAGTCGATTAATGGTGTTTTTAGCGCCGTTCTCAGGGTTGCGTGGTTTGTAATACAGCTAGTAGTTTGCGACATCTGTATTTGTCGGCGACCCAGCGATGTCCGGTATTCTGAAGGCCATGGATTTCGTTTTCGAATCCTTTCTGTATTCGCGATGCATCGATGCTGCCCCGGCGGTGTGAATACGCACGGCAAATACCTGCTGGCGGAGGTGCAAACCGGCGGCCCCTTGAAATCCGGCTTGACGCCCACCATCGCCTACGGTCCGCTCCCGTAGTGTCTCCAGCCGCCAACCGGCGGTAAGTCAACCGTCCCGCGCGGTCGCAACTGCGCGGGGCGGTTTGGCTTGCCCGTAAGGTCTTTCCGCCGTTTCGACCGCGGGCCTTTCGCCTCAATGGCAAGGCCGCGATCATGTTGTATTATTAAGCGAGCCCGCGCGAACGTTGCGGCGCAGGCGGGCAAGGCCGGTGCGCAGAACGGTTGTGCCGGCGAAACGGGCGGCAAAGCCGGCCTCGTCCAAGGCCAGCAGCGCGGCGGCGGTGGGCGGCGGGGCCGGCAGGAATTCGGCCGGGATCGCCGCCGACGGCGCGCGGTTCCAGGGGCAGACGGCCGTGCAACGGTCGCAACCGAACCAGGCCTGCTGGCCGCCGACGCGCGCGGTGTCGGCGGGCTCGAAGTCCGCGGCCTTGTGCTCGATGCTGAGATAACTCAGACAGCGACGGCAATCCAGCGTGCCGTCGCCGGCCAATGCCCCGGTGGGACAGGCGTCGAGGCAGCGGCGGCAGTCGCCGCAGCGTCCGGCAAGCGGCGCGTCGGCGGGCAATTCGACGTTCAGCAGCAGCGTTCCGAGCACGACGGTGGCGCCGTACTCCGGATGAACCAGTTGGCCCTGGCGGCCGATCCAACCCAGCCCCGCGCACACCGCCCAGCCGCGCTCCGCGAGCGGAGCGCTGTCCACGCAGACGCGCCAGCGCAGCTCAGGACGGCCGACGGCCAGGCGGCGGGCCAGCGCGCCGAGGCGCTCGCGCAGCGCCAGATGATAGTCGCGGCCGCGCGCCAGCATGGCAAGGCCGCCGGCGCCGGGGTCGGGGTTGACCGGGTACGGCAAAGAGGCGACGAGCAGCGACCGCGCGGCGGGAAAAAGCGCGCGCGGATCGCGCCGCGGCGCCGCATGGCGCCGCAGATAATCCAACCCCGCCGCGCGGCCGCTCTCCAGCCAGGACTCGAAAACGTCCGCGCGCTCCGCCAGCCCGGCGGCGGCCACCCCGATGGAAGGCAGGCCGACAGACCGTGCGGAGTTGCGAAGAAAGGCTGAAGGCTGAAGGCTGTCAGGCTGACGCAAGGAAGCCGGGAGAGCCGGTTTGGAGACGCTTCGAGCGCTGTTGTCCTGGGTTTTCATGCTGTATGCGTTGGCTGACATTCAGCCTAAAAAAAACGGCGCCTGGCGCATATCGGTTACGGCGACAGCTTCTTTACAGGCGCGCCACCTGCCGCAGGATTTCGGCGAGCCAGTCGAGCCGCAGGCGGCTACACCGGAATGCCCCGTTTCATCGCGATTCCGCGGCCCTGAACCCCGAACCCTGAGCCCCGAGCCCCGAAGTTTCATCGCGACTCCGCGGCGTAGAGCGCGGCGATGCGTTCGACGATGGCCTCGGGGGTGAGATCGTCGGTGGCGAGCTGGTGCGGGATGGCGGCGTAGAGCGCGGCGCGCTGCTGGAGTAACTGTTCCACGCGCGCGCGGCGGTCGGGGTGTTGCAGCAAAGGACGGGTGGTGTCGCCAGCGGTGCGGCGCATGATCGTCTCCAGCGTGGCGCTCAGGCAAACCACCAGTCCGCCGCGGGCGAGATCGCGCAAATTGTCAGGGTTGAGCACAATCCCGCCGCCGGTGGCGATCACCAAACCGTTGGGAACTCCCGCCTCGATGGCGGCCTGTCGCTCCAGCGCGCGAAACGCGGGCTCGCCATCCTCGGCAAATATGCGGGCGATCGGCTTGCCGGCGCGCGCTTCGATCCGCGTGTCGAGGTCGAGGAAGCGCAGTTCCAAGCGTTTGGCCAGACGACGTCCCACAGTGGATTTGCCGGTGGCCATGAAGCCGACCAGGACCAGATTTTGGCGAGTGAGCATGTGTAATTCTAATAGAATTCAGAATTCAGGAGTCAGAATGATTGGAAAGCACGCGGGATTTGAGCCCATGTTATTCTGGATTCTGAATTATGGATTCTGAATTCCTGAACCGGCCTCTTCCCGCCCTCAGTGCGCCTGTTCCGCTGCCCGGATTGCTTCGGCGGGGTGGGTAATCGCAGCCGGATCCGCGACCGGCAGCGGCGGCACGAAAGGGCCCGCCTTTTTGTCGGCCTCGATCAGATTATCGATCACCGAACGAAGGTGCTGCAGTCCGGTGGACGGCATGATGATCGTATCCCGGTGTCCGCCGACCTCTTCCGTAATCTTTAAAAACCGTCCGCGCGGATTCTGGCGCAGCGAGAAGGCGAATGTCTTCCGCTCCACCGGAATCTCTTCCTTGTGAATTTCGATGTCCATGCCGCCCCCTGTCTTCCTCATCCACCCCGCATCACATCACGAAGCAATTCAGTCCACCACCAGGCAACCCGGCAGGGCGCGGCGGAAGCGGTTCTTATCGGCCGGCGAGATTTTGTTGCCGGTCAATTTGAGCAGTTTCAGGGAGCGGCATTTGTCGAGCGCCGCGGGCAGCGCCGTCAGGCGGTTGCCGCTGAGGTCGAGGCTCTCAAGCAGGACCAGGCGTGCCATCGTCGCGGGCAGGGCGGTGAGCGCGTTGCCGGTCAGCGAAAGCCGCTTCAACTCCGCGAGCGCGCCGATTTCCTCCGGCAGCGCTGTCAGGCGGTTGTCGTCCAGCAGGAGCAGTTCCAGATGTGTGAGTTTCCCAAGCGCCGCCGGCAGCGTGGTCAGACGGTTGCCATGTAGATTCAGCGTGCGCAGCGCGGTCAGGTTGCCGATGTCGCTCTCGATGGTTGCGATCCGGTTGTCCGGCGCGCTGAGCGTTTCCAGGCGCGGCAGCGCGGGCAGCCCTTCCAGCGTGGCCAGCGCGCCACGGTCAAAGGTCAGCCGCCGCAGATCGGTGAAGGCCTCGAGTCCCTTCGGGGGGGCCGCAAAAAGGTTGCCGTCGAGATAGAGCGATTGAATCTGCGTCTGCGTCAGAGCCTCGGCCGGCAGCGCGGTCAGTCCCCGTCCACGGAGGTTGAGACTGTCGCCGACTTTGAGCACGGTGGTCACCGTTTTCTGTGCCGACCGTCCTTCCACCAGTTGCCCGATGGCGCCCGGCGGCATCGGCAAATCGCCCGCCCGGGCCGTGATGGTTAGCGCGCTCAATCCGATAATTAATGTGGTTTTCATGCTTTTATTCCCCTCACGTCCGGCGGACGTACCGGAGACACTAATAGATCGTCCCTCGCGCCGCGTCAAGTCCCGCGTGCAAATCTGTCGCATACAAATCCGCAAGCATTTGCGAATCTTTGCGGATGCCTCGCCCTCCTCTGGAGGGACGGGCTCCGTCCCGTCCGCTCCTTTCGCTCTCGCGGCCGACACGGAGGTCGGCCCTCCAAGTCGATCGTTCAACGGCCGACACGGCTCGTGCCGCGTAGCGAAGCGCTACTTCGCAGAGTAGCATGGGCCTGTCAGCGTTTGCGCAACAACGCGGCCAGCGCCTTTTGGCTTTTGACGCGCATGTTGCCGCCGCGCCCGGCGCCATACTGTCCTTCCAGGCGGCGGAGCAAACGATCTACCCGCGCGGCGGCGACCGGCAGTTCGACGCGCCGGTTCTCGTAGCCGGACAGATAGATCGCGTTGGTCAGTTCCACCTGTTTCAGCGCTTCCGCGCCGGAGCAGGCCTGCGGAACGCCGCGCAGGACATGCGCCGCAAAGGCCCGGATGACGTCGATGTTCAGATTCTCCCGTTCGCCGTCGGCGCTGCGCGGCGCGGGCAAATCACGCCACTCGCAACCCGGCGCGGTCATCGCCTCAGGGCAGGCGCGCAGATGCCGGCGCAGGGGCGTTTTCAGTTTGGCCAGACGCAGTTTGCCCTCCTCGGCGATCAGCATGCCCTTTTCGCCGCACAGCACCAGTTGGTTGATGCCCGGCGACTCGGCGGTGGTGGCAAAGAAAGAGCCGATCTTGTCGGGACCGTATTCGAAGAGCGCGCCCGCGGTGTTTTCCACCTCGATCTTGTGAATCCTCGTCGTCAAAACGGCGGTGACGCGTTCCGGCATGCCGCCGATCCATTGGAACAGATCGAGGCTGTGCGGCGCCTGATTCGTCAATACGCCGCCGCCCTCGCCGTCCCACGTGCCGCGCCACGAACCGCTGTCGTAATAGGCCTGCGTGCGATACCAGTCGGAGCAGATCATGGAGACGCGGTGGAGTTCTCCAAGCAGACCGCCGCTCACCAGTCGCTTGACCTCCAGCCAGTAGGGCGACGCGCGCAACTGGAACATCGTGCCCAGCGCGACCTTGCGCCGCCCGCACTCCTCGACCATGGCGCGGGCGGCGCCGATCGTGACGCCGAGCGGTTTTTCGCTGATCACATGCAGGCCGGCTTGCGCGGCCGCGATGGTCAGGGGCGGGTGCCAGTAGTGCGGCGTGGCGACGATCACCGCGTCCACCAGACCCGAGTCGAAGAGCGCCTGAGGATTGCCGAACGACGGGACGCCAAACCGCTCGCCGGCGGTTTTAGCGGTTTGCGAGCTCACGTCGGCCACGGCGGCCAGAACGAAATCCTTGTTATGGTCCCGCACGATGGCCTGGCAGTGCGTCAGCCCCATTTTGCAGACACCGACCACACCGAATCGCAATTTTCCCGCGGACTGCTTGCTCATGTGCTCACCTCAATTTGCCGGCCAGGATGGCCTGCTCGTCCTCCGCCGTCACGATCGGCCAGTGGAACAGCGAGGTATCTTCCTGAAGAATCGTCCTGAGGCCGCCCAGCAGGGCGAGTTGTTCGTGTGTTGACATCACGTCAATTTGAATAAACTCGGTTTAATCGCCGGGCCGTCCTTCGGATCCACCAGTTTCAGCGCGTTGCGGCACATCAGCTTCTCGCGCACCTCCGCGGGCAAATCCAGCGTCGCGAGAAACTCCTGATGTTCGCCGCCATAATAATCGCGTCCGAAGAGCAGGCGGTCGGCGTAGCGCACGATGAATTCGCGGGCGTGTTGCGGATCGCGTTTGAGCGCCATCAAGCCAGAGCCGGCGGAAATGTCGGCGTACAGATTCGGATAGCGCTCCAGCAGGGGTTGCAGCCGGCCGCCGGCGACCACCGGCCCGCGCGGATAGGCGCGCGGTTCGCGGTCCGCGTCGCCGCTGATCTCGCGCCAGAAACCCGGCGCATGGCCGACGAAATTCGTATCCGGGCAGGCCGTCAAGGCCCGCTCCAGGTTTTCGACCGTTCCGCCGTACCAGGCCGGTTGATAAACCCGCCGCCCTTCGGCGTCGGGCAGATACGGCACATCCAGATGCAGCACCACCGGGGCCTTGGCGCGGCCGGCGGCATGGAACAATTCCAGACAGCGGGGATCGTCGAAGGGCATGCGAAACTTCCACTCGCCGCAGACCCGCACGCAGTGCATCTTCACCGCGCTTTCGAAAATCATGGAGGCATTGGGTTTCGCCGGATCGGGACAGTAACCAAGCACGAAACGTCCCGGATAGCGGTCGCGGGCGGTGAGCAGATCCCCCAGCGGAATGCCCGGATGCGAGCCGTCGTGACGCACATGCGCCGGATTGAGCTGGCGCGCATAGGCGAAGTTCTCGGGATAGACGGGATGCTGGGGAATCTCCCAGCCCATAATCCAGCACAGTTCAATGCCCTGCGCGTCAAGGTCGGCGATCAGCCCGGCGTCGTCGCGTCCCTGCCAGAAAACATGTTGGTGGCATTCGATGATCATGATCGTGCTCCGGTTTCAGGACTCGGGGTTCAGGGTTCAGGTTCGGGGTTCATATTAGCAGGTGTCGGATGCCAACGCTAACCCGGTTGACCCGGCACTCGTCAGCGGGGCCAATTGTCCCAGAAGCGGACCCGGCCCGGCGGGCTTACCAGTCCGCCCACGGCTGCGCGGCTTTCTCCCCCTTCGAGCATCCGGTCGGCCTCTTCGGCCGCGGCCATGAAAGCGCGGACCTTGGGAACGGTTTCTTGATTGCACATCTCGCCCTCCACCATCGTAAAGACCGAGCTGGCGCCGTCCGCCACCGCCTGGAAAACGAAATCCGCGACATCCTGAACCGAAAGAGCCGGGTAGTGGAAACTTCCCAGACGCCAGGCGAACGGCACCCGGCTGGCGGCCAAGATGACCCGGGGATTAAGTTTTGGCGAAATCGAGGGGTCGTAGCGGAAGATTCCGGCCTGTTCCAGGAAGGGAAGCTGGGCGGGACGAAGGTCTTCCACATGCGCGTGCCGGTTCCCGGTGGTTATGCCGCGGTAATAGCGCTCCCAAAATGGCAGGACCATTTTCCCCCAGAGGTCAGGCGGGATCATGCTCGCAATATCGTCGCACAACCCTCCCTTGGACGGATTGATTGACGGCGTATGGTCGAGTTCGCAACGGAAACGGTTAAACTCGACGATACTGTCCGTTACCAGGCCCAGAAATTCTTCCATCTGCTGCTCGGTGGCATCGAAAACATCGGTGAAAAAGCCGTGACCCCTCAATTCCCAGGCGGTGGTGACCGGTCCCTCGAACCCAAAAGCGAACCCCACCGGTTCGCCGTGGAAAGCCGCCTTCAATCTCTCCCGGTAGTCGACATAAAATGGCGCCAGACCGGAGGTCGCGAAATTCACGGGCTTCTTCAGCGCCGCAAGGCCCTCTTCGATGGAGCCATAGAGCGGGTGTGCCCGACTTCGCCGCCTGCCGGGAATGTCAGTTTGGCGCCCAGCCCGTTGATATGGCCATAACTGATATGCGGCGTGGCGACGGCGAGCATTTGCACCCCGTCGCCCCACATCTCGCGAAACAAAGGCCGGCCTTTCCGGTAGGCCTCTATGCATAATGCGGGGTCGAGCGCAATCGCATGCTGCGGAAAACCGCTCAGTTTGAGAATGGCATCCTGAGATCCGGCCACCCGCCAGGAAAATCCGGCCTCCTGGCGGAGGCGTTCGTAGTCGGGTTTGTTCATGCCGTGGTTTGGTGAAAAAAGTCCGGTCATCAGCCCTTGGCGTAGAATGCGGCCACCTTGCGGATGGCCCCGGCCACGCCGTCGATCCAAGCTTCGTCCATCGTCTCGCTGATGGGCGTTTTCACGCAGGTCGCGATGATTTGTTCCGTCACCGGACATGAAACCTGCGTGTAATCCATACTGGTCAGGCCCAGATCCCTGACCGGCCAGCGGCCGGCGAAAAAGTTGTGGTTTTGGAAGACCGGATATTTGTAGACCGGCGTCGCGATGTAGCCCGCGACGGCGTGCATGCCCTCGGCCTTGACGGCCTCCACAAAGGTATTGCGGTCGCAGGCAAATTTCTCCAGATCCAACCGGAACAGATAGAACCAGTAGGAGCAGCGGTCCGCCTCGTCCGCGTGGTGCGGGTGAACGCCGGGAATGTCCCGGAGCCGCTCGGTCAGGCGCCGCCCCAAGACGGCGCGGCGGCCCGTGATCTCCCACATGCGGGTCATCTGCACCGCGGCGACCGCCGACTGCGGCTCGCTGATACGGTAGTTGGGCGCGAGAAAATCCGGCATGCGGGCGCCGCTGACCCTGTCATAGGCCTTGTCGCCGAATTTCTGCAGCAGCGGCCCGAAGCGTTCGTCGCTGGAGGCGACGATGCCGCCATCCCCGCAACCGATGTGCTTGTAATCGTTGAGCGAATAACAGGCGATATGCCCGACCGTTCCGATGGGCCTGCCTCGCTGCATCGCGCCCCAGGATTGCGCGCAATCTTCTATCAATATCAGGCCATGTTCGTCCGCGATCTTCTTCAGTTGCTCCAAATCGCACGGATTGCCGGCCAGATGCACCGCCAGGATCGCCCTGGTGCGCGGCGTGATTTTGCGGCGCACATCGACCGGATCGAGGTTGTAGCGATGCGGTTCCAGATCGGCGAACACCGGCACCGCCTGCTGGTAGAGAATACCGATCAGCGTCCCCATGTCCGTGATACCGCTGGTAATGACCTCGTCGCCCGGCCCGATTCCCGCCGCGGCCACCGCGATGTGGATCGCCGCGGTTCCCGAGGAACAGGGCATCACGTATTTGAGCGGATAGTGTTTCTGAAAATTCGCGACCAGCAGGGCGGTCTGCGGACCTTTCCAGTAGAACAACGACGGTTGCGCGATCATCTTCGCAAGCTGTTCGATTTCGGGCCCGTCCCAGCGCACCGGAGCGGGGGGCGGAGGGCCCGCAAGAACAGGCGTTCCACCATCGATGGCCAGCGCTTCAGCGGCGCGTGAATTTGTGTTTTTCATAAGCTTGTGGCGGCGATTATAGCATGTTCATTCGAGTGAACAATCTATTGTGCAATTTCATGGTTTGCTTTCCGCGCCGATTTACGGAAAAATTATAGCCATGCGGATTGCGGATAAAAAGCCGACGGCGAACGGCTGGAACGCGGCGTTTACACGCAGCAGCCCGCGGAAATCGGGCGGCAGGCCTGGCGCCTCATGAAGGCGCTGTTAAACGGCGCCCCCACGCAGCGCCGCGCGCTGGTCCCTTACGCCAGACACGCGGTCCGCGAGCGCGGGGGCAACCCGGTTTTCCGCCCGGCCTGAACCTTAAGCGATATAGGTGTTGGCCGTTGTCGAGCCGCCGCGCCCGGTCCAGTTGGTGTGGAAGAACTGGCCGCGAGGCTTGTCCGTGCGTTCGTAGGTGTGGGCGCCGAAGTAGTCGCGCTGGGCCTGCAGCAGGTTGGCGGGCAGGCGCGCGCTGCGGAAGCCGTCGA
>JANYBP010000009.1 GCA_025360745.1 bacterium
GTTCCCCGCGGCCCAGGAGGCCAGCGGGGAACTCGCCGCCTTGCGTACGAACCGGTCTGCCGCACGATTTTCCGGGGGTGCGAGTACGCACCCGACCCGCCCCGCCGCATTGCAGACACCGGCGCCCCCGCGCCGGTAGCCCCCCGACGCGCGAACTGGTTTCGCTTCCCATCTTCCCTTGGATATTGGACATTCCGTGTTGGATATTGGTTATTCGTACTTTAGCGGCGAGTGCGCCGCCTTACGTACGAAGTTTACTGTTCACTGCTTACTGTTCACTGTTCACTTTACGCGCATGCCGGACAGACAACCGCCGCCGCGCAGGCGGCCTCGTAGATAGTCCGCACCGCAATACCGCAGGCCTCCGCGCGCGCCAGGCAATCGTCGTACTCCGGCGCCCGGGTCACGACTTCCCCGTGCCAGAGGCCGACCTTGATGCGCACGGGACCGTAGCTTGTCGCGACGGTTTCGATACGACGATCGAGCATGGTGCGGCTACAGAGCCTTTCACGGACGCCAAAGGTCGGCGTTTCGCGGAAAAGCAGGTCCAGCAGCGCTTCGCGCAGCGACGGCGCGGCGAGCACGGTGACCAGCGCCCCGGGCCGCTGTTTTTTCATCTGCACTGGCGTGACAAAGGCGTCCCAGGCCCCGGCTTTCAGGAGACTGGGAATCAGTGCGCCGATCAGTTCCGGCGTCATGTCGTCAATGTTGGTTTCCAGCACAAGGCAAGTGTCTTTGGCCGCGGCTCCGGCTTCGGGTATCTCGAAGAGCAGCGCCCGCAGCAGATTGGGCCGCCCGCGCAGGGCGCGGTGGCCCAGTCCGACACCGCAGCCGGCGAGGCGCGCACCATCGGGCGGCGCTTCCGCCGTACGCCAGGTGGAGAGCAGCGCGGCGCCGGTGGGCGTGACCATTTCGAAGGGTTCGTCGGCCTGGGCCGTGGCCATACCGTTCAGCAGGACGACCGTTGCCGGCGCGGGAACGGGCAGTACGCCGTGGGCGCAGTTGACGGTTCCGTGCCCGAGCGGCAGGGGTCCGACTGAAACCGCATTCACCTGCAGCAGCTCCAGCGCGGCGCAGGCGCCGACGATGTCGGCGATGGCGTCGAGCGCACCGACTTCGTGAAAATGAATCTGCTCGGGGGTGGTCCCGTGAACTTTGGCCTCGGCTTCCGCCAGCCGCGCGAAGACCGCCAGCGCGCGCGCCGGGACGCCCGCCGGCAAACCGGCGGCCTCGATCAGCCGGCGGATTTCCTTCAGTCCGCGATGCGGCGCATGGTTGTCGCCTTGCCCGTGCGCGCCCGCCTCGTGGGCATGCACGGTCACGCGCGTGCCACGCAGTCCGCGGTCCTGAGTGGCGTCCGCGTGTAGCTTGAGTTCGGCGGTTCCCAGACGCGCCAGCGTGTCATTGAGCCCCTCCACGGGGACGCCCAAGTCGATCAGGGCCGCCAGCAGCATATCGCCGCTCGCCCCGCCCACGCTGTCGAAATGCAGATGTCGCGTCATATGTTGTTCGCTTCGTCGGCATTATACCCGCCATTGCATTATGAGCCAATTAATAATGCCTTGCCGGTCCGCGGGATTAGGGTTTAAATCGGCCGCCAGCCACGTTGCGCGCGGTGTTATAACAGACCGGTTTGTCCGGCTGACTGTTGCGCGCGTTCGACTAAGGATCCGGACATGACATCGAAAGAGCGCGTTTTGACGGCTTTTGCCAATCGTGAGCCCGACCGGGTTCCGATCAACTACGCCGCTAATGCGGGCATAGACGCCCGACTCAAGGCCCATTTCAAACTTGCCGCCAAAGATGAAAAGGGGCTGCGGGCCGCGTTGGGCGTGGATTTCTGCGGCGCGAATGCCGGGTATTGCGGGCCGCGTCTGCATGCGGAAATTCCGGGCCGCCAGGTTGGCATGGAGTGGGGCGAACACAAACGCTGGATCGATCACGAGACTGGCGGGTACTGGGACTTTTGCGATTTTCCGCTGCAAAATGCGACGGACGAAGAAATTGCGCGCTGGCCCATGCCGTCGCCGGACGACTACAACTACGGTGCTGTCGCGGCACGCTGCGAGGCCAACAAGGAGTATGCCATTTGCGTTGGCGGCCCGGGTTTTGGGGATATCATCAACTCCACCGGTTTTATCTTTGGCATGGAGGAGACGCTGGTGCGGCTGGTGACGGAAGAGCCGGCGATGCTGGCATTTATCGACCGGCGGCTGGAGATTATGCTGGAGACGAAACGGCGTAATATCGAGGCGGCCGGGGGCGGAATCGATTTCGTATGGATGGGCGAAGACCTCGGCACGCAAATTGGACCCATGATCGGCCTGGACTTGTATCGCAAGGTGCTGCGGCCGCGGCATCAGCGTGTGATTGATCTCGCCAAGTCTTTCAATCTGCCGGTGATGATTCACACCTGCGGCAGCAGCAGTTGGGCATACGAGGACTTTATCGAAATGGGCATCGGCGTGGCGGATACGCTGCAGCCCGAGGCGGCGAACATGAGTCCCCGCCACCTGAAGGACAACTTCGGCGGGCGCCTGGCGTTTCACGGCGGTATCAGCACGGCCGGACCGGTGGCGTTCGGAACCGTCGCGCAGACCATCGCCGATTGCCGCAAGACGCTCGAGATCATGATGCCGGGCGGCGGCTATTGTTTCGCGCCGACGCATAGCCTGCAGGACAACTCGCCCACGGAAAATGTGGTGGCGATGTATGAAACGGCGCGCAAGTACGGAAGGTATGGAAAATAAGGCGCCCTTGGTTAAGACGCGGCGCGGCTTTCCAGATCGCACCAGCGTTGTGCGAGTTGCTCCAGTTCAGTGACCAATTTGTCGGCGCGGGCCTGCGCGGCGGCGATTTGGTCGGGCGACTTGCGGTAGTGGGCCGGGTCGGCCAGCGCGGCGTGGAGTGCGCTCTGTTCGGCCTCCAGCGCCGCGATGCGGTCGCCGAGCCCGGCCAATTCCTGCTTCTCTCTATAGGAGAGCCGGCGCGGCTTGGAGGGCGCAGGCCGGGGTGGAGCGGCGGGAACGGCGCTGGGCGCTTCGGGCTTCGCGCGCTGCGCCAGCCAGTCGTCATAGCCGCCGGCGTACTGGGCGACGCGTCCGTCGCCTTCGAGCACGAGCGTGCTGGTGACCACGTTGTTCAGGAAAGCGCGGTCGTGACTGACCAGCAATAAAGTTCCCCCGTACTGCAGCAACTGCTCCTCCAGTAATTCGAGCGTTTCGATGTCGAGGTCGTTGGTGGGTTCGTCCATCACCAGCAGATTACTGGGCGTCAGGAAGAGCTTGGCCAGCAGCACGCGGTTGCGTTCGCCGCCGGAGAGAATGCGCACGGGGGTGCGCGCCCGGGCGGGGGTGAAGAGGAAATCCTGGAGGTAGCCGAGAATGTGCCGGCTGACCCCGCCCACCTCCACCATGTCGCGATCGCCGGCCACGTTTTCGGCGATTGTCTTCTCCCCGTCCAGCACGTTGCGCAACTGGTCGAAATAGGCCAGTTGCAGCCGCGTGCCGGGCGTGATCTTGCCGGCCGTGGGCGCGAGTTGTCCGCACAGTAACCGCAGCAGCGTGGTTTTGCCGGAACCGTTGGGACCGATCAGCCCGATACGTTCGCCGCGCAAAATGCGGGCGCTGAAATCGCGAACCAGCGGAACGCCTCCCGCGTAGGCGAAACCGACGTTCTCGACCTTGATCGCCAACGCCCCGGAGCGTTCGGCGTTTTGCAGTTGTATGCGGCTGGCGCCCTCCTGGAAACGCCGCTGGCTGAATTCCTCGCGCATCTTGTGCAGCGCGACCACGCGTCCTTCGTTGCGTGTGCGCCGCGCCTTTACGCCCTTGCGCAGCCAGGCCTCTTCCTGGTTCAGCAGGCGCGACTTGCGCGCCCAAATAACGGCCTCGTCGTCCAACACCTGCTGCTTGCGTTGCAGAAAGGTGTCATAGTCGCAGTTCCAGCCCACCAGCGTGCCGCGGTCGAGATCGATGATCCGCGTCGCCAGCCGCCGCAAGAGCGTGCGGTCATGGGTGACGAAGAGCAGCGTGGCGACATTCCGCCGGATGAAATCCTCCAGCCAGTCGATGGCGGCGATGTCCAGATGGTTGGTCGGCTCGTCGAGCAGCAGCAGGTCGGGCTCTCCCACCAAAGAGCGCGCCAGCAGCGTGCGCCGCTTCATACCCCCGGAGAGCGTCTCGAACGGCGCGTCGGGATCGAGTCCCAGGCGGGTGATGACCTGCGTGGCGTCATTCTCGTGTTCCCAGTGTTCGACATCCGCATGGCGCGGCTGGGCGCTTTCCACGATTTTGCGCACCGTTCCCGTCATTCCCGGCGGCACATCCTGCGGCATGCAGGAGACCCGCACGCCACGGTCGCGGACCACCTCGCCGCCGTCCGGCTGCAGTTCTCCGGCCAAGACCCGCAAGAGCGTGGATTTGCCGGCGCCGTTGCGCCCGACCAGACAGGCCCGTTCGCCGCGTTCCACGTTGAGCGAAACGCCATCCAGCAACGGCGCGCCGCCAAAGCGCACCTGCACGTTTTGTAAACTCAGCAATGCCATGGGTTTCAAGCCTCAATTGGCCCGCGTTTATACCAGATAAACGGAATGAAGTGGAAATTTTGTGCTGTGACTGGAACAAAACCAACAAAACAAAACCAAGGGCGGCGGAACGCCTGAAAGACGCTTGCAAATCTTTTATAAAGGTGCGATACACACTCAAATCATTTCAGGGTTTCCGTGCCCAAGGGCGGCGGCGCTGTCCGCGGCATGGGCGAGACATTTGCCGCCCACCCGTGCATCGGCACCGGCAACGCGGGGTGTGGGCGTGGTGAGCCGGTTGGTGGGACAGGTGGGACTTGTGGGACCGGGGGGCGAAGATGAATCAGAGATTCATTCCGCCGCATGGCGGCTATGAGCAACTGGCCAGTTACCGGAAGGCGTTGATCATCTTCCAGGCCACATACTACCTGGCCGCAAAGTGGATCAGGATGGGGTCGAGGACGCGGGACCAGATGGAGCAGTCGGCGCGTTCCGGGAAGCAGAATATCGTCGAGGCAAGTCTGGCGTCCGCCACGTCGAAGCAGACCGAAATTCACCTGACTAACGTGGCCAAGGCCAGCCTCGGCGAGTTGCTGGAGGACTACAAGGATTTTCTCCTGTTGCGCGGACTTCCGGTCTGGGACAAAGACAGCCCCCGGAGCCAGGACATTCGCAGGTTGGCACGGGGCACGGATGGGATGGGTGCGACGTTCGATACCTACCGCAGGCACGTCGAAAGCGATGACCCGGAGGTCGTGGGCAATGTGATGGTGTGCCTGTGCAACCAGGCGTGCTTCCTGCTGAACCGGCAGATTCGGCAATTGGAGCAAGCGTTCCTGCAGGAGGGCGGCATTCGCGAACGAATGACCAGGGCTCGCGTAGAGGCCCGCGAGGCGCAGGCGTCCCCAGCGCCTGTGTGTCCGCAGTGCGGCAAGCCCATGCGTCAACGGACGGCGCGCCAAGGCCCCAACGCCGGCAAAGCTTTTTGGGGCTGCGCCGCGTATCCCGATTGCCGGGGCGTTCGCGACGCGGCCGCTCCCCAAGTCCCACCCGTCCCCCCTGTCCCACCCAACTCCGAGGAGGCCCAGTGAAAAAGAACGTGCTCCGTTTCATCTTGCTGTTACCCTGTCTGGTGTTTGTGCATGCCTCCCTGGCCCAGGTTCCCGGCACGTCAACTACCAGGGCCGCGTAGTGATCAACGGCACCAACTTCACCGGTACCGGACAGTTCAAGTTCGCGCTGGTGGACGGCGGCGATGTGCTGGTCCGCCGGGCGACCGCGGTGGCGCATCGGACCGGCCTCATCGTTACCTCCGATCCGTACGTGAAGGTGCGAGTGCAGTAGGACTCGACGTTTGCACTACTGGCCATGTAAGCACCGCCGATTGCTCCCCAGTTCCCGCTCCGCTCGTTGTCAGATCGGGTCATCCGTGCTAACAATGCGCCACACGATCTGAATAAAGGGCGGATATATGAATCATCAACTGGCGGACCAGGTGCGCGGCGGGTTTGCACAGTGGTTGGGTGTGGCGCCGGCGATCATGGCCTATGCGCCGGGGCGGATTGAGGTGCTGGGCAATCACACCGACTACAACGAGGGCTTCGTGCTTTCGGCGGCGATCGATTGCGGCACGGTGATGGCCGTCAGCCCGATCGACGGCGGTGACTGCCGGCTCATGGCGCTGGACATACACGAGGAGGCGCGCTTTTCCGCGGCCGAGCCGGGGCGGGCGCGGACTTCGTCGTGGGCCAATTACCCGCGCGGCGTATATGCCAACCTGCTGACGCGCGGCGGCCGGCCGCGGGCCTTTGCCGCCGCCTTTCTCGGCACGATCCCGCTGGGAGCCGGCCTTTCCAGTTCAGCCGCGCTCGAAATGAGCGCCGCGCTGGCGCTGGCCAGGCTGCTCGATGTGAAGCTCGATCCGATCGAGATGGCGAAAATCGGCCAGGCCGCGGAGCACGATTATGCCGGCGTCAAATGCGGACTGCTCGATCAAATCTCCAGCCTCTTCGGCCGCGAGGGCATGCTGGTGCGCTCCGATTTTCGCACGCTGGAGGTGCGCCACGAGCCGCTGGGCGGAGAAGCGGTGTTTCTGATCGCCAACACGGCGGTCAAGCACCGCCTGGTGGAATCTGCCTACAACGAACGCCGCGAGAAATGCGAAGAGGCGGCGCGCTATTTCGCCTCCGTGCTGCCGCACACGGTGCGGGCGCTGCGCGACGTGAGCTGGGACGAGTGGCGGGACTGGGCGCCGCGCATGGACTCCTGTGCCGCGCGCCGCGCCGCGCATGTGGTGGGCGAGAACACCCGCGTGATTGAGGGGTCGGCGATGCTGGAGCGCGGCGATCTGGAGGGCTTCGGTCGGCTGATGTTCGAATCGCACGAAAGCTCGCGTACGCAGTTCGAGAACTCCTGTCCCGAACTCGACACGCTGGTGGCGGCCGCGCGGAAACTTCCCGGCGTGTATGGCGCGCGGCTTTCTGGCGGCGGCTTCGGCGGCAGCGTCGTGGCGCTCGTGCGCGAGGATGCGGCGGACGCTTCGGCGGCGCGTTTGCGCGCGGCCTACGAACAGACTTACGGACATCCGTGCGACACGCGCCGTGTGCGCCCGTCGGCCGGGGCGGCGCTGTTTGGATGAGACCTGCGCAAGTCAAGCCTGTTGCGACCTGCAAAAAATATATGTTTTTAGTTGCGTCGGCACGGGAATGTGCTATAGACAGTGGCAATGGCATGCCGGACCCAACGTGTTCGGCGCCAAAATCATAAGGAGAAGCTGTATGGCAAATTCGATGACGAAGAGTCAGGTTTTGGCCGGCGTGGCGGAAGCGGTCGGAATTACGAAAAAGCAGGCTGGGTGCTGCATCGAGGCCCTGGTCACCATGGCTTACAAGGGCGCTAAGAACGGCTTCACGATTCCCGGACTGGGAAAACTGGTGCTCGTCAAGCGCGCGGCGCGCATGGGACGCAATCCGGCCACCGGCGAAGCGATCAAGATCAAAGCCAAGACGGTTGTGAAATTCCGTGTTGCCAAGGTCTGCAAGGAATCGGTCCTCAAGTAGTGCGATCGTTCGATCTGAAAAAGCCGCCTCCGCAAGGGGGCGGCTTTTTTTTGTCGGAAAACAGTGTATAATCCCACCCACAAAGTGAGGTTATAGATATGCCGATTTATGAATACGAGTGCGGGTCCTGCGGTGGCCGGGTTGAGCGGCTGGTGCGCAACGAGGACGATGTGCCCAAAAGTTGCCCGGCCTGCGGGGCGCGCAAAATCGGCAAGGTGCTTTCGACCTTCAGCGTCGGCGCGGCGCCGGCGCGCAAGCACGAGCATACTCCCTCGGCCGCCTGCTCCAGTTGCTCTTCCAGCGGCGCCTGCCCCTACGGTGGATGACGAGGGGCGCGGCGCCGCGAACTACTTGCCGTTGAGTTCGACGATCTTGTCGGAAAGCAGTTTGCGCCAGTAGTCCATCTTCGAGGCGGTCCGGCCCTCTTCCCAGAAGTCGTTCACCTTGTCCCGTCCGCCCTGGCCGCGGTCCGCCAGCGTTTCCTTGGCGATCCGCGCCAGCAGCGGCGCGATGTCCACGCCCCTGGCCTTGGCGGCGGCGCGCGCCGTCTCGATGTAGCGCCGGTCGTCCCAGGCCTCGCGGAACAATTCGTAGTTGGGCGTGACGATCGTGCCGAACGGCGAGTAGTAGCCGTACTCGGCGTTGCTCCCCTGGGAGGTTTCGAAACGGGGGCCCCAGTTGTAGGCCCAGCAGAGCGAACCGCGCGAGTCGTAGGCGCCGAAATAGAAGCCGAAGCCGTAGCGCCGTCCGCCCATGCCGCTGTACTGCCAGAACTGCTTGCCGGCTTTGCGGATCTTGTTGCCGAGTTCTTCGTCTTCATCGATCGCGTTGGTGCAGAAGACATCGATGTCCTCCAGGAAGATTTCACCCGTGCGGCCATTGTAGCCATGGATCTTGCGGACCCAGTTGTGGTGGATCGAGCCATACACCCTGATGCCCGGCACGGCCTCGTGGATCAATTTGCAGGAGGCCTTGAAATGATCGCGAATCCACGGCCCGCAGCCGATCGCGTACTTGCGGTTTTTCTCGATGGCCGCGCCCGGCGCCGCCCACTTGGCGGGTTCGTCCAACGGCGTGAAGATCAGTTCCGGCCAGTTATTGGCCTTGGCGTGGGCAACCACCTCCCGCAGCCATTGGGTGTAGACGGGCTTCAGTTCCGGTGGAATTTTGCCGCGCCCCTCCGGCGCGGTGACCTTCTTGAAATATTCGGACTGGGGTCCGAACATCACCTGGTACAATTCGCGCTCGATCGTAAGCGTTTCAGGATAGCCGTTGGGGTTGCCGCCGAGGAACCAGACGATGGTATTGATGCCGTGCTTGCGCGCCATCTTCATCCAGTCGTCCATGTAGTAAAAGTCCAGTTGCAGTTTGTCGCCGACTTTTTTCATCTCCGGATGCACGTCGGCGAACCAGAGGTTGACCATGTTGTGATTATACTCGGCCATGGTTTGCAGTTCGCCTTCCGCCGGCAGGCCCGTGCAGCAACCGCCCATGCGCAGATCGGCCTCGTTCATGCTGAGCAGGGTGACGGGCAGGACCTCGACTTTAATGGGCAGCTCCGCGCGGTGCGCGCCCGCCGAGATCAGTATCTTGCCGGTGTAGATGCCGGGTTTGCTGGCTTCACCCAGGGTGTGGATCGTGAAGTAGCACCAGAGGGACTTGCCCTTCTGCAATTTGGCCGGATAAACAGGCCATAGGCGCTGGGGACGCCAGAAGAGGCTTTCCTTGCTCTTTTCCAGTCCGTATTCGGCCGTCATCCGCCGCACCTCGCAGGCAAGTTTGCCCGCTGGCCCCGTCAGATCGGAAATCTCGTAGGTAACGCCCTCCACGGCTTCCTGTGCATAAACGCCGAAGGCACCCGGTTCGTATTCGTTGCGGGCCAGGCGCAGGTGAACGATACGTCCGGTCTCGTTCGAACCCGGCGCGCTGTTGGGATAAATCAGGTCGTAATAGGGACGCACATAAGCAACCAGGCTCTGTCCTTTCAACGCGGCCGGAATCACGGGCGTTTCGTCCTTGCCTTCATAGCCGGCGCCGGCCGCCCTGACCGACTGCGCCTTGGCGATCCAGGCGCGGCTTTCGGCTTCGTAGCGGGCCTGATCCGCGGGCAGTTTCGCGGCGCGCACAACGATCTGACTGACCGGCAGATCCTCCGTGGCGCGAATCGCGAACTCCGCGGTCATGCGTCCCTTCGGCAGCATGATCAAATCCCAGCTAACCGGAATTTGCGCGACCTTCCACTTGCCGTCATTTTCGCCGCCGAAGCGGTGCAGTTCGCTGAGCGCGGCGGACGAGGCGACATTGGCGAAGGCCTCGAAGATGGCGGGGGTGGTCAGCGTGTCTTTGAATGACACCTCGAGCACATACACGCTGCCGTTGGCCGGCCGGCTAGCGCCGCCCCACCAGTTAGGGATCTCGATGCCCGCGGGCTTTCCCTTGAGTGCGGTGCGGAAGCCGAGATCGCCCTCCGTCGCCTTGGGGCCCCAGTTCCTGCCGACAATCGCGGCGGCATCCGCGAGGCGGCAGGTTTTTGGCAGCGCCACATCCTGCGCCCGCGCCGCAACGTCCGACAAAAGCATGGCGGCCGCAAAACGGATGAAAAGCCCCCAAGGCTGTATTTTCATGATATGCCCTTTCCTGATTTAACAATGAGATGTTCTATCGAGATTCGAACTCCCAACCCGAATTCAACGTTTGCCGCCGAACAGCCACAGCAGTCCAGCCACCACGATGGCCGCCAACAATCCGAGCACGGTGGGCACGAGCCATGGCGTGCGGGTGGCGGAAGCGGTTAACACAGGCTGCGCGGACGGCGCGGCCTTGGGGGCGGTTGACGTGGCGGGGGCGACAACCAGCGAGGGCGGCGCGCCGGTGCCGCCGAGCAGAAAGACGCCGCCGCCCGGCAGACGCGTCACCGCGCCGGAGGGATAGGCTGCCAGCGCCTCGGCCCAGTTGGCCGTGATCAGCAGGTCGGTGCCGGGGTTCAGTTCCTTGGTCTGGCAGGAGCAGGCGCTGCAGAGAAACGCGGCCAGTCCCTCTATGGAAGCCGGCTCCAGATTCGAACCGCCCAGCACGATCGCACGACCGCGGCCGAAGATCGCCGCCAGCAGAGGCTTGTCAGGCGCCTCTTCCGGCGCGAGCGCACGCAACTGCGCGCACAAGACGCTTTCGTTCGCATCCTTCCAGGCAAGGTTGAACAACGGAAAACGCAGCTGCAAGGGTATATTTGCCTGGATCTTGGGTGGGGGCGAATCCGGGTTGGTCGGGTCGTAGGCCGGCGTCTCCGGCAGTTTGATCTCTTGCGCGACCTTGCGTGAAGCGGATTCCGCATTCGCTTGCACCAAGGCGTTGGACGCGGGCTGTGCGCCTTCGACCAGTACCCAGACGGCCGAGGCGCCGGTGAGAATTTCATGCGCGATCCGCCGCCGCAGCGGCGAGTCGGCGAGTTTCAGCACTGTCTCAGCGCCCGTCAGGGAGCCGGTTAACCAGGCTGGACGGTTGTCCGGAAACACGATATTGAAAGTGCCGGGCGCATTGGTCGAAGTGGTGTCGATCCCGAGGTTGGCATGGCCCACGCTGTCCGCCCAAGCCGGCCGCGGGGCTCCCGCGGGTTGCGAGAGGCGCAGCACGTGGTTGTCGTTAGGCCAGCGTTCGAGCGCGTAGCGGAAGACCGGCACGTCGCAGGCGAGGCTGCTGGCGCAGGCCAGCGCCAGCGCCGGCGGGATTAAAAATAGAATCGATGAGCGATGTTTTGTAGTCATGGTTTGGTCTCCAGTTGCAGTGTGCCGTCAGTGAAGCGCCAGCATTGCCGTGCGCGGGCGGCCAGCTCGCGGTGGTGGGTGGCCATGACAACCGTACCGCCGCCGGCGGCGAATTCCTCCAGCGCTTCAATCACGGCCAGCCTGTTGATTTCGTCCAGATTGCCGGTTGGTTCGTCGGCCAGGATCGCGCGCGGACGGTGGTAGAGGGCGCGCGCCAGCGCCGTGCGCTGCTGTTCGCCGACGCTGAGCTGTCCGGGCAGGTGGTTCTGACGCTGCAACAGACCGAGCCGATCCATCAGTTCCGCCGCGCGTCCCGGTTCCGTCTCCTTGCCGAGGCCGAGCATGGCCGTACGGATGTTCTCGGCGACGGTCAGGTACGGCAGCAGGTGAAAGCGCTGGAAGACGAAGCCGATCAGTCGCGCGCGCTGGTACGCCCGCGCGCCCTCGGGCAGAGCCGTCAAATCCTGGCCGTCAATGACGACACGACCCTCGTCCGGGTGCAGCAGCGCGCCAAGGGTCATCAAAAGGGTGCTCTTGCCGCAGCCGCTCGGTCCCCAGAGCACATCGAAAGTGCCGGCCTCGAATGCGGCATCCGCGCCGCGCAGCACCGCCACCCGGCCCTGCGGACCTTCGAACGACTTGTAAAGGCCATGGACTTCGATGAGGGACATGGTCACTCCTGATTCAGGATCAGCGCCGGATCGCGCCACGCCGTGACACACGCGAAGCCGGCCGCGGCCAGCACCGCCACCGTGGCCGGCAGCAATACGCTCAAGGCCAGCCAGGCGGGCGGCACGCCCTGGACCCCGCCCCGCCAGGCGGTCAAGGCCAGGCCGGCGGAGGCGCCGAGCACGCCGCCGGCTGCGCCAAGCAGCGCCCATTTGGCCAGCAGCAGACCGAGAACGCGGCCGGGCGATACGCCAAGCGCGCGTAGCACGGCGGCCTCGCCGCGCCGTTCGCGCGCGTCCGAAGCCGCCAGCGCGCCGACCAGCAGGCCGGCCACGGCCATCGTCAAAATGGCCAGCAGGAAGGCGAAATGTTCCAACTGCTTGCGCAGTGCGATACGGCTTGCGTGCAGATCCTCCGACTCGGCCCGCGTGGCCGCGCCGATCTTCTGGCGCGCCCGTTCGCGCGCCTCGGCGCGCGAAGTAAAGGAAACCACCTGCGCGCCGGGCAGCGCGCCGACCACGGCGCGGCGGATTTGCTCGACGTCGCCGGCGGCGCAGTTGCAACTCAATCCCATGATGCCGCTGACCTGGTCCGGGTGCTTCAGCAGACGCTGGGCGTCGGCCAGATTGAGCAGCACGCTGACGTCGTCGCGGTCGCCCTGAGAAGCCAGCACCCGCCGCACCTTGAAGTTCTCGCCCAGCAGATTGACGGTCGCGCCCGGCTTGATGCCCAGGCGGGCGGCCACGGCGGCGCCCAGATGGGCTTCGCCCGGCGCCGCGCCGGTGGCGATCGGCGCCTGACCCTCGCCGGCCTTGATGTAAATTTCGCCTTCAATGCCGACCAGCACGACGTCGCCGCCGAATTCGTTCCAGCGCACGCGCTCGCGCAGCACCGGCAGCAGGTGGTTGAGCGTGTAGGGCGCGGACGCCGCCAGCGCACGCGCCTGCGCCGTGGTGAAGAAATGCGTGCTGCGATCCTCCGCCAGGAAGGCGGCGGAATCCGCCTCGGCGGGCAGCAGCAGGACATTGTAGCCGAGTTGCTTGGCGAAGATGCGCGCGTCGTCGCGCATGCCCTCCAGCCGTGATTCCGCGCGCGCCTGCAGGGCCGCGGCGCGGCGGTCGGTTTCGGCATCGTGCGCCGCCAGCATCGCCCTCAAACCAACGAGACTGCCGGCCGCGACCGCCACGGCCGTCAAGCCGATGGCGAAGGCCGCCGGACGGAAACGCATTTCCTTTACTAGCAGTACCAGTAGGCGCGACATGAGGCCATTGTATCCCCACTCTGCCCGCATGGCAATCACATAATTGCCGCTTCATGATACGGCAGGCGGAATTTCGCTGAGGTCGCGGTTGGGGCGGAAAACCTCGACCCATTCCGCGATCCCGTAGCTGGCGTGCATCAGCGGAATCAGGAAGACGATGGCGAAGTCGGCTGCGCGCCGGGTTTCGCGGACTTTCAGCGCGGCGGCGGTCAGCACACCGAGCGGTCCAAGCGCACATTGCCAGCCTTGCTAAGCGCGGTTGGTAGTCTATTCATTACGCTGTGGCAGATATTTTGTCTGTGTTGAAACAATTGCTCGGTGCCGACGCACCCGTATAAAATGCCTTCATACGGGAATCCTCGTGAGTTCTTGGCATTTGTTGCTGACAGCGAGCCAAAATACTCAAAATATTGAAAAAAGCTTCCCCAAAAAAAGCCTGAATTTCTTTTTCCATCTCAGCTTCTTCATTTGCAAGCGCAGCAAGCGCAGAAAGATGTCGCTTTATTTCAAATGCGTGACACTTGACTGCCTCAACGTGATTCATCTCCTTGCCGAACAGCAGCATGATCTGCCCATTTGTGATCTTGGCATACTGATCTATGATTTCAATAGTCAGTTCCGAGTCCGGTCCTGTCTCGCATTTTGAAACCATGCTTTGCGTGTGACCAATCTTCTTGGCGAACGCATCTTGCGTGAATCCCGCTTTCAAGCGCGCTTCAGCAAGTAGGCGACAAAGTCCGGTTTCCTTCTCTGCCTTTGAGTATTCTCTCTGGACATCTGGTCCCAGGTCTTCTTTCTTTATCATCTCGGAAACTGACCGGTATCGCCGCCCAGTAGTTTGCGTCGTTTTCTTTTTTATCAATTCAGTGCTCATAAGCTACTTCGATTCTTGGGATTTAATGATTGATTCTACGAACTCATTGCACACGGCAATATCGTTCTGTTGTTCATCCTTATTCCCTATAGTGATAAGATAAAGCACCTTTTGCCCCATGTCTGGGTATGTATATAGACGCGTTTCTTGTAATGATTTGCCACTCCCTTTTTGGTCAATTGCCACCACGCCATGCGGTTCGTGATGGATGTATCCTGCTTCCACAATCACCATATTTCTGGCGATATTCAACTGTTCGATATACCGATTGACGTTCCGCAACACAGCGCCAAACTCAACTGGACGTTTTTTGGCGTACCATTTTGCAGCACGTTCGTATTGCGTAGTGACTTCCATTGACCACATCCGAGAATAATATTCCAACCAGGAATATACGTCAAGCGGAATTGTAGACTTTTCCAACCGACTTTTCCAACCCGTCAAATAAGGACACTGCCAAAACGCATTTGCCGTTCAAGCTGCGGCAGGCGGGATTTCGCTGAGGTCGCGGTTGGGGCGGAAAACCTCGACCCATTCGGCGATTCCGTAGCTGGCGTGCATCAGCGGAATCAGGAAGACGATGGCGAAGTCCGAAGCGCGCCGGGTTTCGCGGACTTTCAGCGCGGCGGCGGTCAGCACGCCGAGCGCGTAGAGCGCGGCGGCGGCGGCCAGCAACCAGGCGCAGGGACGATAGAAAGGAGCGCCGGCGGCCAGCGCCGCGGCGCCCAGGACCAGGGCGGCTGGTCCGAGCGTGGCCGGTTCGCATTCCACGCCCGCACGCACGAGGCGGATGCGCGTCGCGCCGTAGCCATAAACCTGCTTGCAGAAGCGCCAGAGCGATGCGCGCGGATAATGATAGAGCCAGGCGCCGTGATGGAAGACCAGGGGATGGCGCGGCGGGCGGGTGGCGCGGAAGGCGGCGATCATCTCTTCGCCGGGCCAGAAGGCCGGATCGAAACCGCCGATTTCCTCCAGCAGCTTTTTGCGATAAGCCATGTTGCAGCCGATCAGTCGCGACCATTTTACCGTCACGGGCGCATCGCCGGTGGTGGCGTAGCGTTCGGCGACGTAGCCCGCCGCGCGCGAAGCCAGCGTCTGTCCGGAGAGGCGCGCAATCAGCGTTGTATCGTCGGGGACCAGGCTCGGTCCGCTCACCAGGCCGACGGCCGGATCGGCGAAAGGTTCGAGGATGCGGCGCGGCCAGTCCGGCGCCACCACCACGTCATCGTCCACGAAGGCCACGATCTCGGCTGCGGCGGCGCGGGCGCCGGCATTTTTCTTTTCGCTCGAATCGCCGCGGGGAAAGGCCAGCGGGAGCAGGGAGACCAGAGCGGGCGACAAATCGGCCAGCCGCCGGATTTCATCCGATACCCGGCTGTCGGCCAGCCGCCCGACGATCAGAATCTCCATCGCGAGATCGCCGCGGGCGGAGATCAGCGAGGCGACCGTGCGCACGAGGGTGGGGCGTCCGAGGGTCGGAATCACCACCGAAAGCGCCGGCTTGGCGCACGGTTCATGCGGCGGCATTGCTAAGCGTCCCCCGGCGCCGGCGCAAAGCGCCGGCCATCAAAGCGAGCGCGGCGCCCAGCACGAGCAGGAAGCCCAGTCCCTGAACGTAAAGCGGCCAGCGGACGGGGGCGTATTCCATGCGCAGGGTGTGACGGCCGACGGGTATCAAGACTCCCTGAGCGATGTAGTCCACCCGCCGCACGGGCGCGGGGAGGTCGTCCACCCAGGCCTTCCAATCGCTGTCGTACTTGTCCGCCGCGCGCAGTATCGCCGCCCGCGGCGCGTTTACGTTCAGGACCACCCGGCCGGGACGGTATGACACGCGTTCGACCGATCCGGTCATTCCGGCGCCGTCCGATGCCGGCAGTCCGGCGGCGCACTCCGGGGCCACCAGCACGGTCTCGAAGGGCGTGAAGGCCGGATTGGGCAGACGTTCCAAGACGGACTTGTCGTCCAAGGTCTGCCAGCCCGCAATCAGGGCATAACGCGGCGACGGCAGCGTCAGGCGCAGGACCAGGTGGCGCCCCGGCGCCCCGGGCCCCGCCGGAATCACGCGCACGCCGGCTTCCTCCGGCGTCACGTCATAGTGAAGAACGGGCGTCAGCGCCGTCTGCCAGGAGCGTTCGCGTTGCAGGCGGTTCCAAAGTTCGGCGGGCGCCAGCACGTGGCCGACGGCGGCCAGTTGCCAGTAGCGCGTCGGGTTGCGCTGCATGGCGCCCAGGTAGTTGGCGTAGTCGGCCGGCATGCGCGGCATCTGCGTGACGTTGACCGTCTTGATGTCGCGATAAGGAAAGAGGTAGGTCAGCCACCAGTTGTAGAAGCCGTCCTGCGACAGCAGCGCCGCGCGATGTTCGGGCATGTCCGCCTTGAGCAGGCGCGTGACGGCATTCTCTTCGAGCGCCGACAGCGGCATGCTCTTGATGTAGTGGCGCGAGAGCCAGACGGCGTCGCCGGCCACGATCAGCACGAGCGCCCAGGCCGCGATCTGGCGCGCGGCCGCCGCGCGCACACGCGAGAGCAGGAAGAACCAGAGCGCGGCGGCGGCGGCAAAAGTCATCAGCGCGCCGTGCCAGAGGGCGGCGACCTTGTTGTCCGCGATCACGCCGGCGTACTCGCCCCAGCGGGCGTAGCTTTCCAATTCCCCGGCGCGGCCGGCGGCGAGCACAACGGCCCAGAGCGTCAACAGCAGCCCGCACGCGGCGGTGGCGAAAACGAAGCCCCGCAGCCAGGGCGTGGCGCGCTCGTTGCCGGCCGGCGGCGGGACGGGGCGGGGCGGCAGCGCCGCCGCATTGGACTTGGATTTCTTGCTCATGCGGTCACCATGCCGACATGAAACCATAAGCTGGCGCGCGACACAACCGGAGCTTTACTTGGCGCCGCAGATAACTTAGCATGAGCCCCCGAGTATGTGCGGGCGTTCCGACTTGTCCGCCGCTCCGGAGATCATGCCCATGCCGATTGCCGAAACGCTCGCCAAAAGCCGGTACAAAAGGGTTTTGCTCAAACTCAGCGGTGAAGTCCTTCAAAACAAGGCCAGCGGACTGAGTATCGATCCCTGCGTGGTCGCCAAACTGGCCGGTCAGCTCAAGACCGCGCGTAACCTGGGCGCCGAGATCGCCATCGTCGTGGGCGGGGGCAATATTTTCCGCGGCGCCGTGGGCGAGGAACGCGGCATCGACCGCAACACGGGCGACTACATGGGCATGCTGGCGACGATCATCAACGCCCTGGCCCTGCAGGATGCGCTGGAAAAAGCCGGGGTCGAAACCCGCGTGCAGACCTCGATCGAGATGCGCCAGGTGGCCGAGCCGTTCATCCGCCGGCGCGCGGTGCGCCATCTGGAAAAGGGACGCATCGTGATCTTCGGCGGCGGCACCGGGAATCCCTACTTCAGCACCGACACGGCCGCCGCGCTGCGCGCCAGCGAAATCAACGCCGACGCGCTGCTCAAGGCCACCAAGGTGGACGGCGTCTACTCCTCCGATCCGTTCAAGGACCCCACGGCCGTGCGTTACCAGAAACTCAGCTACGGCGAGGCGCTCAGCAAGCGGCTCAAGGTGATGGACGCCGCGGCCTTTTCGCTCTGCATGGAAAACCGCATTCCGATCCTGGTCTTCGATTTTTTCAAGGAAGGCAACATCGAAAAAGTCCTGGCGGGCGAAATTATCGGCACGGTCGTGTCCGACGCATGATTCAAGCAAGGAGGCGGGAATTATGGAAACGCTCGATGATGTGATGCTGGAAACCGACGACAAGATGACCAAGTGCGTGCAGCACCTGCAGGAGGGTTTTTCGGGTCTGCGCACCGGCAAAGCCTCCCCGAGTCTGGTCGAAAACGTGCAGGTGTCGTACTACGACACCCCCACCAGACTGCGCGACATTGCCGGCATCGCGGCCCCCGAGGCGCGCCTGCTGGTGATCAACTCCTACGATCCGACGGCCCTGCCGGCGATCGAAAAAGCCATTCTGGCCGCGAACCTGGGCGTCACGCCGATGAACGACGGCCGCGTGATCCGGCTGGTGATTCCGGAACTCAGCGAGGAGCGGCGCAGGGAATTGACCAAGGTGGCCAAGCGGCTCTCCGAGGATGGACGCATCGCCGTGCGCGGCGTGCGGCGCGATGCCAACGACCGGATTAAGGCGCTGCAAAAGAACGCCAAGATCACCGAAGACCAGCGCGATCAGTCGCTGGAGCAGGTGCAAAAGGACACCGACGGTACGATCGCCAGAATAGATGCGCTGTTTGCGGCCAAAGAGAAGGAAGTCATGGCGGTATGAATAAGCGTCGTTCCGCGCATTGACGCGGCGGCGGGCGGCATGTTATCGTTTTCGCATTGAGCGCGTGATCGCGGCCAGAGCCGCGCGGGAGATTCATATGAGCGATGAAACGGTCAACCCGGGGGCAGCCACCCCGCCCAAGATGGTGTTGAGCAACTCCGGCAGGATTTCCGCGACGCCGGGCGCCGATCCCAACAAGCGCAAGACCGCGCGCGTGGATCTGGCCGCCGCGCAAGTTGCCGCCAGCGGCACCGTTTTAAAATCGGCCACCACGCGCATTACGCTGCCGACCATGCCGGCCGCGGCGCCGCAGGGTTTTGCGCCCAAGACCATTCGTCTGACCAGGCCGGGCGTGCGCCCCGCCGTGCCGGTTTCGCCGGCCGGTGTGCCCGCCATGTCGGCCGCCGGCCGCATGGCCGCCGCGGCCGCCGGTGTGGAAGCGGCCAAAAGGCAGACTTCCCGCATCCCGCTCGAAGCCGCCATGACCATGCCGGAGGGTGCGCCGGTGACAGCCGATGTGGCCAAAACCGTCCATCTTAAACGTCCCGAAGCCGATGCCGGCAATCTTGAGGCGCCGGCGGCGGAGGCCGGCGATGTGTCCGCGACTACCCCGGCGGATGCGGCGCAGCCGACACAGCGCAAGACGATCCGTATCAAGCGTCCGACCGGCAAGAACATCCCGCTGGCGGTTCCCCGCAGCATGGCCGTCGCCCGTATCGAAGCGGAAGCCGCCCAGCGCATCGCGGAAGAAGCCGAACAGCCGGTGGGAGTCTTGTGGCCGATCCTGGCGGCCGTCGCGCTGCTGGTGGCTTGTTTCCTGGTGTACGCCCTGGCCGCGCAAGCCATGCCCGCGTGGGGCCTGCGTTTCCCCGGGCAGATCGCTTGAAGGAGCAATCTATGACCGGCAATGTCGTTCAAATCACCACCGCCAACTGGGATACCGAGGTAACCTCATCCACCACCCCGGTGGTGGTGGATTTTTGGGCCGAGTGGTGCGGACCCTGCCGCATGTTGAGTCCGGTGGTGGAGGACCTCGCCTCCGAAATGGCCGGCAAGGTCAAATTCGGCAAATGCAATGTGGATGAAAATCAGGATGTCGCCGGAAAATACGGCGTGCGCTCGATTCCGACATTGCTCGTGATCACGAACGGCGTGGTCAAAGGCCAGATGGTCGGCGCCATGACCAAGGCCATGCTCAAAGAGCGCCTGGCCGGTTATCTCTGAGCCCGCGGATCAGTCAGTGCGTGTGGTTTTCAACCGCCCTGTTGCTTCACCGTTCTACCTAACAGCCTTCAGCCTAACCCGGCATAGGCGGAACCAAGACGTTTCAAATGATGACCATCTTGCGATTGATTCAAGTCGTAAGGGACTAAACAGCTTCAGCCTCGGCGTTCCTATGGGACGCTAAAGATTTGAACCAACGATCTTTGCATACCCATCCAGGCGCGCCGATGATCTAGTCCGCAACTGCCCTCAACCGGTCACGGAACCGGCCCAGGAAGTCTGCCTTGGCCTTCTCCGACAGGAACGAGCGCCCGATCAGCCCGGACACGGCCGTCCCGCTGTCGGCGAACTGGCGCAGGCATCGCTCGGCCCGGGTCATGTTCATGCCGTAGAACTCGGCCAGTTTCAAGAAGTCACTCCGTTTGTAGAAGGCGTTCTGACGGAAGCTCTCGGTTTCGAACGAGTCGAACAGGTCGAGGGCCGTCCGTGCCTCTTCCGGGAAATGCAGCGACGTGCAGATCATGTCGTAGGCGGGCGTCAAGATGTAGTCGCCGAACTCGCTCTCGAAGAGCGAGAAGTTCTTGAGGTGGGCGTCCCCATTCGAGAAGACGTAGTTGAAGACGATCAGGGCGAATAGCTTCTCGATCTCCACGGGATACGCCTTGCAGAATCGCTTCAGGATACGGCCGACCTCCTCGTAGCTCCCCGTGTACTTGTAGTTCCGGCCCGTCGTCTCTTCCGTCCGGTTGGAGAGCTGGCAGAAGTCTTCCTGGCCGATCTTCACCCCGTTGCGACGATCGAACCGCCGGGTGATGTAGGCGAGTTCCCCATCGGCAAAACGGATCACGGCGTTGACCGCCGTGGCGATGCCGAAGACCTGCGACGCAAGCTGCATCGAGAGGTGCTCGTTGGCCGGGATGTCGTTCTTGAACCGCGGTATGTCGGCCGTTGGAATGGGTTTGAGGATATACTCGCCATCCTTCTCCGCCGGCACGAGCTTCCCGCGGACCAGCTTCAGCGAGACCTTGTCCTGGATTCCCGAGATCGACATGTGCTCCGCGGCCTGCATGCGGAACTCGACGACGTCGGAACGGTTGAACGTCAGCCGATGCGGGAACTTGCGGTTGCCGCCGGCCAGCAGCCGCTCTGCAACGCGGCTGTACCCTTCGTGCTGGAGTCCCGCCAGGGTTGACATGCAGCGATGCATCTACGCCTCCGGCTCCTCGACCACGATGATGTCGCCGATGGTATCGCTGTTGGCCGTCTTGAGCAGACGGCCAAAATGGTCGTTCTCGTCGAGTTTCAGCTTCCGACACTGCGTATCCTTGAGGATGCCCTCCGCCAGCAACCCGTAGAAAAACGGGAACAGCACCTTGGACCGCAAGGGTTCGCTCTGCTTGGGGAGGGTCAGGCTGATCGGTCTCGCCCCGTCCGATGCCAGGTACTGTGGGTCGTAGGCGAAACTGTAACCATCCGGCGCCTGCTGGATGCGTCCGGCAAGCACTCCACGGCAGTAGACTTTTCCGCTTCGGCTCAAGGCTTACTCCTACGACTTCACCTGAATGCGAAGCTCCATCCCCAGCGCGCTCAACACCCGTTCCAGCGTTGCCACTGTGGGGTTGCCCTTCCCAGCCTCGATGTTGCTCAAGGTGTGGACGGCTATCCCTGAAATCTCTCCCAGCGTGCGCTGGTCGATCCCCAGCACCCCCCGGCGTTTCCTGATGACTTCACCCGCCTCTTTGGCATTCATTTGAATGAATACTACAACACATAAGCCGTGCCGGCAAGCGTGAATCGTGCTTCAAATTCATTGTACTGCATCTCGCTTGCCGCCGCTACAGCACAGTGAACGGCACGGTAATGGGTCAGTGACATAGTGGAGGTGGACTAAAGACCGGCTAAAGCCGGTACACCAAACGGCATTACTTATTCTTATTCCCGCGTTTGGTGTACCGCCTTCAGGCGGTCCCACCGCGTAACTGACCCATTACACGGCACGAATACGCATGTCTGGTCGCTGTGGGCGCATTGGGCATCACGCTTGTTGCGAAGGACAGCGTTTCAGGCGCGAGTGCCCTGCTGCGCGTGATGCCAGGGATTGCGCTGATCGTCTGCTCTGCAGCATGTTGGCTAAAGACCGCAAGTCTGAAGGTGAGGATTTAGGGCAACTGAGCGGATTGACGCTTCAGGTTTTAAACCAGTCGGCGGCCGGGCTCAGAAAAAAGTCTTCCAGCGAGATGCCTCCGCCGCCGATCAGGAGGGCGCGACTTTTGGGGTAACGCTCGCGGAACGCTTGCAGACCGGTCACTTTCCCCTCCCGGCCGCTTTTCACTTCCATGGCCCAGTCCGTGGCGCCGGCGGTGACGACAAAGTCCACCTCCTTGTCCCCCTCGCGCCAGTAGGCGATCGAATGATCCGCCGGCGACAACCCGTTGAGCAAATGGGCGCCGACCGCGTTTTCCACGAGCCGTCCGCGCCAAGCCGAATCCTGGATCGATTGCTCGAGGGTGCGCGGCGATACGGCGGTCACGAGCGCGTTATTCCAGAGGATCAGTTTGGGACTGCTTCCCCGTTTTCGCGCACGGCCGCGCCAAAAGGCTTCCAGCCCACTCGCCAGCATGGCGGATTCGAGCAGAGACAAATAATGAGCCAGCGTTGTCGTGTTGCCGGCATCGTGCAGTTGGCCGAGCATCTTGTTATAAGAAAGCACCTGGGCGGGGAAACAGGCGGCAAGGGCAAAGAGATGGCGTAAAAGCGTGGGCTTGGCGATACGTTGCAGTTGCAAAACATCCCTGGCCAAAACGGTTTCCACCAGGGATTCGGACACATATTGCCGCCATTCGGACTCATTCGCGGTGAAGACCGCCGCTCCCGGATAACCACCGAAATAGAGCCACCGATCCAAGGACCAGCCGAACGCCGCGCGGCATTCGGAAAAAGACCAGTGGCTGCAACGATGAAGAAAAAAACGCCCGGCCAGACTTTCGGCAAGCCCTTCTCGAAGAAGCAGCACCGAGGACCCCAAAAGCAGAAGCCTGATTTCCGGTTGTTCAGGGTCGCGATTATCCCACAGGCGTTTGATGGTTTCGGCCCATCCTCGGACTTTCTGAATCTCGTCGAGCACGAGGAGCGCGGGAGCGTCGTCCGTAGCCTTCAATTGGGCCATCCGCCACTGGGTTTCGATCCACTCTGGTCCCGGTGGGAGCGAGGCATCGGCGGAAGCATAGACCGCGGGCATTCCAAGACGGGCGATCGCCTGTTTGGCAAGCGTCGTCTTGCCGACCTGCCTTGGACCTGCCAGGACTTGGAACACCGGCAACGGTTTTCCAAGCGCCTTGCACAGGGTAGCCAGAATCGATCTTTCGAAGGTTTTCATTCAGTCAATAGTAGGCAAGCGCATCCAACATGTCAAGACTACTCAATGACTGAGTAATATTACGCAGTCGTTGAGTAGTCTGGCAATAGCAGAAGAACAGTTAAGCCGGTACCTCGTCCTCTACCAGTCAGAAACCGTTGCCAGAACGCGGGCAACCGGCAGCTGACAGCACGCCTGCGATTGTTTGCCTGTCCCTATCTCCTTTTGTCCCTATCTCCTTTGCTATCTCCTTTGTCCCGTTTGTCCCGTTTACGTCCTGTTTAACCGGTCGTTAGCGACTTCATTCAGCACCGGTCGATTGACAAACTAAACGCGTCTACCCGGCTCCGTCGGGGGCGCGTTTAGTTTGTCAATCGACCCCACGAAACCGAGAGAATCCTGTATCTCGTAACCTGTTGTTCCTGACGCTTGTCCGTCGCATACTCATCCAGCCACGCCGATGATCTAGTCCGCAACTGCCCTCAACCGGTACACGGAACCAGCCCAGGAAGTCTGCCTTGGCCTTCTCCGACAGGAACGAGTGCGATATCTCCTGCCGCAGGCGTGAAGATGGTTCTGGCATGAGTGAATCCGGGATGGTGAAGGTCTGACGTGAGTGAACCGGTTTTGTTGTTGCGTGGTTGTGCAACAATGCGGTATAATGGCAGGCATGAACGAGGAATTCAAAGCCCGCGCACGGATCATGAAGGCGTTGGCAAGTCCGGCGCGACTGATGATCGTGGACGCCCTCCGCCGAGGCGAACGGTGCATCTGCGAACTGCAGCCACTGTTCCCCATGAACAAGTCCACCCTCTCCCGACACGTGGCCGCGCTGCGGAATGTCGGGATCATCGGCGAACGGCGCGCAGGGGTGCGCGTGTACCTGCGCCTGCAAACCCCCTGCATCCTGAAGGTGTTCGATTGCATGGCCGGCGTCCTGCGGTCGGAAGCAGACCGGCATGCCAAGTTGGTCCGAAAGTGACCCCGGCAACGGCATGGATCAGGAGATCGTCATGAGCGAGCCGCTCAAGTTGACCGTGGACAAGTTCACGTTCCGGGTGCCGACGGACCGCCTCTATACCGCCGAGGGGCTTTGGTGTCTGCCGGTGGAAGGTTCCGCCGGCAAGCAGCATGTGCGAGTCGGGTTGACCGACTACCTGCAACAGCATAGCGGCGACATCGCGTTCGCCTCGCCGAAACCGGCCGGCACGCAGGTCTCCCCCTCCGACTGCATGGCGGAAATCGAAACGATCAAGACGATTCTGGAACTGACCGCGCCCGTGCGGGGCGTGGTGGCGGCCGTGAACGAGGCGCTCAAGGCAGAGCCCTTCCTGGTCAACGACTCGCCCTATGACAAGGGGTGGCTATTGGACATCGAGGCCACGAACTGGGATGCGGACCGCGCCAGCCTGTTGCGTGCCGCCAACTATTTCGCGGCCATGGAATCGCTGGTCCAGAAGGAACTCAAGGGGTCATGAGTGCAGACGGCCAGAAGGTGGCGGTGGCGCCGTGCAGCGGAATCGGCAAGCCGTTCGGAACGGTGGCGCGCGAGGCCGCCTACGAACTGTGCGAGACGGTCTGCCCGGCCGACACGGTGCTGGTGGCCTTGGGGAAACTGGTCCTGGGCGACGCGGCGGCGCGCGAGACCGTGAGCCGGAATCCGGTGGTGACCATCGACGGGTGCCAGCGGATGTGCGCCGCCAAGACGGTGAAACGCAACCGTGGCGCCGTGCTGCATGAGGTGATGGTGCTGGACGTTTTCCGCCGACACAGGGATCTGAAGCCGGAGGGAATTGCGGAACTGAACAAAGCGGGCGAGGAGTTGGCGCGCGTCCTGGCCGGAGAGGTCGCCACGATAGTGCCTGAACTCAAGGCGGCGGTTGCAAAGGGGGCGTGTCATGCCTGAACTGCCAGACCGCAAGGTGGGCATTGTCGCCTGTTGCGGGGAAGAGATTGCGGAAGGGACGGTTTCGCGCCTGGCGACGCTCAAGGTGTTGCACGATCTCCGGCCCGATGACACGGTCACAATCTGCCTGCCGCTCTTTGTGGCGGGTGACGCCGGCGAGTGCGCCTTTGCGCGGGTCCATCCCACAATCGCGGTGGACGGGTGCGACCTGCGGTGCGCGGCGCGCGCGACGGAAGCGCTTTCCGGCAAGCCGGCGGCGAGTCTCGTGGTCAGCGCCGTGGTGGCCGAGCAGGGCCTGGCGAAGCCGGAAGGGCGCCGGCGGCTGGATGACGCGGGCAAGGCGGCGGTCGAGGCGACGGCCACGCGGTTGGCGGCGCTGGTGGATGCGTTGGCGGCAGCGGGAGACGCGGGGCGGGCGGCCGAGTCCGCAATGTCCGCCGTGCAGCCGCAGGCGCGTAACGTTGCCTGTGCGTGCGGCCGGGGCGGCACTCCGGCGAAAGCGAGCGGGGTGGCATGAGCAAGACGGCGATCTATCACACCACCGTGCGGTGGACCGGCGAGCACCGTGGACACCTGGCCATGGGGAACGGGCCGGAGATGGAGTTTTCCGCGCCGCCGGACGCGCAGGGACACGCGGGCGTGTTCACGCCGGAAGACGCCTTTGTGGCGGCGGCCAACACGTGCGTCATGCTGATGTTCATCTGGGCGTGCGAGCGTTTCAAGTTGCGCCTGGTCTCCTACGACTGCCGCACCGAAGGGACGAAACTGATCGAGTTGGACCGGACGGAACTTTTCACGCGGTTGCACTTCCGGCCGAGGATCCGCATTGCGACGGGGGCGGAGGCCCAGGAACAGGTGGCGGCACGCGCGCAGCGGGCGCTGCAAGCGGCGCAGAAGTACAGTCTCGTGGCGAACTCGGTCAAGGCCGAGATCGTGATGGAACCGGAGTTTCAGTTTGTGACAGAGGCCACAACCTAACAGGAGAAACCGATGAGCGAAAAGAACGCATGTGCGTGCGGAAGCGCCCCCAAGTTGATCTTCGCCTGCTCCGGGGCGGCGGACGTGGGCGCGGTCGCCGACCAGGCGGCGCGCAAGTTGGCGAAGGACGGCGCCGGCAAGATGTTCTGCCTGGCCGGAGTCGGCGGGCGGGTGCCGGGGATCATGGACATGACCCGGTCGGCGGCGCGGATCGTCGCCATTGACGGGTGCCCCCTGGACTGCGTGAAGCACACGTTGTTGCAGGCGGGGTTCCAGAAGTTCGAGCATGTCCAGATGGCGGACCTGGGGATGGAGAAAGGGAAGACGCCGCCGACGCCGGAAACCGTGGCGAAAGTCGCGGCGGCCGGGGCGGCGAAGTTGGCTTGCTGAACGAACGGGAAAGGAAGACCGAAATGCACAAGGCGAAGTGGACGAAAGTTGCGATTTGCGGCTTGGTGGTCGCGGTGGTCATCGGAGCGGCCGGCGTGGCGCTGGCCCAGTGTTGTGCCGGCGGCGGATTCAGTTGCGCGATTCCTGCGGCCACGAACGGCGTGGCGGGTGTCAGCGTCTCCACGAACGGCATGAACGCGGCGACGAACGCGGCGCCGGGTGTGGCAGTAGCACCTGCGGAGAAATGAACGTCTTCGGCGTTTCGGTTTCGTCGAGATGCGACGCGCCCTGATCCAACCGGGCATGTGCCTGAACTGTGCACCGTGCCCAGTTCAGGCGTCTTGTTTCATGCTGGCGGTCTTCCGCGAAGCAGAGGACGAGAGGACGTGGGACTGGTGAGGCGGAGGAAGGACACGATGAAGAAGGTGCAGATTCTTGGAACCGGGTGCCCAAAGTGCAAGGCCCTGCTGGCGAACGCGCAGGTTGCCGTGAAGGCGGCCGGCATCGAGGCGACGGTCGAGAAGGTGGAGAAGATTGCGGAGATCATGAAGTTCGGCGTGATGAGCACGCCGGCCCTGGCGATTGACGGAGAGGTGAAGAACGTCGGCAAAGTGTTGAGCGCAGAGGAGATCGGGAAGTTGCTGGCGCGGTAGATGGCGTGTATGGACGGCAAAGGACAGCGAACCATGAACGAGACGAATGAGAGCAAGCAGGGCGGCAGCGGCAACCGGAAGGTTTGGGCCATCTGGGTTGTGCTGGCAGTGGCGGTCGCGGCGGTGGTCGTCGCGAAACTCTCGCGGCAAGGATCGGTCGCTTGCAGCGGTGGCGTCTGTCCGATGTCGGCCGCACCGGCCGCGACTAACGCGGTACGGGTCGTTTCCGTGCCGGCGACGGCGAACCTGCCGCGGTTGGTGGACCTGGGGGCCGGGAAGTGCATCCCCTGCAAGATGATGGCGCCGATCCTGGAGGAGTTGAAGAAGACGTTTGCCGGGAAGCTGGACGTCCAGTTCATTGATGTCTGGGTGAACCCGGATGAAGGGCCGAAGTACGGGATCAAGATCATCCCGACGCAGATCTTCTACGACGCCGGCGGCAAGGAGTTGTTCCGGCACGAGGGGTTCTTCTCGCGCGAGGACATCCTGGCGAAGTGGAAGGAGTTCGGCGTTGACCTGGGCGCCGCCGGGGTGGCCGCAGGCGCAAGCCATTGACGGCGCGCCCCGTCCGTGCTAGTATTTCGTCAGTTGTCGAAACATAGAAGCGTTGCGGATCCTCGGCGACCCGGACGGCATTCCTGTGCGGACCGACAGGAGAAACGGCACATGACGAACGAAACGATGCGACAGACCTTGCGCGTGACGAAGGCGCTGGGGGACCTCCAGCGGTTGCGCATCCTGATGCTGGTGCAGCCCGACGAGTTGTGCGCCTGCCAGATTGTGGAAGTGTTGGGGCTGGCGCCCTCGACGGTTTCGAAGCATCTCTCCCTCTTGAGCGAAGCCGGGTTGCTGGCCGCGCGCAAGGAGGGGCGCTGGATGCACTACCGGTTGCCCGAGGGCGCGGACGGCGCGAAGGTGCGACCCTTGATGAAGTGGCTGGTGAGTGTCCTGGCCGACGAGATTGCCATGCAGCAGGATGCCGCGGCCCTGCGGCGTGTGCTGGTGTGCGCCCCGGAAGAGATATGCAGACGGCAGCGCAAACGCTGCGAATAGGCGCTATTGGCGCCGAGAGGACTACCATGGACGACAAGGTCAGAGAGTTGATCGCGGTTGGGGCATCCATCGGCGCGCATTGCCAACCGTGTCTGAGTTATCACGTCGGGAAGGCGCGGGAACTGGGGATCACGGCCGAAGAGATCCGCGAAGCCATTGCCGTCGGGCACATGGTCGAGAAGGGGTCGATGTCGGCGATGCGGCAGTTTGCGGCGGGAGTGTTCGAACAGAAATCCAGCGAAGCGGCACCGGCCTGTTGCAGTGGCGGCAAGGCGCGAGGCAAAGGCGGTTGCAGGCAAGGGTCCGGAAAGGAAGCGGCGCGATGAACGAGCAAGGCACGGAACAGAAGCAGGCAGCAATTCGCATTATGGCCGCTTCCTCGGGCCCGGACGACACGGAGGTCGTCTCTCCAGGCGACGAAACGGCGGGTTTTCGAGCTTTTGGAGGGTCGGGCTCCGTCCCGACCGCACTTCATGTGGCCATAGTGAGAAT
>JANYBP010000065.1 GCA_025360745.1 bacterium
CGGACGACACGGAGGTCGTCCCACCAAAAACTTGGGAATCACGGGTGTTTTCGTGAATGGAGGGACGACCTCCGTGTCGTCCGGACCTGCGCAAGAGGCCATAATGCGAATTGCTGCCGCTTGACGCCGGATACTCTTTCGTGGTTTGTTGGCCGTGATGCAGGAACAGAGCCACGAATTTTACATGGAACTGGCGATGCGGGAAGCCCGCCGGGCCGCCGGGGACGGGGAGGTTCCCATCGGCGCGATCATGGTCTTTCAGGGGCGTGTAATCGGACGGGCCTTCAATCAGGTCGAGAGGCTGAAGGATCCCACGGCGCACGCCGAAATGATCGCCATCACGCAGGCCGCCGCGGCGCTGGGCGACTGGCGCCTGGAAGACACCACCCTCTATGTGACCAAGGAGCCCTGCCCCATGTGCGCCGGGGCCATCGTTCTGGCGCGCATTCCAATCGTGGTTTACGGGGTTCCGGACCCGCAGCGCGGCGGCGCGCTCTCGGTATTTACGATCCTCAACCACCCGTCGCTGAACCACCGCCCAACGGTCATAACCGGCGTGTGCGAAGCAGCCTGCCGGGAGGTTCTACAGGATTTTTTCCGGGAACGGCGGGGGAATCCAACGAAAATTGAACAGTGAACAGCGGGTAGTTAACTAGGCGCGAAAGGCCGTCTCTTCCCTCCACTGTTCACTAACCTGTCTTCCCCCGCCCCAGGCGCTCCATTTCCTTGAGCTGCGCATCCAGGGCCTCGCGATCGGCCGCCGCCACGTGATCCACGAACAAGACTCCCGCCAAATGATCTATTTCGTGCTGGACCGCGCGCGCCATCAAACCGCGAACTTCGCAGGTTTGAACCTGTCCGCGAAAATTCAAAAAACGCACGGTCACCACGCCGGCGCGTAACACCGGCGCGTACATTTTCGGGAAACTCAGGCAGCCCTCGTCGGTCAGCGCCTCGCTGCCCGCCCGCGCCACGATCTCGGGGTTGAACATGATCAACGGCATGACGACGGCGGGGTTCAGACGCGGGCCATCCGGGAGCAGCACGTCCAATTCCGCCGGCACATCCACCACGCAAAGGGAGTGCGTTTCGTCAACCTGCTGCGCGGCCAGGCCCAGTCCGTTGGCCTCGTACATCGTCTCAAGCATGTCGTCGGCCAGGCGCTTGCGGGCGGCGTCAACGCAATCCACCCCGGTCGCGCGTTTACGCAAAGCGGGATGGCCGAAGATTACAATTTCACGCTTCATATCCGTTGGCAAGCAGCCAGTCCGCCATGTTGAGCTTCACCTGTTGGCTCATTTCCTCGTCCGTGATGGCCGTGACGCGCCCGGCATCGTATTGGGCCATGATCCACTCGCAGATGCGCTGGACGCCGGCATCCGTCTTGGCCGCCGGTTTCTGGGCCTTGGGAAAACGCTGGCGGATCCAGAGCGCCACGCCGGCCGCGCCGCTCTTGTCGGTCAGAGCCAGTTCAAAAGGACGGTTGAGTATCTTTTCGGTGTTGAAGACGTTGTAAATTTCCTCGTTCTTCAGCAGCCCGTCGGCGTGAATTCCCGCTCGGGTCGTGTTGAAGGTCCGTCCAACCAGGGGCTGGTACGGCGGGATCGGCACATGCAGTTCCTTTTCGAAATACTGCGCGATTTCCGTGATCACGGTCGTATCGATTCCCATGTCGTTGCCGCGCAGTTGCAGGTAATTCATCACCAGCCCCTCGAGCGGCGGATTACCGGTGCGCTCGCCGATCCCGAGCAGCGTGCCGTTGGCGGCCGAACAGCCGTAAAGCCAGGCCGTCACGGCGTTGGCGGTCACCAGGAACAGATCGTTATGTCCGTGCCATTCCAGCCACTCGCTGGGAACACCGGCGTAATATTGTAGACCATAGATCAAGCCCGGCACCGAGCGCGGCATGGCCACGCCGGGATACGGCACGCCCAGTCCCAGCGTGTCGCAGATCCGGATCTTGATCGTGACCTTGTTCTTCTCGGCGATCTGCATCAACTCGTGCGCAAAAGGCACCACGAACCCGTAGTAATCGGCCCGCGTCACGTCCTCGAAATGACAGCGCGGCGTAATGCCGACGTCAATCGCATCCTTGACGATGCGCAGATAGTCGTGCAGCGCCTGCCGGCGGGTCTTTTTCAACTTCAGGTAAATGTGGTAGTCGGAGGCGGAGGTTAGAATGCCAATTTCCTTGAGCCCCATTTGCTTGGCCAATTCCAGGTCCTTGCGATGCGCGCGCACCCAGCCCGTCACCTCGGGCCAGCGGTATCCGAGCGACATGCACTGATCGAGCGCCTCCTGATCCTTTTTCGTGTAGATGAAAAACTCGGTCTGCCGGATCAGTCCCTTCTTTCCCCCCAGACGGTGCAGCAACTTGTACAAGTCCACGATCTGCTTGACCGTGTAAGGCGGCATCGCCTGCTGCCCGTCGCGAAAGGTGGTGTCGGTAACCCAGATATCCCGGGGCATGCGCATGGGCGTCAAACGGTGGTTGAACCCGATGCGCGGCGCCTCGTCATAAGGAAAAGTGCTGCGGAACAAGGCCGGCTTGTCCAGCGGCGGATTCTCCAGATGCACCACGTAGGAGTCGGAATCGAATGTGTTGTAACCCGGGTTGAACTTAAATTCGACCATTTCGCACCTTCCACCCTGTTCGCGCTTTTCCTGGCGCCGGCGGTCGCTCCACCTGGTGACCGCCGTCCACGCCTTGCCTTATACCATAACCGTTGCGCGTACCGCAAACCATCAGCCAGCAATTCGCATTATGGCCGCTTCCTCGGGCCCGGACGACACGGAGGTCGTCTCTCCAGGCGACGAAACGGCGGGTTTTCGAGCTTTTGGAGGGTCGGGCTCCGTCCCGACCGCACTTCATGTGGCCATAGTGAGAATT
>JANYBP010000074.1 GCA_025360745.1 bacterium
ATCTTGCGCACCAGTTGCTTGAGCTTCTTGAACTCGTTTGCCCATTCTTGAACCTCCGGGGCCAGGTCGACAGGCACGTAGACGGTTTGCGTCTTACCGGCGGTTTTGAACGTCAGCTGCCAGGTCGGCGCCTTGCGGCCGTTCCTGTTGACTTTGCTTAAGGTGCCCTCCACCAACGCGCCGATTTCCCCGAGTCGCCGCACATACGCGTCCCGGAGCCGATAGTGCCTTCCCTTGCCGTTTATGGTTGTGTCCATGCCCTAAGCATTACACCTTAGGCTATTTAGTCAACAAAAAAAGCGTCTCGAAGAATCTTTTTCTTCTCAACGCTGAGAATTCCGCCCCGCCCTCACGCTCTCGCGCTCTTCAGCCTCCCATTTCAACTCGAAGAATGTGCGAGTTGGAACCGTTACGCCGAAACGCGCGGGAGGGCAAGTGGGTGGAGGAGAGCGGAGAGTAAACAGTGAACAGTGGGAAGTCAGAGGTCAAAGAAAACGCGGAACGTGGAATCAAGGCGGAGATCGGCAGGACGGCGGGTACGAAGGCGGAACGCAACTTCTGGTTGCGATAATCCGTGATTTACGAATATAGGGGTTGCTTTACCGAACACTGAACACCGAACACTGAACCCCTAGTCGCGATTACGGCGCGGTGTCAGGCGCGGGCGGCGCCGTGGCCACGGGCGCGGTGGCGGCGGCGTTCTCGGCGGCCACGGCTTCGAGGGTGGGGGCGGGGGTGGCGCCGAAGACGGCGGCGGCGAGTTGGCGCAGCGGGCTGCGGCGGCGCAGAAATTCTTTGGCAAGCGCCCGGTAGGACTCGGCGCCGGTGGAGTGCGCATCGTACTGCAGCACCGGCAGGCCGTGGCTGGGCGCTTCGCTTAACCGCACGGTGCGCGGGATCACCGTCTGAAAGACCTTTTCGCCGAAGTGCTTGCGCACCTCGTCCACGACCTGGGTCGAGAGGTTCGTGCGATTGTCGAACATGGTCAAGACGATGCCTTCCATTTCGAGCGCCGGATTGGTTCCATTCTGGCGCAACTGCAGGATCAGTCGGTTGATCATGCTGAGTCCTTCGAGCGCGTAGTATTCGCACTGCAGCGGGATCAGCACCGAATCGACCGCGACCAGGGCGTTGATCGTCAAAATGCCCAGCGAGGGCGGACAGTCTATCAGGATGAAATCGTAGTGGCTGTCGGCCGCGAAGGGGCGCAGGGCGTCGCGCAGCCGGTAGAGATGGCGCTCGCCGCGGGCGATTTCCACCTCGGCGCCCGCCAGGTCCACCTCCGACGGTATCAGGTCGAGCCGCGGCAGGGAGGTTTTGACCAGCGTGTCCGCCAGTTTCGCGTCGCCGAGCAGCACATCGTAGATCGAGCCTTTCTCCGAGGCCCGGGCGCCGACGCCGCTGGTGGCGTTGGTTTGGGGATCCATGTCCACCAGCAAGACCTTCTTGTGGCGCTCGGCCAGACCGGCGGCCAGGTTGATGGCGGTCGTGGTTTTGCCGACTCCGCCCTTCTGATTGGCGAGCGCGATGATGGTGGCAGACATGGCGGCGGGTTCCTTAGCGGCAATTAATCAGGTGTTCGGTGTTCAGCGATTATGTCCTTGCTCTGGATCATTGAACATTCGAATGCACTGTTTATAGCGTTTGTGCTATCTCTCGTACACGATCATTTCATGAATCCAAACGAATTTTGCCGAACACCGAACACCGGACACATTCCCCCTATTTCAACATACCCGCCTGACGCGCGTAGGCGAAAATCCCGCCGGCGGCGACCACGGGGCCAACGGCCCCGAGCGGCTGGAGTTTGAAGACTTCGCCGGTGCGGCGGTTGGTGAGCGTCGCGCCCGGCACGTCGATCTCGGCCTCGTCGCCGGTCTGAAATCGATCCAGCAGGCGCACGGCCGTTTCGAACGGGTAGCATTCGCCGGTGGCGACGGCGTTGCGGAAGAAGATGCGGGCGTACGATTCCGCCACAATCGCCCGCACCCCGGCCGCGCCCAGCGCCACGGGGGCATGCTCGCGCGACGAGCCGCAGCCGAAGTTGCGCCCGGCGATGACGATTCCGTAGGGCGACCTGGGGCCCGGCGGAGGCACGAAAGGCGCGCAGCCGTCCGGCAGGCCGCTCAGCGCGTAACTGCCGAGCTTGATGTACTCCTCGGGATTCGTCGGCACAAGATTCAGGTATTGCGCCGGGATGATCTGATCGGTGTCGATGTTGTCGCCGGCCACATAGACCCTGGCGCTGAAACGGGGGGTGGATTGTGTGCTCATGGATGAACCTGCTTTAGGAACTCGCGGGGATCGGTGATGCGGCCCGTGATCGCCGAGGCGGCCACGGTCAGCGGGGAAGCGAGATAAACCGAGGCCTGTTTCGAGCCCATACGGCCGGGGAAATTGCGGTTGGTCGTGCTGATCACGACTTCGCTCCCGTGCGTCCGGCCGAAGGTGTCGATCGGTCCGCCGAGACAGGCCGCGCAGGAGGGCGGGGCGATGTCGAGGCAGCCGGCGTCGGCGAAGACCTCCACCAGCGACTGTCCGTCGATGGTGGTCTCGATCAGCGCCAGGGCCACTTCGCAGGTGGCCGGCACGAGGAAGGTGTCGATCGCCACCTTGCGGCCCTTGAGCACCCGCGCGGCGGCCACGAAGTCCTCGATCTTGCCGCCGGTGCAGGAGCCGATGTAGGCGCGATCGAGTTTCACGTCGCCGCGCTGGCGGGCCAGCGCATATTTGGACGGCAGATGCGGTTCGGCCACGCACGGTTCGAGGGCCGCGGCGTCGTATACCCGGTCGCTGGCCACCCTGGCGTCCGGGTCGCTGGTCACGACCTCGAACGGTTTGGAGGTGCGGGCGCGCACGTAGTCAACGGCTTTCTGGTCCGGCGCGACGATGCCGTTCTTGCCGCCGGCCTCGATGGCCATGTTGCAGATGGTCATGCGGCCCTCGATCGAAAGCGCATCGATCGCCGACCCGCTGAACTCCATCGCGGCGTAACTCGCGCCGTCGAAACCGATGTCGCCGATGACCTTGAGGATCATGTCCTTGCCCATGATGTAGTCCGGCGCCCGGCCGTCGAAGCGGAAGCGCATCGTCTCCGGCACCTTGAGCAGGATTTTGCCGGCGCCCATCACGAAGCCGGCGTCGGTGTTGCCGATGCCGGTGGCGAAGGCCCCCAGCGCGCCGTGGGTGCAGGTATGGGAATCGGTGCCGACAATGACTTCGCCGGGACGGACATGGCCGGCCTCGGGAAGCGCGACGTGGCAGACGCCGCGGTAGCCCGGCGTGCCGGGATCGTAGAAATAGGCCAACTCCTGCTCCATGGTAAACTGGCGCAGGGTCTCCACGTTGCGATGCGAAAGTTCGTCGGCGGTGAAGATGTAATGATCCGGAATGATCACGACCTTTTCGCGGTTCCAGACGCGCGCCTTGGGGCCGAATTCGCGCCGGAAGACGCCGATCGTGCCCGGCCCGCAGATGTCGTGGGTCAGCAGGACATCCACCTCGACCCACACGTTTTCGCCCGGGCTAACCCGGTCCCGTCCGGAGTGCCGGGCGAGAATCTTTTCCGTTATCGTCATGCCGTTCATGGAATGGTTCCTTCAGTCTAACAGCCTTCAGCCTATCCACCTTGACCGTGTCCTTTAAGCAATTGAAAGAAACGATCTTCGTACTGGTTGAAAAGACCCAGCCGTTGCAGCTTCTGGCCCAGCGCCTTGACTCGCGCCTGGTCCAGGCCGGCGGCGGCGAAATCGGACTCCAGTTCTTCCCGTGTGCCGTCGGCGGCCCCGTCCCCGGACTGGAACGCCCGCCGCCGCTCCAACTCCCGGACGTTGCCGGGGAAGGAGTGGCCGCTGACTTCGGTCATCAGCCGGATCAGGCAGACTTCCCAGGGCTTTTCGACGCCGACCACGATGGCCTCGAAGGCGCCGTCGCGGGCTGCGACCTCTTTTTTGACCTGTTCGATCACCTGCTCCAAAGGCGCGCTGACGATGTGTTCGTTGAACTGCTCCTTGCGGATGGCGAACCCGTACTGAAGGATGCGCAGGTCGCGCTCATGCTCGCGCAGCCAGTCCACATAGCGTTCGGCCTCTTCGCCGAAGCCCTCCAGCAGCGACTCGGCCAGTCCGTGCGGCGTGATCAGTTTCGGACGATAGGATTGGATCTGTCCCTCGCGCACCCGCACCTTGCCCACCGTATCCATCAGTTCGCTGATCAAATGGTAATGCACGTTCGTCGCGCCGAAGGTCTCCAGACGCTGACTCGGCAGCATCACGATCCGCGTGTTGTGCACGGCGTACCAGAAATCGAATGTCGGCGGCGGCGTCATGGAAGCCAATCCTACCAAATCCCCCGTCCGCAGTTCCAGCGAGAAGCGCAAAGTGGAAACACGACACCCAGCGTCGCGTCCGATGGCGGCACAGCCCGGCGCGCTGGAAGGCGGCGCCCCGGCGCGCAATCCGCCCGGCGGCATGCCGGGACAACCGCCTCCCGGCGAGATGCCGCCCCCGGGCGGCAACCCGTAACGCGGAGTCAGGACAGTTGCGCGAGAGGCCGGACCACCCGGCCTCGTTTTTTTGTTTTGAACGCCGGCTTTTGCGGCTGTTTAGTGGAGGGTTCGGCTTTGGACCGATGGTGGACTTGCGCTAAGATGGCTGCTTGCGTATATTTCTCATAAACGAACGGCGGCGATCCGAACTGAGGGGTGAGACGATTTATGCTGAACGATGCTGACATTGAAAAGACACTCCGCCTGGGCGAGGACTCGATCACGGAGTTCAAGTCCGTCGTACGCAACGACTACAAGATCGACGCGGGCGATATCTCCAAAGCAGTCGCATCGTTCGCTAATGCGGGTGGCGGCCATATCCTTGTCGGCGTGGAAGACGACGGAACACCGACTGGCGTTGGCACCCTCCAGCAGGCCGACGCGCTCATGCGCCAGATTTCCAGCCTCTGCCAGGATCGCATCAGGCCCTCCATCTCGTGTCAGGTGGTCAAAGCCGAATGCGGGAAGGAACTACTGCTCATCGTTCAGGTTCCGGCTTTTGGCCCGGATCGCCCCTACCTTGTGGACGGGCGTTGCTTCGTACGGGACGCCGCCCAATCCAGGCCGGCCACGCGGGATGAACTGGTTCGCATGGCTCAGTCAGTGGACCATCACTTTGACGAGCAACCCATAGAGAACGCGACGCGGGATGCTTTGGACGAAAAGTCCATCCGCGACATACTGACGACCACCAACGACGAGTTGCCTTCCGATGAGGGGCTGGACCTCTACCTTCAGGCCCTCGGCGCCTTGGATCCCGACGGCCGGCCGACAGTTTCAGGAATACTTTTCTTTGGGAAAGACCCGCTTCGGTGGCTTCTGGATGCACGGGTCTCCGCGGTTCGCTTCAAGGGGACGAATATCTCCGGTGAGTTCTTGGACAAACATGAGATTGGCGGTCGCCTGCCGGATCAACTGCAGAGCGCCACCGACTTTCTGAATCGCCACATGGTAAACCCCGCATCGATCCAGGGTCTGGAGCGAGTCGAAAAGGGTGTGCCCCTGGAAGTATTGCGTGAAGCGCTGGTCAATGCGCTGGTGCACCGCGACTACCGCGCCTCCTCTCAGACCTGCGTTTTCGTCTTCGACGACCGGGTGGAGATCGTCAACCCAGGCGTTCTACTCAACCGGCTCAGTCTGGAGAGCATCTGCCGCGCCGGGATTAAACAATACAGGAACCCGCTGATCGTCAGTCTGATGAGCCGCATGCGCCGCCGCGAGAGCCTCGGCATGGGTATTCCGGAAATGATCCGACGTATGAAGGCAAATGGCCTCCCCGAGCCCGGGTTCTCCCTTGAAGGCGGCCATTTCCGCGTCGTTTTGCGCCTTCAACCAGCGAGGGAACCGTGACCGACACGTCCGAAACCGCGCCCCCATGGTGGGAAGCGTTCAAGGAAGGCCAGCGCGTGTCGTTGGCCTTCGTAAAGATCGACCGCACCGGTTCCACTGAAGAATCCGCCACGCTGCCCGCCGATATCGTCGCCCGCCGTTATCGCGACTACACCGCGGGAGTCGAATGGATCGCCCGCACCTATGGCGCAGCGTGGCCGTTGCACTGGGCGGGCGACGGGGTGATGCTGTTTTTCACGGATGTCGCCGGCCCGACGCTCGTGCTCGCGCCAGTTCAGGCGTTTCGGGCCGCCAGGGCGCTCTGGCAACGCGTTGCCTTGGAGTCCAACTTGACGGCGCGGATCGCCGTGCATGCCGGTTTTGTCCAATGGCAGCCTGACACGGGTAAACTGCGCGACGATACGTTGAACATGTGTGGACATCTGGAGTCCACCACCCCACCCAACGGCGTTGCGCTGACCGAAGACATCTACCTGCTCCTCTCGCCAGAAGAGCAAAAAGACTGCGCTCCTCTCGGCATCACGAAACGCGATGGCATTCCCGCCTACGTCTACCCGGCCACAATGGCGGCCAAACGCGACTCCGCCAAATTTCTGGATGGCCACGACCATGCATTGTGGGACGCTTTTCGCCACTACGCCCTGAGTTCCGAGATCAGTCTATTGCGTTACGTTGGGTTTCGGCTGACAAAAAAGCAACCGCCTGCTCTGGACATCCGGGATGTGTTTGTTCCGAGTACCGTGCAGATGACTGAACGCAAGAGGATGAATTGGCGTCCGGAACGTCGTGCGCGCGATGTCAAAGGGGCTGCTCGGCGACAAAAGTTGGCGGAGGAACGCGATGAGATTCCCTTCGCCCATCCCGATGCCGACGGTGAATTTACCCGCGAGGCGTCGTTGGAAGATGTCCTCCGTCAGAATCGCGCTCTGGTGGTGCTTGGCGATCCAGGAAGCGGCAAGACCACTTTACTCAGGTGGTTGGCAGTCGCCGCCGCCCGAGGCGCGTACGGTTTGGGACTCGATCTGGGAATCGCGGAGCGACTATTGCCGTTACCCGTGAGCGTCGGACGACTGGCCGAAATCCGGCGCGAACTGGGCAGCACGGCTCCGGTGATCGAGTGTCTCGCGCGGTATTATCACGCCAGGAATCTGGGCGCCCCCGATGCCCTCAAGGGATTTCTTGAAGCGCGCATGAAGGCGGGCGAGTGTCTTCTGCTGCTCGACGGATTGGACGAGGTTCAATCCGCCGAGCGCGAGAGTATTCACACCTGGTTGGAGACATTCGCCTCGCAGTATACGGGCAATCGCTGGGTCGTCTCGTCGCGCGTCGTGGGTTACCGGGGCTTCGCTTTATCGGGCGGCAAAGAGATTTTTTTGCGGTCGTTCAGCGACGAGCAGGTGGAGAAGTACATTGGCGCCTTCTGCCAAGCCTATGTGCGCTGGGAAAACAACGGTGTAGCCGACCCGGCGGCGGGCGCCCGGGCCGCGGCGCAGTTGTCGGAATCGCTGACGGTAAATCCCCGTTTGAAAGCCCTGGTTCGCAATCCGTTTCTGCTGTCCGGACTTGCGCTGATCCACCGCGCCGAGGGGCGCGTACCAGGCCATCGGGTGCAGTTCTACGATATCTTTTCCCGCTGCTTGTGCGAGGCGTGGGGTACGGCGCGCAGAATCGTGGCCGAGTCGGTCGGCAAGGCATCCGGTGAACTTTCCTATGAAGGCGAGGCGCTGCCGATTTTGGGAGCGCTGGCATGCAAGATGCACAAAGATCATCCGTCCGGCCGGGCGCCGCGGGAATACGTGATCTTGGTGCTGGCGACTGTGCTGCAGAAAAAGCGTAGTGTTCCACTGGACGAAGCGCGGCAGGCGGCGGAGGAATTCCTGAAACGCGCGGCCGATGGGGTTCAGATTTTTCTGGAGCGCGGCCCGGATGAGTGGGGGTTCCTCCACCTCACTTTCCAGGAATTCTTCTGCGCGGCGGGACTGCACGCGGAAGAACGTTTCGCGACAGAGGCGTTCAAGCATCTTTTCGATCCGCGATGGGAGGAGGTCATCCGGCTTGGCGTTGGGTACATGGCAATGGTCCAGAACCGTCCGGAAGAAGCCCGCCGCTTTGTGCAGAAAGTGCGCCGGTTCAAGTATAAGCAAAGACCTTGGGTTACGAATGTACTACGGCTCCAAGTCCCGCTTGCCGCTCTGCTTGCCGCTGAGGCCGAAGACGCCGTGCCTCCGACGGAGCAACGCGATGTCGCGTCTGAACTTGCCGACTGGGTGTTGAGGGGTTTTCCGCTGTCCAACATGGCGATGAGGATTCTCAGTGAGATGGCCCTCACGGAATTTAATGTTCCGGTGGCGGGTTCGCTAATCGTAGCCCTCCAAGATAAGGAAGAAATTGTCCGCGCGAGTGCCGCGAATGCGCTTGGCCAACTGAAAAGTGACACTGCAATCCAGCCGCTAATCGCAGCCCTCCAAGACAAGGAAGCATCTGTTCGCGGGTGTGCCGCGGATGCGCTTGGCCAACTAAAAAATGACACCGCTATCCAGCCACTAATCGCTGCCTTCCAAGACAAAGAATCCTATGTTCGCTGGAGTGCCGCGAAAGCGCTTGGCCAACTGAAAAGTGACACTGCAATCCAGCCGCTAATCGCAGCCCTCCAAGATAAGGAAGCATCTGTCCGCACGAGTGCCGCGGATGCGCTTGGCCAACTGAAAAGTGACGCCGCAATCCAGCCGCTAATCGCAGCCCTCCAAGATAAGGAAGAAATTATCCGCTGGAGTGCCGCGAAAGTGCTTGGCCAACTGAAAGGTGACGCCGCTATCCAACCGTTACTCTCCGCCCTCCAAGACAAGGAAGCATTTGCTCGCGAGTGTGCCGCAGATGCGCTTGGCCAACTGAAAAGTGACATTGCAATCCAGCCGCTAATCGCAGCCCTCCAAGATAAGGAAGCATCTGTCCGCACGAGTGCCGCGAATGCGCTTGGCCAACTGAAAAGTGATGCCGCTATCCAACCGTTACTCTCCGCCCTCCAAAGCAAGGAAGCATATATTCACTGGGGTGCCGCGGAAGCGCTGGTTTCGATCAGCGAGGTTCCGCCGGCCCCGAAGAAGCGTCAAATTTCCGCTCGCTCTGTTCGCAAGCGAAGCAACATGCGGAAGTTTAAGTGATCGGGTAGGGCGAGGCGACCGGTGTGCGGAGCGAATCCCTGGACACCGAACACACTTCAGGCGCCGGCCTGGTAATTGCGTTCGACGCGCTGGGCGACGTCTTTGTAGCCGATATCGATCGAGTAAATCTGTTTGTAGGCGGCGAGCGCCTTGTCCGGTTTCTTCATGGCCTCGTAGACCTGTCCCAGGGCGTAGACGACCTGTTTCTTCTCGTCGTTCATCTCGGATATTTCCTTGGCCGCGCGTTCGAGCTGGTCGGCGGCGAGGTCGTACTGCTGCTTGGTCTGGAAGCAGACGCCGATGTAGTAGAGCGCCGCGACGTGGCGCTGCGGATTGCGCTGGGCGAGCTGGAACTGCTGGATGGCTTCGTTGATCATCTGCCTGTCATAGAGGGCGACGCCGTAATCGAAGTGCAGTTGCAGGTCGTTCGGGTAACGCGCGACGCGTTCCCGCAGGTCCTTGAAGAAAAACTCCCGCCTTTCCTTGGCCAGCGCATCCGCGGTTTCGGTCTGGCCGGCTTCGCGGGCCTTTTCGATCTCGTGGTCGAAGCGCAGCAACTTGACCTGGCTGATGCGGTTGTCCAACTGCGGATCGTGGCCGCCGGCCGCCTCCTGGGCGGACTGCAGGGCCGTGGCGCCTTCCTCGAATCGGTTGAGTGAGATATAGAGATCGGCCAGCGCGCGCCGGTAGTTGATATTGCCCGGCTCGCGCTGAATGCGCTCCAGGTTTTCGCGGATCAGGTTTTCCGTGTCGTCCTCGCTGCGGACCGCTTTGCTCTCCTGTTCGAGCACTGCGGCCTGCTTGGTGTCGCGGATCATGTTGCGGAAGGAGCCGCCGGAACTGGCGGTTTCGTTCCAGCCGTCGTTGGACATGCTGTCCAGCGCCATCGAATCCTTCAGCAGTTTCAAGGCCGCGCTGTTGTGCGGATCGGCTTCCGCCAGCCGTTCGAAGCATTCGCGGGCGTTGCGGGGCTGGCCGGCCTTGAGATAAAGTTTTCCGAGCCATTCCAGCACCGCAAAATCGGCCGGATCCTGTTCGCGCAGGAACGAGAGGGCCTGGATGGCCACCTCGGGCTGGTCGGCGGCTTCGGCGGCGCGGGCCAGAAACTTGAGATGATTCGTGCCGACGGGATCGATGCGCAGCGCCTGCTCGATTTTCAGCATGGCGGCCCCGGGTTTACCGGCGGCGAGCAAGCCGACGGCCAGGCTGTGATGCGGCATGCTCTTGGCCTGGGCCATCATGCGCGCCATGCGTCCGCCTCCCTTGGAACGGAACAACTTGACCTCGGCGGCGCGCAGAAAAAGGCGCGCGCGATGGAAGGCGGGCTCCAGCTCGATGCATTGGCTGAGCATGTCGATCGCATAATCGAGGTTGTCGTGTTCCATCGCGGCGAAGCCGCGGTTGAACAGATCCCGCACGCGTGGTTGCGCGGTTTCCAGGGTGATTTCCGCCATATTCGTTTCCTCCGGACCGGCGCATGTCCGCGCCGGTTGCTTGACAACAGCCAGGTATCATACAACACTATCGGCAGTCGTGAACCTACAATTTACATTCTGGTTGCTGGCCTGCGCAATGGCCGCTTTGCCGCTCCACGCCTCGACGCCGGACTGGGTGCGGCTGGACGATCTGGCGGCGAGTTACAAACTCGCGGCGCCGGCGGTCGGGCGCGACGGCCGGGTGGTGCTGCGAAACACCTACCAGCAGTTGTCGTTCGAGCCGGGCGCGCGCCGCGTGTTCAGCGACGGCTGGGCGCTCTATCTCAACGGCGAACTGGTGCGGCGGGGTTCGAGCTGGTGGATGGAGCGCCACGATGCGACGACGATTATTGCGCCGCTGTTGGATTCCAATGCGGCCTTGAGCGGCTTTGGAGCGCGGCTGGTGGTGTTGGATCCGGGCCATGGCGGGGGGGACCCGGGGGCGCGCGGACCGGACGGTCTGGAGGAGAAGGCGCTGACGCTCGACGTGGCGCGGCGGACCGGCTTGCGGCTGCAGGCCTGCGGGATACAGGTGCGCTTGACTCGCGACCGCGACCGTGAAGTCGGCCTCGATCAGCGCTGCGAAATGGCGCGGCTGGCCGTCGCGGACCTCTTCGTCAGCGTCCACTTCAACTCGGCCTCGGACCGCCACACCCAGGGCATCGAGACCTACATCGTGCCGGCGGCGGGCGCGCTATCCACCAGCGAAAAGCGTCAGGTCGCGCGCCGGCGGGAACGCGGGCCGGCGCTGGGCAACCAGAACGATGCGGCCAACACCGTGCTAGGTTATTGGGTGCATCGCGGCCTGTTGAGTTATGCCTGCGGCGAGGATCGCGGCGTGCGGCGCGCGCGCTACCTGGTGTTGCGCAACACCGGTTGTCCCGCGACGCTGGTCGAAGCCGGCTTTATCAGCAGTCCCGAGGAGTCGCGGCGCCTGCGCAACGAGGAATACCGCCAGTCGCTGGCCAACGGCGTCGCCAGCGGCATCCTGACCTATTTGAGCAAAGTGCGCGAGGCCAACCACAGCGGAGCTTGAATGTCGAACACTGAACACTGAACACCAAGCAGTCATCGGTAAGGATAAGGTAATGAATAAAAAGGCGAAGGCCCGCAAGGGCGGCGAGTTTGAGGTGAAGGATCTGGGCCTGGCGGCGTTCGGTCGCAAGGAGATCGAGTTGGCCGAGAAGGAGATGCCCGGACTGATGGCGATGCGCGAGCAATACGGCGCCCGGCAGCCGCTGCGCGGCGCGCGCATCACCGGCTCGCTGCACATGACGATTCAGACCGCGGTGCTGATCGAGACGTTGCAAAAACTGGGCGCGCGGGTGCGCTGGGCCAGTTGCAACATCTTTTCGACCCAGGATCATGCCGCGGCCGCGCTGGCGGTCAAGGGCACGACGGTTTTCGCGCGCAAGGGCGAAACGCTGGCGGAATACTGGGAATACACCGATCGCATTCTGGATTGGGGCGCGGGCCGCGGGCCGAACATGCTGCTTGACGACGGCGGCGACGCCACGATCTTCGTGCATCTCGGTTATCAGGCCGAAGACGACGCCAGTGTGCTGGACCGCAAGCCCGAAAGCGAAGAGGAAGGCGTGCTGCTGGCGCAACTCAAGAAATCGCTCAAACGCGATCCGCGGCGTTTTCACCGCATCGTCAAGGAGATTCGCGGCGTCAGCGAAGAGACCACCACGGGCGTGCACCGCCTGCAGCAGATGGCCGCCCGCGGCAATCTGCTTTTCCCGGCCTTCAACGTCAACGATTCGGTGACCAAGTCCAAGTTCGACAACCTCTACGGCTGCCGCCATTCGCTGCCCGACGGGATCATGCGGGCTACCGACGTGATGATCGGGGGCAAGGTTGTCGTGGTGGCCGGCTATGGCGATGTCGGCAAGGGCTGCTGCCAGGCCATGCGCGGGCAGGGAGCGCGGGTGATCGTGACCGAGATCGATCCGATCTGCGCCCTGCAGGCCTCCATGGAAGGCTACGCCGTGATGCCGATGGACGAGGCCTGCGCGCTGGGCGATATTTTCGTGACGGCGACCGGTTGCTGCGACGTGATCGCGGCCAGGCACATGCGCCGGATGAAGGACGAGGCCATTGTCTGCAATATCGGCCACTTCGACAGCGAGATCGAAACCGTCGCGCTGCGTTCCTACCGCTGGGAGGAGATCAAGCCGCAGGTTCACGAGATCCATTTCCCCAACGGCAAGCGGCTGATCCTGCTGGCCGAGGGACGGCTGGTGAATCTGGGTTGCGCGACGGGGCACCCGAGTTTCGTGATGTCCTGCAGTTTCACCAATCAGGTGCTGGCGCAGATCGAACTCTTCGCCAATCCCGGCAAATACCCGGTCGGCGTCTACGTGCTGCCGAAAAAACTCGACGAGCAGGTGGCGACGTTGCACCTGCAAAAACTCGGTGTGCGGCTGGAGCGTTTGTCCCGCCGTCAGGCCAAATACCTTGGCGTGCCGGTCGACGGGCCGTTCAAGGCGGAAATGTACCGCTACTGATTTGAGAAACCAGGGTTCAGGGTGTCAGGGTTCAGGTAAATTGAAGGAATTGCCCATTGAGAAACCGTTTCCAAAAAACGGAAATCGTTGAAAGCCTTTGCCTGTGTGCGGATGGAAATCGCGAATGCTATCGATTTCCTGAACCCTGAACCCTGAACACCGAACACAGGACATCTTATTGAGAACTTGCTCCGCGTCGCCCAGATGAGATAGTATCGCAATAGCCATGCAGAACCTGCCGGACAGTTTGCGTTTCTGGAGACCGCGATATGCGGATGTCGTGGGACTCGACTTGGGTAATTCGTCCGTCAAGGCCGTGCGTTTGCGCCGCATCAAGGGCAAGATCACGCTGGTTGCGGCGGGTTTTCTGCCGGCGCTGAGTCTGCCCTCGGCGAAGTCGGACGCGACGCTGCCGGCTTTGGCGCCGTTTAAGCTGCCCAAGGCCTTGCGTGGCCGATACGTGGCGCTGGCGGTTCCGGGTGCGGCGGCGACCATCAAACTGCTGACCATGCCCACGCGCATGGACAAGACCGCGGAACTGCCGATTCGCGAGATGATGGCGATCGGGGACGATACGGTTTATCGCATCGCCTACGAACTGCTTCCGATGGTCCATGGCCACGGAGAAACGCGCGCGCTCGCGGTGGCGCTGCCCAGTGTCGAGGCGCAGTCCCTGCCGGCGTTGTTCCCCGCGGGCGTGCCCGCGATCTGCTCGCTGGAAATATCCGGCCTGGCCGCGCTGACCGCCTATCAGCGTGGCCCGGGGGTGAACGCCGGCGCGGAAACAGCGGATGCCGTGCTGGATTTCGGCGCGAATTCCAGTCTGCTGGCCGTCTTCGCGCACGGCGGGCTGGTGCTGGTCCGCCGTTTCGACTTCGGGGCCGCGGCCGTTACGCAGCGGGTGCGCGAGACGCTGGGGGTCGATCTTGAAACCGCCGAGGGGATTTTGATGGACGGATCGTTCGATGTCTCGAAACCGGTGGCGGCCGGGCTGGAAAACTTCACCCGTCAGGCGCTGATTTCGCGCGACTTCATCGAGCACCGCGAAAATTGCCGGATCGGACGCGTTTACGTCTGTGGCGGAATCGCGGCCTCACGCGACTGGCGGGCGGAACTGCACCGGGCGCTGGGCGTGGAGATCGCCGTCTGGAATCCGCTGGCCTGCCTGCCGGCTCTGCCCGGCGCCATCCCTGACGAAGTCATCGGACGCGAAAGCAGGTTTGCCGCCGCCATGGGCGCCGCCCTGGGCGTGATGAGGGCTTCGTCATGAGTCTGCATGTGGATCTCCTGCTTCCCGAAGAGCGTCGCGTGGTGACGCCGATGCATCCCAAGCGGATGCTGAAGATATTGCTGGGCGCGCTGATCTTGTTTGCGTTGTTGGCGGGAGCCTCGGCCTTGCAGCGTTATCGCGTCAGTTACAACGAAAGGCGCAGCGCGGCGGAACGCTGGGCAAAAATGGAAGTGCGGCAAAAAGAGGCGGCCCAGATGGGCAAGGATCTGGCCGTCTGCCGCGGGGTTTACGGCGAGCTTCAGGGCTGGCGGGGAACGCGTCTGCCGGTGGCGGACTGGCTCGAAAGGCTGGCGACGCTTTGTCCGCCGTCCGTGCAGCTTACCGAACTGCGCATGACCGAGACGGCGGTTCTAGGCGGGCCCAAAAACGCGCCTTGCCGGCGATTCGAACTGCACCTGGCGGGCCGCACCGGCGGGCCGCAAGCCGACCGCAATGTGCTGTTGTTGCAGGCGATTTTCAAAAACCAGAAGCCCTTTTCGAATGCGGTCGACAGCGTGACGATTCCCGAAGGCTCTTTCCGTCAGGATCCGTCCGCGGGCGCGGCCAAGTCCGACCGCGTGTTCGAACTGGTGATCCGTTGCGCGCCGAGGGTGTTTTAATGAAACTGCCAAAGGAACGCAAGGAACGCATACAGGTGCTGGTGCTGGGCACGATCGGGTTGGCGGCTCTGGTGTTTGCCGTTGTCAGTCTGGCGGTCAATCCGCTATTGGCCCGGCAGCGCCGCAACGCGAAAAAAGCCGATATCGTCATGGAGAATCTTGCCAAGGCCGACAGGGATGTCCATAGCATGGTCTTGCTGGGGAACGAGTATCGCAGGCTGCAGTCCGAGCTTAACGCGGCCGAGTCCAACGACCTTGTCAAGCCCGTGCTCGGTTCATACCTGCTCAGTGTCAGGGACGGCATCGAACAGACGGCCCGCCGGACGGATGTCAAACTGACCGGCATTCAGGAGATCGGGCTGCAGGTGCTTCCGATCGCGGCGGGCGCGCCCAACCGGACCTTCCGATCCTACGGCATCCAGGTGATCGGCGCGGCGGGTTACGCGCAGGTGCGGAATTTTCTCAAGGCGCTCGAAACGAGCAACCCGTATTTGAGCATCACCGAAATCGCCATCAACGGCCGTGCCGACGATCCGCGCGCTCATGGCCTGTCGGTGCGCATCGAATGGCCGGTCATGACCGGCGAGAACATCCCGACTTCGGCGGGAGAAGTAAAATGAGGATTCAGGTTCCAGGGTTCAGGGTTCAGGCGCGCCGTCGTTCCGCTGGACGGATGTGGCGGAGCATGAGGCGAGTGTTCAGTGTTCGCAGGCCGTGCTTCCAAACACTGGCCGCTGCGCTGCTTGCGCTGCTGGTTCAGGGCGCCTGGGCCGACGGCGAGGCGATTTCCAATGCGCCGCCCGCGCTGGCCGCCGCGGGCGACGCTACGAATGCCGTTGCCCCGCAGTGGCGCGACCCGTTCTGGCCGGTTGGTTATCGTCCGGCGCCGGAACTGGTCCGCGCGGCGGAGGCGGCGGTCACGGTCGTCCCCGTTCAATCCCGCTGGCAGGAGGCGCGCAAACGATTGAAAATCCAGGGCTTGACCCATGGTAACTTGCGTTTCATGGCGGTGATCAACGGACGGATGGTCGAAACGGGCGATCGGGTCGGAGTTGAAATGGACGGTGTGCGCTATCGCTGGCGCGTGCAGGAGATCACGCACCAAGGCGTCACGTTGGAGAACGTGGACGCGCTGGTGGTGCCGGCGATCAAATGAGGTGGAGGGTGGAGGGTGGAAGGTGTAGGGTGGAGGGGGGGAAGAAAAGAACAAATGGGTTTAGGCGTCTGAATTCCGAACGACACAATAGAAAATGTATTTTCGTTGAACACCGAACACCGAACACCGAACACTGAACACTGAACACCCGGGCAGCTATCAGGATCAAGGAGAGAAACTAATGAAGAAGCCAATCAAGAGCATGACCTTCCGCCGTCTCGGATCGCTTGTGGCCGCGCTGCTGACGATCGCCGTGCTGCCCGCCTGCGAAGACACCAGCGTCAATACCAGCGACCTTGACAGTTACTTCGCCAACAATCCGTTTGTCAGCGACCCGCGCGTTGGCCCGGGATCGGATGTCTCGATCACCCCCACCTCCGCCTCCATTTCCATCGTCGGGCAGGAGGTGGTCTTCACCGCGTCCGGCGGAAATCAACCCTATTCGTGGCATGTCGCCAATAACGACAACGGCTCGATCATAGGCCGAGGCAGTCAGGGCGACTACAAGGCCACCCGTCTGGGCAACAATAACGTGATTGTTTACGACGTCGATGGCCATGCGGCCATCGCCACGATCTCGGCCGGCGGCGCTTCGATCATGATCTCGCCGTCCACCACGACGATCTCGCTAAGCAATTCGGTCACGTTCACGGCCGTTGGCGGTAGCGGGACTTACCACTGGCAGGTCGCCAACACCTCCATTGGTACACCCTCCTCTGGTGATCTTTCCACGTTTAACTACACCGCCACAGCGGTCTCGTCGAACATGGTGAACACGGTTTTGCTCACAGACGGCAGCGGTGCCTCGGCAACGGCCACAATCCATCAAAATTAACGACCGCGAAGTTTAAGGAGTCTCGTCATGAAACGATTCGCAGAGTTTTTCCGGATGGGTTTGACGGCTTCGGTCATGCTGGCCTTCGCCGCGGGCGGCGCCGCCGCCCAGGCGCTGCCGCCGCCGCCACAGGAAGTTCCGCCGCCGAACGCGCTGGTCTTGTTGACGGCGGCCTCGACCAATCCGGGACTCGCCACGCTTCCCGCCACTTCGATCGTGGAGGTTGTGGAAAATGCGCCGGAGCGCGCGCCTTTGGCAAGCCCCACCGCGATGGTTGTGGCGGTGGAAAGTGTGCCGGCCGCAAGCACCTCCGCCTTGGTCGTGGCGGCCGCGGCCGTCGCGCCGCCGCCGGTGGTGGAACCACCGGTCCGCGCCCCCAGCACGGATACGCTCTACGTTGAGCGCGGAGAAATACCGGCGGGGGTGAAGGTAAGCACCAACGCCAGCCTGATCTCGATTCAACTGGATCAAACGCCGCTGGAAGAGGTGGTCAAGCTTTTCGTGCGCGTTTCCGGCGCCAACATCATTGTATCCGCCACAAACCTGGCGGGGCATGTGGTTACGGCGAATCTCGACAACGTCGAATGGAAACCGGCGCTGATTTCGATTCTCAATCAGTTCAACCTGGATATCTTCGAGAAGACCGCGGGGTCCCAGATTTACAGCATCGGCCCGAAACTGCCGGGCACGGCGGAACCGATGGTTTCGGAACATTTCCCTTTGAGTTTCGCGTCGGTCAGCAATGTGATGCCGGTGGTGATCTCCATCCTGGGCGGGAGCGGCGGCAGCGTGGTGGGTTTTCCCGCCGGCAATTCGCTGGTTGTCCGCGCAACCGACCGCCAGTTGCAGGAAGTGCGCACGGTCATCAAGGCCGTGGATACGCAGCGCAAACAGGTCTACATCGAAACCAAGTTTGTCGAGTTGACCGATCAGGCCATCAAAGACCTGGGCATCAACTGGAAGTCGCTGCAAAGGTATTCCGCCTCCGCCGGGCCATTCGCACGCAGCATTACCGACAACCGCCTGCGCACCAAGACCAAGGCCAACACCCTTTCCGAAACGGACGCCCGCAAGAACACGGATACGGTCACGCAGAATTTCGATAAAGACGGCAATCAGATCGAGCTTGCCCCGGGCAGCGCGCGCACGGTCGCCGACAGCATCGATCGCGGTCGCACGGTCGGATCCGACGTTTCCGACACCATCAACAACACCTTCACCGATGTCCGCACGGCGGTACTTTCGGCGGACGCCTTTGCGGTGGTCCTGTCGGCCTTGCAGCAAAAGAACGGCATCAGCATCGTTTCCAACCCCAAGTTGATCGTGGCCAACGAGGTCAGCGCCAACATTCACATCGGCCAAAACCAGCCGAACATTCGCGGTTCGGTGGTGCCTGGGCAACTGGGGCAAGCCAATACGACGACCTATGCGCTGGACGCGGCCCAGCCTTATTTCAAGTTCGGCATCACCCTGGACGTGACCCCGACGATTAACACGGACACCAACATCACCGTGCGCATCCAACCCAAGTTGAGCCGCTTCGTGCTGAACATTCCAGCCCCGGACGGCACGCTTTACCCGCAAACCAGCGAGACGACGCTCGATACCGTATTCGCGCTGGGCGCGGAACGCACGGCCGTGATCGGCGGGCTGACCGAAACCGACACCCGTGAAGATCTGGTCAAGATTCCGTTGCTGGGTGACATTCCGATCATCGGCAAGTATCTGTTCAGTTGGAACCACAAATCCAAACTGCAAGTCGAAACGATCATATTTGTGACCGTCGGCATCGCGGATCCCGCCGTCATGCTTCCGAGCATCGGTTTGCCGCGCGAGGCCGAGCTGGTCATGGACCACCTCAAGAGCCGCGGCATTTCGACCAACCGCGCGCCGTTGCTGAACGACCTTCCGTCGCCGACGGTGAAGTGAGTTTTGGGCGTACGGGTGTTTTCATGAATGGAGGGACGACCTCCGTGTCGTCCGGACCCGAGCAAGAGGCCATAATGCGAATCGCTGTGAAGGAGTTCATCCCCATGAAATCCACGTTTGCCATTCTCGCCCTCGGTCTGTCGCTGGCTCCGTTCGGCCATGCCCAAAATCCAACGGCATCGCCCGCCGCCAAGGCTGCGCCGCAGGCGGGGCGCGAACCGTTTGTCACGCTTACGGTGGCGCCATGGCTGACCACCGCTTACGGGCAGTGGGAGGTTCAAGGTGTGACGCAGGACGGCGTGCTGCGATCCAAGCTGGAATGGGACCGGATCGACAGCACGCTGCTGCTGATCAAGGGACGCGTGCAACTGGCCCCGGCCATCGCCTTGGGAGGCAGTTTCGGGTCCGGCAATTTGTTCGATGGGCGCAATACCGATTCCGATTCGATCCAGCCGCCGCTCAATCTCAACGACTATCTGTTCTCCCGTTCGGAGTCCTCGACCGATGGCGATACGCAACTCTACGACCTGAATTTTTACCTGGATTTGCTGCGGCTTTCCGGCGCTGCCGCCCGAGCGGGGCAACGCATCGAGCTTTTTGTCGGATACCAGGATTACCGCGACCGGCTGACGGATAGCCGGGGCGTCCAGACCTTTTTGAACGACCGGACGGTCAACCTGCCTTTTCCCGACCAGGGCGTCAATGCCCATTACGAGTTCCACTGGCGGGCGGCGCGGCTGGGCGTCCAGTTCCAGACTCCGATCGCTCCCCGCGTGTCGATCGGCGGCAGCGCCGCGCTGCTCGGGCTGGTTCAGCAGAATGGCGAGGGCGCCTGGACGCTGCGCGATGACCTGCGGCAGGGCGGACCTAACCTGCACAACGAGAGCAGGGAAGGCGTCGGGTTCGATCTGGACGGCGCCTGCTCGATCGCGTTGACGTCTGTGCTGGAGCTCACGGCCGGCCTGCGTTGGATCGCCCTGGCCGACAACTCCGGCCATTTGACGGTGGATTACGCCGACGGCACTTCCGCGCAGATGGAACAGACCTCTATTTCCAGCAGCCGCATCGGAGTTTACGCCGGATTGACGGCGAAATTCTAATAACGAAGAACTTTTAACTACGAAATACGCGAACAGCGCGAAAAACACGCCGGCTTCGAAGCGCCTTAAATTATTAAAGAAATTCTTCTCGCGTATTTCGCGCCTTTCGTAGTTATCTTTTTCTTAAAGAAGCGCGCCGGGTGGTGCGGTCCAGACCCAGGAACAGCATTTCGAAATCGGTGCGTTCCTCGGGCGCCGGTTCGAAGGGCGGCGCCGGCTCGAAGCGCGGATCGCGCGCGAAGATTTTCAGCGCGGCGTCGAAATAATCCTGGTGGTCGGTGGCGAAATGAAAAAGTCCGCCGGCGGCCAGCGCGCGATGGAGCAAATCCATGAAGGACGGTTGCAACATGCGCCGGGCATGATGCCGGTGCTTGGGCCAGGGATCGGGGAAAAGCAGGTAGGCGACGCTGAGCGAGGCCGGCGGGAAAAAGTGTTCCAGGGCGTACCGGACATCGCCCTGAAGCAGGCGGATGTTGGTCAGGCCGCGTGCGGCGGCGCGCAGGTCGAACTTGCCGAGGCGCCGCGAGAGCAAATCCACGCCGATGAAGTTGCTTCCCGGCGCCAGCGCGGCGCGGGCCAGCAGGAAGCGTCCGCGGCCGCACCCCAGGTCCGCCTCCAACGGCGCGGGGTTCGGGAAGAGGGAGCGGAAATCGGGCGGCGCGCCGTCGGGGTGGAGCGGAACAACGTATCGGTTGGGAAAATTGCGGCGTCGGCCGCGTTCGCGTGCCATGGAGGTGGTCGCTTTCCTAAAGGCGGAAGAGCCGCCTCCAGAAGCCGCGGGGCGAATTTTCGCGTTCCATGGCGGATTCGATGTACTGGAGGGCGAAGACCTCGAACTTTTCGTGTCTGTGCGGGCGAAACTTGCGGACCGCGCGGAGCATGCCGTCCTTGCCGGCTTCGATCAGGCGGTTGATGCCGACCGTTTCGGAGGTGCGCCGGTGCGCAAGACTGGTGAGCAACGGCATGAATTGCCGCACCAGGCGCGCCTTGGCTTCCCAATCGCCGCGGCGGCAGGGTCTGACGTCGCGCTCGATCGCCAGTTCGCGGTTAACGGCGGGCGAGGCATCGGCAATATCGTTGTTTCGAATGTGCAAAGGTATTTTCATGAAATTCCCGAGGGAGTATTGAACCCACTGGCAATGATGTAACAAAAGAGCGCGAATACGGCAAGCCGGCGAGTTATGAATGTTGGTTCTTTCGAGTTTTCCGTGTGAATACTCATTGGTCTTTGCTACTACATTTGAAACTCAGCCAACGACTAAGCGGGGCGACTAAGTGTAACCGATCAAGTGTGGGACTAAGGCGGCGTCAATAAATAACATAGTCATTTAGGCTCTGGTTATGGACGGTCTGATTGTATAGTTCCATTCACCGTGGAACTCGGAACGCGAGATGTTGATCGAGGAGATTTCGCGTGCGGAGACCTTGGTTCCAATG
>JANYBP010000120.1 GCA_025360745.1 bacterium
ATGTCGCCCCTGACACGCATGTCGCCCCTGACACGCATGTCGCCCCTGACACGCATGTCGCCCCTGACACGCATGTCGCCCCTGACACGCATGTCGCCCCTGACACGCATGTCGCCCCTGACACGCATGTCGCCCCCGACACGCCACCCCGAGCCATACGCATCTGGCACCGCAATTATTACGAGAGCATTGTCCGTACGCCCGCGGCCGAACAGCGCATCGCCGAATACATCCGCACGAATCCGTGGCGGTGCGTGCAGGAATTCGGTGGCGGATTTCGGGGCATTGGAAACCCGGCGCTTTGGAGCGGGAAGAAACTTGGCGTGCTGTGCAGCCGTGCGGTAGGGGCGACACGCATGTCGCCCATACGGCTGCCCGCGGCCGATGTCTATCTCGGCGGCTGGCATTCGCCGAAAGAGAAGGAAATCCTGGACTGGCTGCTCAAGAACGGCCGGCGGGTGATTGCCTGCCCGGCGTGGGGAATCGAGGATACCGCGTTTGCGCCCGGCGTGCGAAATGCGCTGGAGGAAAACCGGATGTTGATTCTGGAAATGCACGATGTCTCCGGCAACCTTGCGGCGGCGGAGGCGCGCAACCGATTCGTCATCCAGCATGCCGATTCGCTCTTCACGCCCCATGTTGCGCGGGGTGGAATGCTGGAGCGGCTGTTGAAAGAAAGATTGCAGGCGACGCCACCATGACAAACCCAAACCACCAACAACTTGGCAAAACCCTCTGGAACATCGCCGACCAACTGCGCGGCGCGATGAACGCGGACGATTTCCGCGACTACATGCTGGCCTTCCTCTTCCTGCGCTACCTCTCCGACAATTACGAGGCCGCCGCGAAGAAAGAACTGGGCCGGGACTACCCCGCCATCTCCGCCGGCGATCCGCGCGTGCCACTGGCGATCTGGTATGCCAACAACCCCGCCGACGTCGTGGACTTCGAGAAGCAGATGCGCCGCAAGGTCCATTACGTCATCAAGCCGGCTCACCTCTGGGCCAATATCGCCAACCTCGCCCGAAATCAGAGTGGCGACCTGCTCGACACCTTGCGCGACGGCTTCAAGTACATCGAAAACGAATCCTTCGAGAGCACCTTCCAGGGACTCTTCTCCGAGATCAACCTCGGCTCCGACAAACTCGGACGCACCCACGCCGACAAGAACAAGACACTCTGCGAGATCATCAAGGAGATCGCCAAGGGCCTCGCCGAGTTCTCCACCAGCGTTGACGCCCTCGGCGACGCCTACGAATACCTGATCGGCCAGTTCGCCGCCGGCTCGGGCAAGAAGGCCGGCGAGTTCTACACCCCGCAACAGATTTCGACCATTCTTTCGCGGATCGTCACCCTCGACAGTCAGGAACCCAAGACCGGCAAGGTGCCGCACCTGGGACGCATACTCGACTTTGCCTGCGGTTCCGGCTCACTGCTGCTCAACGTTCGCAAGCAAATGGGCCCGCGCGGCATCGGCAAGATCTTTGGCCAGGAGAAGAACATCACCACCTACAACCTCGCGCGCATGAACATGCTGCTGCACGGGGTCAAGGACACCGAGTTCGAGATTTACCACGGCGACACCCTCAGCAACGACTGGGACTTTCTGCGCGAGACCAACCCCGCCAAGATGCCCAAGTTCGACGCCGTCGTCGCCAATCCGCCTTTCAGCTACCGCTGGGAACCCAAGGCGGACGTGGCCGACGACGTGCGTTTCAAGAACCACGGTCTGGCCCCCAAATCCGCCGCCGACTTCGCCTTCCTCCTGCACGGCTTCCACTACCTCGCGGATCAGGGCGTCATGGCCATCATCCTGCCGCATGGCGTGCTCTTCCGAGGCGGCGCCGAGGAACGCATCCGCACAAAACTCCTCAAGGACAGCCGCATTGACACCGTCATCGGCCTCCCCGCCAACCTCTTCTACTCCACCGGCATCCCGGTCTGCATTCTCGTACTGAAGAAGTGCAAGAAGCCCGACGACGTTCTCTTCATCAACGCCGCCGAGCACTTCGAAAAAAGCAAGCGCCAGAACGTCCTTCTCGACGAGCATATCGACAAGATCGTCGAGACCTACCAGCACCGCCGCGAGGAGCCGCGCTACTCCAAGCGCGTCTCCCTCGAACGCATCGCCGAGGAAGGCTACAACCTCAACATTTCCAGGTACATCAGCACCGCCCAGGAAGAGCCTGAGATCGACCTCGCTGCCACGCACGCCAGACTGGTCGAACTCGACAAGAACATCCGTTCCGCCAGCACCAAACACAACGCCTTCCTGAAGGAACTCGGCCTACTCGAACTGCCGAACGGCGATTAAAAAGCGAGATGGCCGCATTGGGAGCCTCATTGGGGAAAGGCAAACTGTCACCGCTCGACCTTCGCCTTCCTCCCGCCTCCCACCTTCCACCTTCCCTCCGCCACCTGTCCTTCGCGCTACGAAAGTTTCAACCGTCTCAGCCATTCGCGGAAGTCGCGTGGCAGTGGGGCGCTGGCGACGAGCGGTTTGCCGGTGAAGGGGTGGGGCATGGCCAGGCGCTCGGCGTGCAGCAGCTGGCGGGGGACCTCGCGAAAGGCCTCCGGTAGTTTCGTATCCCGGCCGTACTGGCGGTCGCCCAGCACGGGATGGTGAATGGCGGCCAGGTGGCGGCGGATTTGATGCGTGCGGCCGGTTTCCAGTTTGACCTGCAGATGCGAGGCGAGCTCGTTGGCGTCCAGCACGCGCAGGTGCGTCACGGCGGTGAGGCCGTCGAGCGGCTTGTCCAGCGTGTCGGTCGGACCATGCACGCGGCCGGCGGCGATGGTGTGGTAGAGTTTCAGGATGGCCTTGTCTTCAAAAACCTCGATGGCCTTGTCGCGGGCCGCGCGGTCGAGGGCGAAGAGCAGGCAGCCCGAGGTGTCGCGGTCGAGGCGGTGGACCGCCCGCAGCGCCGGCAGTTTCCATTCGGCCTGCAGGCAACTTTCCAGACTGTCCGCGCCATTCGCCAGCATCCCGGCCGGCTTGTCCACGACCGCATAGCGCGTGTCGCGAAAGAGCACCGGCGGGACGGTGGCGCGCGGCGCGGCGCGGCCGACGCGCGGCGCGCCGGCGGTTTCCGGTGCGCCGGCCACCTCGATTTCGTCGCCGGTGTTGACCGCATGATGCGCGATCCAGATGCGGCGGCCGTTGACGAAGACGCCGCGGGCGTCGATCAAACGCTTGGCGGCGTTGCGCGACAACTTTAACTGCGTTGCCAGCGCATCCTGCAAGGTGCGTCTACCGTCGCCGCGCGCGATCAGAAAGCGGTTCATAAACCGATCGGCGCAGTCTGGATCAGCCGTTGGAACGCGGGCCAGCTTTGCAGTGGCGCGAAGCGGCGATCGGTGCGGACGCGCGCGACGACCGCTTCGCCGCCCACGCGCACGGCCTGCTGCAGCGCCTTGAGGGTGTCGTCCCAGTGGCTTTGCATGGCGCGCGCGCCCGCCAGTTCGAGCCAGGCGTTGCCGTCCGTCGGCGCCTTGCCACAATAGAGCGTCAACGCTTCGCCGAGCAGGTCCGGCATGCGTTGTTCCGCCGCCATCTGCGCGATGCTTTGATAGGCCTGCGGCGGCAGTTGCTGGTTTTTGAGCAGGCTGCGGCAGAGTTCGACGAAGGGCTGGATCATGCCCAGGCGGCGGTAAACATCGGCCAGTTCCAGCGCGTCGCCAATGGCCGTGCCGGCGCCGCCGAGTTTCTTCTCGAGTTCGCCGCGGCGCTGATTGAGGGCTGTGCGGCTTTTCATCTCGGTGACGAACTGCGCCGCCCGGTCGTTACCGGGATCCTGGCGGCAGAAACTCTCCATCAGCGTCACCGCGTCGCCGGCGCGGTTGGCACGCAGGTAGATGTCGGCCAGCCGGAAGTTGGCCTCGGGGCTGAGCGGATAGAGCGCCAGCGCCTCGCGGAAGGCCTGTTCGGACTCGGCCATCCGTCCCCTGGCGGCATACAAGCCGGCCACGGCCGAACGCAGTTTGGAGAAGGACTTGCGCGCCACCACGTCGCGCAGGAACATCCGCTCGCCGGTCAAGCGCCGCGTGTACCAGTCCCAGAAGGCCAGGTCGTCGCGCGTGTTGGCCTCGGTCAGGGGCGTCTTCTCGGAGTTGATCTTCATGATCAGTCCGTGCGGTGTGAGGTAGGGGTACATCCAGTTGATGACGTAACTCTCCTCGACGTAAAAAGCGTGCGTGCGCTTGTTGTAGTCGAAGATCATCTGGCAGAGGATGCCGTTGATCAGCATCACGCCGCCGACGCCCTGCACCTGCACGCGGCCGTTTTCGATTTTGATGTCGGCGCTGGCGGGCGTGCGTCCGGCGCGCACATCCTCGACGTAGGTGCTGAAAGCACGGTTGCCGTCCACGACCGCCGGAATCCAGATCGCGTCGCCGTAGAGATCGCGCATCACGCTCATGTAGGTGTTGTCGGCCAGCGCGTTCTGGGTGATCAGGAAGACGTCGGGTCGCACCACGGCGTTGTAAATCATGTAGGTGGGGACAAAACGTCCCGGATCGGTGCCGCCGAAGAAGATTGCGCCGGGTCCCATTTCCGGCGGGAACTCCGGATTGGGCGGCGGTTCCTCGTTGGGGCTCAATTCCTCGACGATGGCCTCGGCGCCGCGCAACTGGTAGTTGCCGAACTGCCAGCCGTAGTCGTGGCCGTTCATCTCGGCGCCGCCGTTGATGCGGATCAATTCCTTGTTGTAGGCGTTCTCCGCCAGCGGGATCAGCGGCGGCACGATCAGCGCGCCGGCGATCGCGATGTAGGCCAGCGCCCGCCAGCGGACCAGCCAGGCGGCCAGCGTCGCCAGACCGATCACGATGCCGTAGCCCACCCAGAACGCGAAGAGCGCATGCGAGGAGATGAATTTCACCCGCTGAATGAACATGTCCTGAATGTCGCCCTTGAGACTCGCCAGGTCCACCAGCACCACGCTCATCACCAGGAAGCCCGCCAGCGTGGCCAGCATCCACTTGCGGTTGGAGTCGTCGAAATCCATGCGCAATTCCGACTCGGAGGATGAGAGGCGCCAGATCATACCCGCCAGGACCAGCGGCCCGAGCATGAAGGCGAACACACCCGCGCGCTCCATGGATGTCAGCCCGGAAGCCTGGTCGAAGACCTTCCCGGCCAGTACGATCTCGACCAGAAGCACGACGGCCGCCACGCCCAGCAGCACCAGGCCCGCCAGCAGGCGGTCCGAGAGGTTGGCGGTGGAGCGTCCGAAGGCGGTCTGCCAGAGGTCCCTGACCTCCGTGACCACGATCACCGCCACTCCGATGGTCATCACAATCGCCATCAGCACGATCAAACCATGGTAGGGTATGCTCAGCCAGGCGGTGTCCTGGCCGGCGGGCATGACAACCTCTTCCATGACAATCAGGCTCACGGCGAGCAGCGCCATAATCACGGCCGGCACGATCGCCTGATGGCGGCGCGGGCCCACGCGGACATTCCAGGCCGCGAAGGGCAGCAGGCCCGCGATCACGATCGGCAGCGTGAAGGTGCCGCGCAGATCGGACAGGTAATCGCCCACCTGCCGCAAAAAGTCCATCGAGAAGATCGGTGTCGGCACGATGCGCTCGTACTGGCCGCGGCCGATGGCGTGCTGAAAGCCCTCCCAGGTCCGGGGATAGCCCCAGTTGATCGGCGGATTGGTTTCCGACGAGAGCGGCATATAGGCGTAAACCGCGAAGCCCAGTTCGGCGGCGAGCACCGACGGCGCCACCGTGCGGCCGTTGGGCAGCAGAAAATAAACGGCCGCCAGCCAGATCAGATTGAGCAGGAAATAGACGTAAAAAATCTGGTGTGTGGGGTGGTCTATGCCCGGCAGATAGCCGGTCAGAATCAGCGCGATCGCGAGGCCGTACGGCGCCCCCGCGATCAGGAAGTCGCGGAAGAGCCCCAGATCGCGCACCATCACGATCACCGCCAGCGCCACCATCAGCAGCAACAGCACCTGATAGTTGGTCAGCCCCAGACCGAACAAAAAGGCGGTCAGGTAGAGAATGCGGTCCCGCGGACGCTGCCGCCAGATCACGGCCAGCAGGCCCACCGCCAGCAGTCCGAAGATCGTATAGCCGAGGTAATAGACGCCGACCTGCCAAAAGTTGTCCAGGTTCATGCCGGACAGCAGTTTGACCACCAGCCCCGCCATCACCAGCGCTATGAACACGCCCATGCCGATCACACTCCAGGTCAGCATCGGCAGTTGTTCCTGCGGACGGCGGAACCAGACGTAACCCAGAAAGAGGATCATCACCAGGAAAAAGGCGTTCAGCGAATAGACCTCGACGATCACCGACTGCGACCAGACCACCGGGCTGAAGGCCATCACAAGGCTGGCCGAAACCCCGGCCGTCCAGCAGATGGCGTCCTCCATGCGCGTGCCGATCCGTTCCGTCGTGCGCGCCAGGCTGCGCAGCAGGTCGCGCCCCGAGCGGCAGATCAGGATCGAGGTGAAGCCCGCCGCCAGCGCCCCGAAAAAGGCCGACGCCACCGCCACGCTCCAGGCCGGATTGGGCTGGCCGCGGAAACGGGCGAAAAAGAGCAGTTTGGTGAAACCCCAGGTCAGGATCGCCCAGATCGGATAGCCCGGCGGATGCGGCACCCCCAGGTGCGCCGAGCCCACCGACAACTCGCCGCAATCCTCCATCGTCACCGTGGGCGCGGTGGTGAAGAGGTAAACGCCGAAGACGACCGCGAAGGCGATCCAGAAGGCGCTCCAGTCGATCCAACTGAAGAACTTTTCCTCGGGCGCGTCCACCGCCGCGGCCACCCGCGCCGGTGCGGCGACGACCGGCGTCAACGATTCGGTTGTCTTGCTCATGACTCCTCTCGCGCGGGCCAACGTGCAACGCGCATGTGAACCCCCATAATATTAAACATATTAGCGCTTGTCACCCTGGAACTGGCCACCTGCAGCAATTCGCATTATGGCCTCTTGCGCAGGTCCGGACGACACGGAGGTCGTCCCTCCATTCACGAAAACACCCGTGATTCCCAATTTTTTGGAGGGACGACCTCCGTGTCGTCCGTATTCTAGCGGCCATAATGAGAATTGCTGTCCCCGTACGCGGTGATATTGACATTTCCGGCTAAAGAGCCGGCCTTTGTCCGGTTATTCCGCGTGTCAAGACTGCCGACTGTAACTTTTCCGCCCGCTATGATC
>JANYBP010000068.1 GCA_025360745.1 bacterium
CGTTTTACCAGATCAGCTACACTCACCGGATGAAAAGCCGGTCAGAGTATCTCAGGCCGGAGAATCTTGCCGCCGTCCGACGCGAGACGGCCAACTTCAAGCGGTTCCGGAAGCTCATGGATCGCTGGGTCGATCTCGCACTGAAACTCTCTCAACTCAAAACTTTACAGGGCAAACATTCAGAGCCATCATAACGGCCAGAACTCGGTACTCTCAAGATTCTAACCTCAAATGCCGCGCCATCGCCATCCTCCCTTTCCCAAACCTCATTCGGATGGTTCTTTACCAGACTCCCGCCACCCTCGTCAATCCCTTATTCACTAATAAAGGCCTGACCCGAATGGCGCTTAGTTAGCGCGCTGATTTTGCACGATTTCGAACCGAGACACCATCGGTGACGGCGAGAATGATCTGCTCGGAGAGCGACCGCAGCGCGGCCAAACGGCGGTCGAGTTGGCGCTGGCGGGCGATGGCGGCGAGGAGCGCGGCGGCGAGTATGGCGATGTTGGCCGTCATGGCTGTGGGTGGATTGCGTATTGGCGGGGCACGAGGGTAATGACTGCGTATTCCGGCCTAAATCGGCCGCCGATTTAGGCCGGAATACGCAGCGGATATCTTCAGGGACTGCTTTTGTCAGAACACAGGCAACGAAGCAGTAATCATAATCGGATACATCCAGGATGATGTTGGCCCAGAAATTAACCTCAGCAGCGGTTTTTGCATTCGAGGATGTCCAGAGATCTGAGTCTGGAAGGCCGCTTTCAAGAATGTGTCCCCAATAACCGGTTAATCGTGTTCGTGGTGGAGTTGTTTTGTCCGTTCCTAACCGCAACGATTCGCAAATTGCGCCGGGTGTAATGGGTCAGTGACATAGGGGTGATGCAAGGCAGGGTGCTCTCGCCGAGAGCGCCGTCTTCGATCTCACACAACCGCCCGCCTGTTCTCGTCCCACTCACGGCGTCCTCGGCGATGCCGCCCTGCCAGGTTTCTCCGCGTCACTGACCCACCCATTACCGCCGGGTCACTCTTCCCGCTTTGATTTCTCCGCCGCTTGTGCGAAAATCCACCCCATTGTGCGGTGTGCTGGGGACAAAAGATGAAGGCTATGAAACTATGTCGGATATTGGCGATCGCGATGGCGGGCGCGGGTGCGGCCCTGGCGGCTCCTGATTCGGCCAGGCTGAATGGCGTGGCCGCCTTTGTCAACGACCGCCCGATCACGATCGGCCAGGTGATCGATGCGATCGGCCCGGATCTTGCGCGCCTCAGGCAAACCGCCCGCGGAACGGAACTTGGCGCGCGCCGTCTGGCGCTCTACGGGGAGGGACTGACCAACCTGATCGAACGGCAGTTGATCCTAAAAGTCTACGCGGACGAACGGCTCAAGAACAATCCCAGCGCCTCCGAGAACGACGACCCCGCCACGCATGCCCTGGATCGCAATGTCGAACGGCGTGTCGATTTATTCATCGGCGACCGCTTCAAAGGCGACCGTCAGGGCTTTATCGATGCGCTGCGCAACGAGCGCATGAGCATGGAGGAGTGGCGCCAGCACATGCGCGAGCGGATCATCGTTTCGATGATGCGCGCGCGGGAGGTCGACACCCGGACGATCGTGCCCGAACGCGAGATCCGCGCCGAGTACGAGGCCCACCCGGAACTTTATCGGCGTCCCGAAACGGCCCGCCTCCGCATGATCGCGCTCTCCTCGGCGCCCGACGGCAAGGACCTGGCGGCGGTGCGCGCCCGTATCGAAGCCGTGCGCACCAATCTTGTGGCAGGCGCCGATTTCGCCGCCGTGGCGCGCGAAGTCTCGACCGGCGCCCAGGCGGCCCAGGGCGGCGACTGGGGCCAGATCAAAGTGGAGGACCTGCGCCGCGAACTGGCGGAACCGGCGCGGACACTGCCGCTGAACGCGATCAGTCCGGTCATCGAGGCCGATGGCGATTTCTACCTGCTGCGCGTGGAGCAGCGCCAGCCCGGCGGACCGCGCAGCTTCGACGAGGTACACGGCGAAATTTCCCGGCGGCTGCAGGGCGGCATCGTGGACAAACTTTATGCGGACTGGATCAAACGGATCAAGAAAGATGTCCACATCGAAATCGTGACCCCCGACCCGTTTGAGGAGGTATCTCCCACCTCCTCCCCGTGAGTAACTTGGAAAGCAGCAGTGAAACCCACCCGCCCATCCGAAGTGCAGACGGTCCTGTTGGAGCGTGGAATCTTCCCGTCGACGGCGCTGGGCCAGAGTTTCCTGATCGACGCCAATATCCGCAATCAAATCGTGGCCGCCGCGGCCCTCAAGCCGGGCGATCGGGTGCTCGAAATCGGACCCGGCCTCGGTGTGCTGACCGGCGCGCTGCTGGAAACCGGCGCCACGGTGGTCGCGGTGGAAAAAGACGAGGCCCTCTCCGACTGGCTGCAGGAGTCGCTCGGCGATCATCCTTGTTTCAGCCTGATCCGCGGCGACTTTCTTGAGCAGGACATTGCCGGACTGTCGCGCGGCGTTTCCTCCGTGGTGGCCAATCTGCCCTATTCCGTCGGCAGCCGGATGCTGATGGAATTTTTCGCGCTCGACGATCCGCCGCCGCAGCTGGTGGTGACGGTGCAGCGCGAGGTGGGCGAGCGGATGGCCGCGCCGCCCGGCGGAAAAGTGCGCGGGTTGCTGGGCGTCTGGGCGCAACTGCATTATCGCGTCCAGATCGTGCGCATGATCAATCCCTCCTGCTTTATGCCCCGGCCGCAGGTATATTCGGCCGTCATGCGTCTGCAACGACTGACCAAAGGCGCGCAAACGACGACGGCCCAGGAACGCAAGGCCTTCCGGGCGCTGACCAAGACCGCATTTTCGCAGCGCCGCAAGCAGCTTGGCACCGTGCTCTGCCACTCCGCCGTGCGCGGCGCGCTGCCGGCCGATCCCTCCGCCTGGCAGGCGGCGGTGGGGCTGGACCCGCGGCTGCGGGCGGAGGCGCTTTCGATCGAACAATGGGTCCGGCTGGCGCGCGCGGCGACGGCGGGAGCGCCGCCGGTATGAGCGACGCGCTGACGCCGATGATGGCGCAGTACCGCAAACTGCGCGCCGAATTGCCGGCCGGCACACTGCTCTTTTTCCGCCTCGGCGACTTCTACGAGATGTTTTTCGAGGATGCCCGCGAAGCCTCGCGGATTCTCGACATCACCCTCACCAGCCGCAACGGCATGCCGATGTGCGGCGTGCCGTACCATGCCGCCGACAGCTATCTCGCGCAGTTGATCCGCGCCGGCAAGAAGGTGGCGATTTGCGATCAAATGGAGGATCCCGCGCGCGCCAAGGGCATCGTGCGGCGCGAAGTCACGGGCGTCGTCACACCCGGCACGGCCCTGCAGGACGCGATGCTGTCGCCCGGACGTAACAATTACCTGGCCGGCGTCTGCCGCTGCGGGCGGGCGCTCGGGCTCGCCATGCTCGATCTCTCGACCGGCGCCTTCTGGGTGGAGGAGGTCGCCGATGCCGATGCGCTGGCCGACCACCTGCACCGCCACGCGCCGCGCGAATGCGTGCTGTCGGCGGAGCCCGACGGCGCCGGGGACGAACTCGCGACCGCCGGGCGCGCGGCCGGCGTGGGCGTGCTTACGCCCTGCGCGGGCTGGGTCTTCCAACCCGAGGTCGCCCGCGACCGCCTGCTGCGCCAGTTTAATGTCCACTCGCTGGACGGTTACGGCATCGAGGGACGTCCGGCCCTGATCGGCGCCGCCGGCGCTTTGCTGCACTACGTGCAGGAGGAACTGCGCCGCGACATCCGGCATGTCCGGGCGCTGCGGCTCAGTCAGGCGGAGGGATTTTTGACGCTCGATCCGGGCACTGTGGAAAATCTCGGCCTGGTCGCGACGCGGAGCGAAGCGCGCGGGGGTGGGGAGCCGACGACGTTGCTGGATGTGCTCGACGTGACCCGCACGGCGATGGGCGCGCGGCTGCTGCGCGACTGGGTGCTGCGTCCCTTGGCGCGGCTGGACGGGATCGTGCGCCGCCAGGACGCCGTGGCGGCCCTGGTGAACGACCGCGCCCGCCTGGACGCGCTGCGCGAAGCGCTGGGCGAGGTGCGCGACATGGAACGGCTGGTCGCCCGCCTGAGCGCTGGCGGCGGCTCGGCGCGCGATGTGCTGGCGGTGCGCCAGTCGCTGGCGATCATGCCGGCCGTGCGCCCGCTGGTGGAAAAGCACCCGGCGGCGCTGCTGGCGGAACTGGGCGCGGCGCTGGATGCGCTGCCGGAACTGGGCGCGCTGATCGATCGCGCGATCGCCGATGCGCCGCCGCTGACCCTCAAGGAAGGCGGCACGATCCGCGCCGGCTACAACGCGGAACTCGACGCCCTGCGCGCGGCGGGCACGGAGGGGCGCCAGTGGCTGGCCGAGTACCAGACCCGCGAGCAGTCGCGCACCGGCATCAAGACCATCAAGGTTAGGCACAACAATGTCTTCGGCTACTATCTCGAGGTTTCCAAGGGCCAGCTCGCCAACGTGCCGGCGGATTACATTCGCAAGCAGACCGTGGCCGGCGGCGAGCGCTACGTCACGCCCGAACTCAAGGAGTACGAAAATCGCATCGTCGGCGCCTTCGAAAAATCGCTGGCCCTCGAAACCGAACTGTTCCAGGAGGTGCGCGCGGCGGTGGTGCGCGAAACGGCCTCGCTGCAGGCCACCGCGGCGGCGCTGGCGCAACTCGACGTGCTGGCCACGCTGGCCGACCGCGCGCTGGCCAACCGCTACGTCCGACCGCGCATGTTCGAGGGCGGCGCTCTGGCCATTCGCGAGGGGCGGCATCCGGTGGTGGAACTCCGCAGCGACGCCGAGCGGTTCGTGCCCAACGACGCCCTTCTAAATGTGACCGACCATCAGGTGGTGATTCTGACCGGCCCCAACATGGCTGGCAAGTCCACCTACATCCGGCAGGTCGGCGTCATCGCCGTCATGGCCCACATCGGCGGCTTCGTGCCGGCGACCGCGGCGGAAATCGGGTTGCTGGACCGGGTTTTCACCCGCGTCGGCGCCAGCGACGACCTGGCCCGCGGCCGCAGCACCTTCCTGGTCGAGATGCAGGAGACCGCCAATATCCTGCACCACGCCACCCCGCGCAGTTTGATCATCCTCGACGAAATCGGACGCGGCACCAGCACCTTCGACGGCATCAGCATCGCCTGGGCGGTGGCCGAGCATCTGCACAACACCGCCTCGGTCAAGGCCAAGACCCTTTTTGCCACCCATTATCACGAACTGACCGATCTGGCGCTGACGTTGCCGGGGGTGAAAAATTACAGCGTGCTGGTGCATGAAAGCGGCGACGGCATCGTTTTTCTGCGACGCATCGTGCCCGGCGGGGCCGACAAGAGCTACGGCATTCATGTCGCGCGGCTGGCGGGTCTGCCCGAAGAGGTGGTGGACCGGGCCAGGGAGATTCTGGCCAATCTCGAAGAGGGCGAACTCGCCGAAACAGGACAACCCAAACTCGCCCGCCGCACCCGCCGCAGCCGCGTGGCGGAGATGGCGGAACTGCCGCTGTTCGCATCGCAAACGAAACCGTCATGAATAAATCGCCGAAGACCGGACAGGCTTTTCTGCTCGCGGCGATTTTGACGCTGGATGGTCTTGCGGCCGCGCCGGCGTGGGCCCTGGACGCCTCGACGGAACTCGAGCGCCTCATTAACGCGCCTTCCGCCTGGGGCGAATCGGCTTCGGACTTCATGCTGGCCTATACGCCCATGGGCTTCGGGTATGTTTCGCAGCAGCGGGATTGCGCACGGTCGATCGACCGGCGGCTCAGCTTCGATGGACAGCGGGTCTGGGAAGCGCTGGTTTATTTCGAAACCGGCGCCGTCAAACGCGTCGAACTGTCGCTCTACAACCGCGGCGACTCGGGCGCGTTGGATGAGCCGGCCTTCCAGCGTCTCCAGAAAATCCTGAGCGATGGCCTGACGCGCTGGGCCGGAAATGGCGGCAATCCCGTGGAGGAGACGACGAAGGATCGCGCCAATAGCGTCTCCCGCAAGCACACCTGGATCAAAGCGCCGATCGCCGCGCAACTTTCATGGGCCTATGCGGAGCCGCGCCGACAGAACGGCGAAAACATTCCGTTTAAGGCCGAATTCGTCAAAATCGCTTTGATGCGTGTCAGCGGCGACATGCAGGTGGTCAGGGATTCCACAACCGTCGACTGGATGCCCGGGGCCGGCGTGCTGGCGATCAAGAAACATGTGCGGAAATCCGACACGGGCGATCTCTGGATCGAAGGCTTGCCGATGGTGGATCAGGGCAAAAAGGGCTATTGCGCGGCCGCCTCCGCGGAACGGTTGCTGCGCTACTATGGGCGTTCGGTGGATCAGCATCAGGTGGCGCAACTGGCCGATACGGCCGCCAAGGAAGGCACCGCGCAGGGCGGCATGATCAAGGCGCTGGAAACGATCGGTCAACGCTTCAACCTGGATTTGAAGGCCTTGATCGGACTGGACTGGCGGCGTGTCTCGCATCTGATGGAAGACTATAATCGCGCCGCCAGGCCGGCCGGTAAAGCGGAGCTGGCGATCGGGCAATTCATCAACGTGACGCTGGTCTACAGCGAAATGGATGCCGCGCTCCTGCGCAAGGTCAAGTTGAAACAGGCGCAGGAAATGGCGCAGTTCAAAAAACAGGTCAAGAGCTATACCGCCGACGGCGTGCCTTTGATATGGTCCTGCATCGTGGGCAAGTTTCCGGAGGTGCCTCCGATCAATCCGCCCGGCACATACGCGCATATCAGGCTGATCGTCGGTTATAACGACAAGTCCGGAGATTTGCTATATTCCGATACGTGGGGACCGGGACACGAACTTAAACGTCTGCCCTTTGAAGATGCCTGGGCGATGACGCTGGCCCTGCATGTGTTTAAACCCAGGTAGGACGCCAAGGCATTCATGATCAAATGAACGCGCATTCAAGATGGCACTGGACATTGAATCTGCCGTGGCTGGCGCTGGCGGTTTTGCTGGGCTATGCCGCCTGGGCGCGGGGCGGAACGCGACCGGAACTGCTGCCGCTCGCGGCTGTGCTGGCCGTGGTTGCCGTGGCGTTGGCTGTGCTGCTGCCGCCCAGATATCACGGCGAGCCGTACAGCGCGGCCCGCGAACGCATGCTGCGGAACACGTTGCGGGATCCCTTGTTCTATCTAGGTCTGGCGCTCTTGATATTGCTGGGTCTGCAGGTCTTGAACAGCGGACGTGCGCCAGTTTTCGATGCCGCCGCCGGAAAATGGAACTACGGCCCGCCGCCGTGGCCGGGCTGGCCCTCCTCCGTGTGCCGGGCCGAGGCGCTCCAGATGCTCTACTGGTTTGGCGGAGCATGGCTCGTGGTTTGGGATGTGCGGCACGGGCTTGACCGCAAAGACCGGGTCCGCCTGCTGTGGGCGCTGGCCGTCAATGGCGCCCTCCTGGCCCTCTTTGGCATCGCGCAGTACGCCAGCGGGACGCAGCGCATTTTTTTTACCACCCCTTTGAACTGCTACTTCTTCGCCTCTTTCGGTTATCCCAACCATGCCGGCGCCTACTTCACGCTGTTGCTGGCGGTCAGCGGCGGACTGCTGTTGCGCGCGATCCGCCGGGAGGAATGGACGACGATCGGCGTGGCCGGCGCGCTGGCGCTGCTGAATCTGGTGGGCGCCACCCTGTCCTTCAGCCGGGCCGCGATTCTGCTGGCATGGGGACTGGCCGGCTTCGGCGCCTGCTACGGCATACTGCGCGCGTGGCGAGAACAGTCGCTCACCACGCGGCTGAACGAGGTGCTGCTGACGGCCGGTGCGGTGGCGGCCCTTGTTGCCCTGTACGACCTGACGCCGACTAATCCGGTTCGCCGGGAACTGTCCACAATTTCCGCCCGCGGTTTCCAGAGTTTGTCGCCCGCTTCGCGCTGGGTCCAGATTAAAGTCGCCAGCCACATGTGGGCGGATGCCCCCTTGTTCGGTGTGGGCGGGTGGGGGTACCGCTATTTGCTGGGTATTTATCTGCCGCCGGAACGCTGGAACGAAATTACCACCGGTAAGGCCAATGTCCACAACGATCCCCTGCAGTTCCTGGCGGAATTCGGGGCGGTGGGCGCCGGCCTGCTGCTGGCAATCTGGCTGGTGCTGCTGGCGCCGGCGCTTCGCCTGCTGCAATGCGTCGAGGGCCTGTGGCATGCCCCGCCGCTGCCGGTCCTGCTATTGGCGGGCACTTTCCTGACGCTGATACACAGCATGATCGACCTGCCGTTCCGGTCGCCAGCCATCCTCTGGCTCTGGCTGGTCTGCCTGGCCTGCGTTCCGTCGCTGCTCGATCGTACTAGAATTTATAGCCCAGATTGATGCCGTATTCGAGGGCGGAGACATCGAACTGGTTCAGATGTGTCCAGTCCGCGAAGGGATAATAAACATAGCCGTCAAGCGTGATCGAACTTCCAAGCGGAATCCCCACACCGGCGAGGAACTGCCAGTAGACGCTGGTCCAATCGCTGCCGCCGTCGCCGCGAGCGAGGTAGTCGATCAAAACGCCGGCGCCGGCGCGCACCCATCCGTCCTTGAACAAGAGATTCATTTCCGGCGTCACGGCCCAGTCGGTGTCGGCGGCGCCAGTCGCGGAGGGGGTCCAGTTGGCGGCCAGTTGCCAGAAGGCGGAGGCCTCGTGGTACTCGTAGCCGATCTTGTAGGCAAGATCGTGATCCCCGAAGGCTTGCTTGTCGCCGACAAAGGTTTCGTTCTCGGAGTGCATACGCATGCCGAGGTTGACGATGTTCCACGATTCCCCGTCAGTGTTGGCGGCCAACGTTACGGATGCAAACAAAGCCGCGCAAATTCCAGCCAGCCAGCCATTTGATGTGTTCATGACTTGCATCATACCAATGGTTGCGATTCGGACAAGCGTTTTTTAGCGGCGATTCCGACCAAATTCCTGTTACGCTGGGACTAGGACAGCATTGGGAGCGTGAACAGGGGATTTCAAATCAGAGGTCATTGACGCCCTGAATCTTGAACTTTATCCAACCGTGTGATTACCACCGTGCGGCGGATGTCTTCCGTACGGGCCAGCGTCCGTTCCAGCGACAGCAATGCGTAGGCGGTCGCCAGGACGGGGTCGTTTTCAAAGTATGCGTGGTTTTCGTTGACCCAGTAACCGGACTTCCCGTTTTCCGTCTGACGCTGGAGCGCCACCAGTTTGCGTGCGATGTCATCGCGCCAGCGAATTGGCGGTTTTCCATCGAGAGGCAGGATATCCTCTTCGCCGCTGGCGGCCAGGCACTTGCTGAGGGCATTGTAGAAAAAGTACAGCCCGGCCTGGCCTTTGCCTGGATTTTCGTCCAACGACCAGTGATGCTCGGCCCAATTGAGCATCGAATCCACCCGTGGATCGTCGGACGAGACATCATCCTGTACGAGCCGCAACAGGCCGGAGTAAGTGAGGTTGCCGTATCCACGGCGGACCTTTGGTTGCGGCGGCGGTGTCACCAGAAGATTCGTAGCCACCGGCGGGGCGCCGACGGCGGCGCGGGCAAAGGCCTCGGCCTGGGCGCGGTTCGGGTCTTTTCCCTGTGCGGCCAGCGCAACGCTGGTCTTCCGCCACATGATCTGACGAAGCTCGAAGTCTCGGGACCGCGCACCGGCCTCCCGTTCCGCCGCCCAATCGGCCTTTTTCCAGAGGTCGAGATCCCGTCTCACCGCGACTTTGGACGAACTGCCGTTGAATCCTTCCATCCCCAAGATGCTCCGGCATACCTGCCTATTCATGGCTTCCAAACCACCGCTCGCCGTCCCGCCGGCAATCTCGCGCACGTACCGTTCCGCATTACGCAGTACCGTCCGATTCGACGCCCCGCCGGCCTTCAACGCAGCCAATGCCAACGCGGTGGCCGCTGGTGGCGCATTGCTCCCAAACCGCCCATCCCCACCCTGTTGCGCCTCCAACCACGCCATGCCGCGGACAACTGCCGCCTCGGCTTCCCGTTGCACCACCATATCCAACGCGGGACTCGCCGACGACGTCCCCACGACAAACTGACTCACAACGACTATCAGCATGCTGATAAAGCCAGCGCAATACCTGTCGTGTTTCATTCGCAGACTCCTGAAATACACCGCATCAAAAAAACAACCGGACACAGGGACACTGCCCCTATAATTCAAATATGCAAAGGTGTTCATCACTGTGGGCCCATTACTGCCTATCACCATTTGTCTATCGTGCCGCCGTCTCATCCGCATCCTTCTCGATCGTCCCGCCCCCACCCGACGAATCGTACTCGCCCGCCTCGTGATGCCGCGCCTCCCTCATCCTCTCGCCCCTGGTCGCGCGAACAAATCCGCGCCGTCAGAATGGCCGAACTACCGCCGCTGTTGGAAAAACGCGGTCTCGCACTGCGTGATCGCGGCGGCGGTAACTTCGAGATCGAATCCTGCAAGGGGTTGTCGCTCAAGGCATCATACTGGCGCTGGCCTGATCGCAATATGGCTGGCAACGCCATCGACTTCTTCACCAAGGTCCTCGGAACCTCCTTCAACGACGCCATGTAAGGAACTTGAGAGTACCGAGTTCTGGCCGTTATGATGGCTCTGAATGTTTGCCCTGTAAAGTTTTGAGTTGAGAGAGTTTCAGTGCGAGATCGACCCAGCGATCCATGAGCTTCCGGAACCGCTTGAAGTTGGCCGTCTCGC
>JANYBP010000079.1 GCA_025360745.1 bacterium
GCTACCAGTCTCCGCGAACGCTCATCCAAGTGCGGCAGTAGCGCCGCCAGTTTCGTCGCCAACCGTGTTTCTGTTTGCATGCCCACAGAGCGTGCTACATAAACGCGGTAATGTCTATGTTATTTATTGACGCCTCCTAAGTGTGGGGAGGAAAGTGTGACTGTTGACATTTAGTCCCACACTTGATCGGTTACACTTAGTCGACTCGCTTAGTCGTTGGCTTCGCTTTACAAACAGCACAATAGCCCAATGAATATTCACACGGAAGAACCTGACAGCCTACAGCCAGTCAAACTGCATCCTTCGGGATGTCACTGAGGAGTCTTTATGAAGGTTCTCCTGATTGTGCCGACGATCAAGTACAAGGAGGAATATCCCTCGTTTCTCTCCAACTCGGATTTTCCTGTCGGCTACGCCTACATTGCCGGCGCGCTGGGGCGGGCCGGGCGGTGCGCATGTGGCAACCTCGCGGCGGAGCTGGTTTGGGCGTGTGATCCGGAAGATGCGGGCCCAGGGCGAGGGGCGGAATCGTTTCAGACTGAAAGCGGCGGCGGCCAGCCTGCTCTATCTGGCGACCTCGTTTCGGCATCCCATATTTGCGCAAGTGCGGCCCTTTATGAACCGTCCCGCCGCCGGAGTCTGGTTCGCGACCATTTGTCTTGGTTGCGGCGGACTGATGCGCGTGGAAGTTCCGCAACTTTCAAGCGCGCCCTCGCGCCCCGGGTTTACGGATCGCATCGCGATCCCATTGCTGAGGCGCTTGTTTCGCAAGTAGCATCCCGAAGGATGCAGGTTGATAGGCTGAAGGCTGTTAAGTCTGGTATCAAACGCTTCGTCCTTTAACCCCCCTTCGTGCTCTTCGTGGTGGAAAAAACCGCCAGGCTGATCAATCCAGCACAAATTACCGCGAAAGAACGCAAGGAACGCAAAGAAAATTTCGGGTCGTTCTTTGCACTCTATGCGTTCTTTTGCGGTGAATAATCTCCCCGAATTACAGGCCCTGATCCAGGTAAGCCTTCGACTGGGTGTATCGCCCGGCGTCGGTGTTGTAAATATAGGTGACGTGCGTGGTCATAGACGTGGGATTTTGAGTGTTGAACGAGAGGTAGGTGTCGTAACTGATGAATCCCGGCGTCACACTTTCCAGTAGACCGGCCGAGTAGTCATAAGCGAAGGCATAATATGAATTGCCGGCAAATGTGAAATAACAACGTTGAGTATTGCTCAGATGAGAAAAGTTGACTTGCCCCGCCTGAACGATCGTCACATTTTGAGGACTGCCAGTGGCGCCCGAGGCGGTGACCGTGACTGTCCCCGTACGCGCAGTTTGTTCCTGCTGCGGCATACACGCCGTTAGTCACCCAAACCACATCCCCCGTCGTTGCCGCGTCCACCGCCGCCTGGATGGTCCGTGCCGCCGTCGCCCAGTTCGTGTAGGGCGCCGCGTCGCTGCCGGTTGGGGAAACGAAACGCTCCATAGGCCAACCCATTAAAGGCAACGCGAGGAAGGCAAGGGTTAGTGTTGAGACGAGAAGGCGGCGATAGCGGTTCATAGCAGGCTCCTGACTGTTAAGCAGCGTCTTACCTGTTACAAGATCGCCGTTCGTAGTTATCATTCAACAATCGCGTAACTGCCCGGCGAAATCATCGCAATGCAGTCCGCATCACGATAATCCACCTTAGCGCTGACGAGCGCAACAAAAAAGCGACACAAAAAATGCGGCAAAATCGCATTGATTAAGAAGAGGTTTTAACGCAGAGGCTCGGAAAAAAGACGCTGTTTTACTTACCTTTTTGGTTTTACGACAAAACCCCAACTGAAGGGTTGTTGGAAGGCCGCGAGGTAGGCAATCCACCAGTACCATGCATATTTCTGCATGCAACCCAGCAGTTCCACCGCGTGATCTCCGAGCGCGGAACGCTTGACAAACCGGTCGGCGATGCCCCGGAAAAAAGCCACCGAATGGTCGCCGTTCCAGCCCAGGGCGTTAAAGACCCAGTTGCCGTTATTGGGGATGGTGATGAAGACGGTGGCGCCATAAGCCTTGACCGCCTGTGCCATCGCATTCATGGACTCGAAGTGGTAGTTCACGTGTTCGAGCGTCTCCATGCAGAGGATGACTTGCGGCCGGTACTCCGCGAGCACGGTCTTGAGCGCTTCGACACCCTCGGGGCGGTTTAAATTGACGAGATAGTCGACACCGGGAACCTGCTGATAGTCGGCGATGCGATATTCGGCCGCCGCTTTTTGAATCTTTTGATACTCGCGCGCAAACGGGCTTTTGGGATCGCAATTCGGCATTTTCTGGCCGCCGATATCCAAGACCGTTTTGCCACGGCAGAGTTCTGTGGCAAATGCCAATCTGTCGACCACTTTATATGAAGACATTGTTCCGCCTTTTTTCTTCAAAACAATCGCGCAACTGCCCGGCGAAATCATCGCAATGCAGTCCGCATCACGATAATCCACCTTAGCGCTGACGAGCGCAACAAAAAACAAGAGGTCGGAAGTCGGAGGTCAGAAGACAGAAATCGGAAGTCGGAAGTCGGAGGTCAGAAAGCCAGAATAAGAAAATGCGGCATTCGACGCCAAGGAACGTCATCGAGACTTGCCAGAGGATTCTTCTGGAGGGCGGCAGGCCTCTGCCGCCGCGTGGGCGCAAGGCGAAATGCTTATGGATGGAATGTCGGAACGACGTTAGGTATAATTGCACGCAAATGAACTTCAGATTTCGTAAAAGACTTGCCGTGAAATCGAACAGGAATACACGTATTTCCTAACAGCCTTCAGCCTATCCACCTGCATCCTATGGGGTGCTGCTGAACCGTAAAGAATGCAAGATTGACTCAAATGCAGGCTGAAACAAAATCCAAGACGGCGGGCTGGCGGCTGCCGGCGGAGTGGGAGGCGCAGGACGGGGTGCTGCTGGCCTGGCCGCGGCCGGAGATGGATTGGCTGCCGTACCTGGACGAGGCGCGCCGCACGGTGGCCGGGCTGGCCGCCGCGATCACGCGCTTCGAGCGGCTGGTGTTGATTGCGCGCGCGGACGAGGCTGGCGCCATGCTGGCCGGGGCCGGCGCTGTCATGGAGCGCGTGACCTTCGTCGATTGCCCGCTGAACGATACCTGGGCGCGCGATTTTGGGCCCCTGACCGTTGTGCGCGCGACGCCGGCGGGGCGGGAGGCGCGCTTGCTCGATTGCGTCTTTAACGGCTGGGGCGGCAAATTCTGCGCGGAGGCCGATACGCAGGCGACGGGCCGCCTGCACGCCGCCGGAGTTTTCGGCGCCACGCCGCGGCGGCGGCTCGATTTCGTGCTGGAAGGGGGCAGCCTCGATAGCGATGGCAAGGGCGCGCTGCTTACCACTTCGACCTGTCTGTTGCAGCCGGGACGCAATCCGGGTTTTGACCGGCGGGGGATCGAAGCGCGGCTGCGCGACGAACTGGGGGCCGCGCGGGTACACTGGCTGGAGCACGGGGCGCTGGCGGGCGACGATACGGACAGTCATGTGGACATGCTGGCGCGCTTCGCGCCGGACGACACGATTATCTACACCGCCTGCGACGATCCGGCGGACGAGCATGCCGCGCCGCTGGGCGCGATGGCGGAGGAACTCGCGGCCCTGCGCACGGCGGCGGGGCGGCCCTACCGTCTGATCCCGCTGCCCTGGCCGCGGGCCATATTCGACGCGGACGGCGCGCGGCTGCCGGCCAGTTACGCCAACTTCCTGGCGATCAACGGTGCGGTGTTGACCCCGGCCTATGGCGATGCGCGCGACGCGCAGGCGCGGGAAGCGATCGACGCGGCCTTCCCAGGGCGCATTGCGATCGGCGTTGACTGTACCGCCCTGATTCGACAACATGGGTCCCTGCATTGCATGACGATGCAGCTTCCCAAGGGAGCGCTGAAGTGACGAGGGAATGCAGAAGTCAGAAGTCAGAAGTCAGAAGCCAGAAGCCAGAATCCAGAAGTCAGAAGTCGGAGGTCGGAAGACAGAAGCCAGAATTCAGAATTCAGAAGTCAGAATCCAGAAGCCGGAGGTCGGAGGTCGGAAGACAGAAGTCGGAGGGCAGAAGTCGGAGGTCGGAAAAAGAAAATGCTGTATTCGACGCCCTCGTCCTTTGAAAGAGGCAGACGTGCTGACTTCTGACTTCTGAATCCCTGAGTAGTTCAAATGAAGGTCGCCTTAATCCAGTCCAAAGTGTCAGCCGACCGCGCAGGCAATCTGCGCCGCGCGGCCGCGTCCGTGCGCGCCGCGCGCGCGGCCGGGGCCGAACTGGCGGTTTTTTCCGAACTGCACACGGCGCGCTACTTCTGCCAGGTTGAGGATCCCGCGGCCTTCGACGGCGCCGAGCCGATTCCCGGTCCTTACACGCAAGCGCTGAGCGAGCTGGCGCGCACGAACGGCATGGTGCTGGTTGGTTCGCTCTTCGAACATTGCGCGCCGGGTCTGGCCTACAACACGGCCGTGGTTTTCGAACGCGACGGCAAACTGGCGGGACGTTACCGCAAGATGCACGTCCCCGACGATCCGGGCTACTACGAGAAGTTTTATTTCGCGCCGGGCGATCTGGGCTTTACGCCGATTGACACCTCCGCGGGCCGTCTGGGCGTGCTGGTCTGCTGGGATCAATGGTACCCCGAAGCGGCGCGGCTGATGACGCTGGCGGGGGCGGAAATACTGATTTATCCGACGGCGATCGGCTGGGACCCGCGCGACGCGGCCGGCGAAAAAATCCGCCAGCGCGAGGCCTGGACGACCATTCAGCGCGCGCATGCGGTGGCCAATGGCGTGCCGGTCCTGAGTGTCAACCGCGTGGGCCGCGAACCCGATCCCGCCGGCGGCGCGGGCATCGCGTTCTGGGGCCACTCCTTCGCGGCGGGCTGCCAGGGCGAACTTCTGGCCGAGGCCGGCGACAAAGCGGAGGCGCTGTTGATTGTGGAACTCGAACGTGGGCGCACGGAAAGCGTACGGCGGATCTGGCCCTTCCTGCGCGACCGGCGGGTGGATGCCTACGCCGGCCTGACGCAGCGCTACGGCCCGCCCCCCAGAACAAAGCCCCATCACGAATGCACCAACCATTCCTCACCACTCCCGCACTCCCGCACTCCCGCACTTCTTCCCCCTTCCACCCTCCACCCTCCACCCTCCACCTCCCACCTCTCACCTTCCCGCAAGCGGCGCGGAATCGCCTTGCTGGCCGCGCTGCTCTTGACGACGCTGGTGGGCACGGTGGCGCTGGCGGCGGTGACGCACGCTGGAGTGAATTTGCGCTGGGGCCGGGCGATGCGCACGCAGACCGAATTACGCGCCACGTTGCGGGCGGTGGTAAGCGGGACGTTGAGTGTGAGCAACGCCACGCTGACCGGCACGTCGCGGCTGAGTCCGGGCGGCACGACGGTGACGCTGCAGGCGGCGCGTGTGGATGTCGCGGTCTTGCCGGCGGCCCTGCGTCCGGATACTCCTTCCGGCGGTAACATGGCCCTCTGGCGAATCAAGGCCCAGGCGCAGCGGGAATCCTCCTCGGCCGCGCTGCAGGCGATTGTGCAGCGGCCCCGGCAGGGTGGCGCCGCCCGTGTCCTGGCGTGGGTGGAAAGATGATGAGCAACATATACGGTCTCGATGGCGAAGGCGAAAACGCCGCGGCGGTGCGCGCCGTGCGGCGCGGGCTGGGCTGGGACTTTATCCCGGCCACGCTGGACGAGGCGCGCCGCGCGCCGCGGGCGCGGGTGGCGGTGGCATTGCGGCAGAAGGACAGTCTGCTGCGTCCAATTCGCGCCCCCTTCGGCGACCTGCGCAAGGCGCGGCGGGTCTTACTGTCGCTGCTCGACATGCAACTGCCCTTTCCGGTCGAAAGTTGCGCCGTGGCGGTGGCCGAGTTGCGCGCCGAGGGCGGCGAAACGCGCGGTTGGGCGGCCCTGGCTCGCACCGAGGAAATTACCCGCGTGCTGGCCGCCTGGCGCGCGGCGGGGGTGGACCCCGATACGCTGGACCAGGAGTCGCTGGCGTTGTGGAGCGAAGCCCGGCGCACACTGCCCGGCGTGCGGGCCGATGCCGAACGGCTGCATGTGGTGGCTTACCTTGGGCACGACCGGATCACCTTCGTGCTGGGCCGCGCCGGACATCTGGTCGCGGCGCACGGCCTGGGGATGGAGGCCCGGGATCAGGCGGTGCGGGTGTTGAAACCTTACATGGGCGGCGGCGCGGCGGTCTGGATTTTTGCCGGTCCGGCGGCCGCCACGCCCGACGGTGAGGCGCTGCGCCTGGCCGTGACGCGCGCCTGGCCGGGCGAAATTCTGCCGGCGCCGGAACCCGAATCGTTCCTGGCCCGCGCGCTCGCCCGCCGCCAGTTGAGCGCCGGTGCGTATCCCTGCAATTTCCGCAGCGGCGACTTCGCGCACGAGCGCGAGCGCGAACGCGGGGTGCGGCGCAGTTGGGTGGGACTGGCGGCCGTGCTGGCGGCGGGACTGCTATTGATCGGCGTCAATGCGGTCTGGCGGAGCGCGGCGGCGCGGCGGGAGGCGGCGGCCCAGGCCGAGTTGACGCGCGTCACCAGGCTGCTGGCGCCGCTTGGCGCCGCGCGCGGGAGCGAAGTTATGACGGCGCGCCGCGTCGTGGAACAGGAGAGCAAGCGTTTAGAGCCGGTGCTCCAGGCGGGTAATCCGGAAGCGCTGGGCACGCTGCGCAAACTGCTCGACGTGGCCGCGGAGCAGGGACTGATCTTCGAAACACTGCGGCTGCGCCGGGATGGATTGGTGCAGGCCACGGGCGTGGCGGTGGACTGGCGGCGGGCCGAGCTTTCCGAGCGGGAATGGGCCGGACAGGGAATCGATCTGCGCATGGAGCGGCGCGACGAATGGGCCGATGGTCATGTTGTCTTCAACCTGTCGTCCGGGGGCAAGCCATGAATCATGATCGGTTGCTGAAAGTGGGCTGGGGCGTCGCCGGTGTGCTGGCGGCGGCGGGGCTGCTGTGGTCCGTCGGCAGTTGTCTCGATCGCGCCGAACCGGCCCGGCGGCTGGCGCGGCGGGCGGGCGACCTGCGGGAATTGCAGGCGCTGCAGCGCGTGGCGGCGCATCGCGAAGCCGGGCTGGAGCGGCTGCGTCAACCGGCCGCAGCCGGCACCAATGCGACGACGCTGGCGGCCATGATCCGCGACGGGCTGGGGGCGGTTGCGACGACGATCAAGGAGTTGGACCCGCCGACCGCGCCCGAAGGTTGGAGTTTGCGGCGCGTGAAGGTGAACCTGAAGGATATCAACGGCGACGCTCTGGGACTGTTGCTGGCGCAATTGGCATCCAACCGTCCGCCGTGGACCGTGGCGGAATGCTCGCTTAAAGCATCAACCCGGCCCGGCTGGATGGCCGAGGCCGAGTTGACGTTGGAGCAGGCCTGCGCGGCGGAGGCGCCGCCGCCGACTCAGAAGTGAAAGGCGAGTTCGCCGCCGTACGATAGATTGCCGAAGGCGGCCAGGTTCAGTCCGAGCGAGAAATTGCTGCCGAGACTGAAGATCAGCCCGCCCACCAGTCCGACCGCATGATCTTCGCTGATGTCGGTGTCCGACACGAACCCCTTGCGCGTCCCATCCAGCACCGAAACGCCGGGACCGGCATAGAGGTCTATCTTGTCGACCGCCATCCAGCGTTCCGGGCGGGTGGAAAGGTGGAAGGTCAGCGCGGCATCATATTGGTTCCAATCGATGTCGCCCATGCCGCCGCCGGATTGGCCGCGATCGAAGCGTCCCATGGCTTCGATGCCCAGCCAGTACGGCTCGTTGCCGACCGGCGGATCCACGATCATATATTCCAGCAGGCGCAGGCGCAGGACGGCCTGCCACTCGGTCTTGTCGTCGCGCGAACCGTCGCCCAGCGCGAGCGAGCTGCTGCCGACGGCCGCCTGCAGGGTGATCCACGACAGCGGATCGAATCCGACAAAGGCCATCATGCGATCGTTCTGCCAGGTGTCCTTCAAACCGCCGATCGTGACCGGGCGTTGATCGTGGTCCATAAAGCCGCCGAACGACCAGCGGTGCGGACCGCCGAAGAAGTCGCCGTCTTTTGGCGCCGTGCTGCTGCCATAGGAAAGGTAGCCCTGTGTGGCCATGGCTCCGCTTTCCGTTGCCGCGAAGGCCGAAACCGTCGCCGCGGTGATGATCACTGCCGAAAGGATGGGTATGATTTTCATAACGGAATTATTCCTAGCGTATTCGGGGCGGGGTGGGCAAGCACAAAATTTTCGCGACGAATTCGCGAGATTGCCTTCATAAGCGCCGATAGTATAGATTGCCGTTTTACGGGCCCGTAGCTCAGTTGGTCAGAGCGGAGGACTCATAATCCTTTGGTCGCAGGTTCGAGCCCTGCCGGGCCCACTCCATTTCAATGAGCGGGCTTTTTTCCAATCGGTCGAGTCTGGTCGGAGCGGCCGCCGCGGCGCTGATCGGCGTCGCGGCGCTGGCCGCCGCCAGTCTGGTGCTGTTACAGAAGGCTTACCGGCAATCCTTTCATGCCGCCGCGGCCATGCGGGTGGTGGAAACCGGGCGCGCCATGGCGGCGCGGCTGGCGCAGCAGGCGAAGAGCGCCGACTGGGCCGGCTTCGGACGCCTGGCGCATGGTCTGGCCGAGGCCGAGCCCTCGCTTTATTACGTCTCCGTGACCGAAAACGGCGCGATTCTCTACCACGAACTAATGCCCAGCACGGCGCTGCCGGACAGCGCCGCTGTGCGCATTGGCCGCGCCAGCGTGGTGGACGGCGATGCCACCGTGCCGGTGCTGACCTTTACCGCGCGAACCCCGCCCGGCGAGGGCGCCGCGCGTTCGGTGCAGGTCGCCGTGCGGCGCGATCGGGTGGAGCGCGAGGAGGCCGAGGCCGCCGGGGCGCTGGGCATCATGTTCCGCGTGGCGCTGGGCACCATGACGGCGGCGTTTTTGGTGTCGGTCCTGCTGGTGGTCTGGGTCTTCCGCCGTGAACTGAGCCGACAGCGGCGGCGGCGGGTCGAGGAGCATCTGGCGCTGTCCGGGGCGTTGGCCGACGGGATCATGCACGACCTGCGCAATCCGCTCTCCGCGCTGGGACTGGATGTGCAGATGATCGGGCGCGAGGCGGGCAGGGGGCGCGCGGCCAATCCGGAGCGGCTGGTGGAACTGGCGGACCGGGCGCGGCGCGCGGTCGAGCGGCTGGATTTGATCATGGGCGAGTTTTTATTCGTTTCGCAGCCCGACGGGCGCGTGGCGGAGCCGGTGGACCTGACCGCCTGCCTGCGGGACAGTCTCGACCTGCTGGGTCCGCGCTTCGAGCGGCTGGATGTGGCGCTGGCGATCGAACTGCCCCCGGCGCCGCTCTGGATTCAGGGGCACGCCGTCTCCCTGAAAAGGGCCTTCGTCAACCTGCTCGTGAATGCCGAACAAGCCTCGCCGCGCGGAGGTGTCGTGAGCGTGCGCGCCGCGCGCGACGGGCGGACGGGCCTGGTCGAGATCAGCGATCAGGGCCGCGGCATCCCGCGGGCGGAACGCAAGCGGGTCTTCGAGATGTTCGTGACGCAGCGTCCGGGCGGCCTGGGTTTGGGTCTGAGTCTGGCGAAGTCCGCCATCGAGGGTTGCGGCGGGCGCGTGGAAATCGCGGACGCGCCGGGCGGCGGCGCGAAATTCGCGCTGCGCTTTCCCTTGAATGACCGGGGCGGGGCGGACGCATCATGAATTTCGATGTAATCAAGTTAACCGCGGATTACGGAAAAAGTGGAAGAATTTGACGCAAAGGCGCTAAGACGCAAAGAAAACCGGTTGTTGAGGTTTGGCTCAAAAAGCTTTCTCTGCCCTCTGCGTCAAAGAATTCGCGCCCATTATGCGTCTGTCTGCGGTTTTTGGATAACAGATATGCACCTCATGATGATGTGTTTACCCTGATGACCGGGGCGGGTGAACGGACGGAATGGAAAGTCGCAGGATTAATATGGCGGAACGCGGGCGAATACTGGTGATCGAGGACGATGCCGACGGGTTGCGCGCGGTGAGCGAGGCGATCGCCGAGGCGGGCTGGGAGGTCGTGGGGCTGGCCGCGGCGCGCGACGCGCTCGAGCGGGCGCGCGGCGAAGAATTCGACGCCGCGATCACGGATCTGGTGATGCCTGAAATGGACGGCCTGGCCGTGCTGCGCGAACTGAACCGGCTGCGGCCCGATCTGCCGGTGTTGTTGATGACGGCGCACGGCTCGATTGACAGCGCGGTGCGGGCGCTCAAGGACGGCGCCTACGACTATCTGGTCAAGCCGCTCAATCTGGACGACCTGCAGGCGCGCATCGCGCGGGCGGTGGAAACCCGGCGGCTGCGCGCGAAGGTTTCCGACCTGCATCGCGAACTACGGCGGCGTTACACGGCGCGCGCCATGCAGGCCGGGACGCCGGCCATGCAGGCGGTGCTGCGCCAGATCGAGGCGGTGGCTCCGACCACGGCCAACGTGCTGATTCTTGGCGAGAGCGGTACGGGCAAAGAGCTGGTGGCGCGGGCGCTGCATGTGGACGGCCGCCGCGCGGCGGGGCCGTTTGTGGCCGTGAACTGCGGGGCCTTTGCCGAGAGTCTGCTCGAATCCGAACTCTTCGGGCATGAGAAGGGCGCTTTCACCGGCGCGGCCCAGCGGCATCCGGGGGCATTCGAGCGGGCGCAGGGCGGCACCTTGTTCCTCGACGAGATCGGCATCGCCCCGCTATCCGTGCAGGCGCGTCTGCTGCGGGTGCTGGAGGAACACGAGGTGCTGCCGGTCGGCGCCACGCAGCCGCTGAAGGTGGACGCGCGCATTGTGGCGGCCTCCAACCGGGACCTGGACGCGCTGGCGGCGGCGGGCGAGTTCCGGCGCGATCTGCTCTACCGTTTGCAGGTGGTGACATTGCGCCTGCCGCCGCTGCGCGAGCGGCGCGAGGATCTGCGCCCGCTGGCCGACCGTTTTCTGGCGCAGGCCTCGGCCGAGCATGGCCGGCGGATCGAGGGGCTGGCGCCCGACGCCTATGCGCGGCTGGAAAGCTACGACTGGCCCGGCAACGTGCGCGAGTTGCGCAACGCGATCGAGTCGGCGGTGATCCTGGCGTGCGGTCCGCTGCTGAGCGCGGCCGACTTTCCGCAAAGCGGCGGCGCCAGCGCGAAAGCTCCCGCGCCGCCGCCGGGCATGCCGGCGCCGGGGCTGACGCTGGCGGCGCTGGAAAAGCAGGCGATCCTGCAGGCCCTGCGCCGTCACGAAGGCAACCGCGCGCTGGCGGCCGGGGAACTGGGCGTCTCCGCGCGGACGATCCAGCGCAAAGTGCAGGAATACCGCTTGCCGTTCTGAAAGAGGAAACTGATAAAAGGACCCGCCCGCTAACAATCCTCATCGCGTGATGGTTTGACATGAAACATAGCATCTGTTATATTAGCTCGGTGGTTTTCAAGCGTAACGCTTGAACGGACTGGACGCTACGATGACAGAACGCTATGTGATAGGGGCGAAGCCGGGCGATGATTACTCCGAGCGCATCAAGCGCCTGCGAGGAGATATCCGCCTGACCCAACAGGCGCTCGCAGGCCGCTTGGGCGTCTCGTTTGCCACCGTCAACCGGTGGGAGAACAAACAGACCAAGCCGTCTCGACTCTACTGGAACCAACTTCAGCAACTCGAAATGCGCGTGGCCGAGGAGTCCGTCCCCTACGGCAAGCCGATGGCGACGCCGCCCGCGATCCTGGACTTCACCGCCCAGCCGGAGGTCGTGAAGGTCCTGGCCGAGGGTGAACGCCTTTCCTTCGGCCACCTGATGAACCCAGCCTTTGCCACCGAGATCTCCAGCATCGATCCCCTGCCGCACCAGCGGATTGCCGTCTACGACCACATGCTCAAGCAGCCCCGGCTGCGATTCCTGTTGGCCGATGACGCGGGCGCGGGCAAAACCATCATGTCCGGCCTCTACATCCGTGAGATGTTGTCCCGCAGACTGTTGCGCCGGATTCTGATCGTCACCCCCGCCGGGCTGGTGGGCAACTGGCGGCGCGAGTTGCTGACGCTGTTCAACCTTCCGTTTCGCATAGTCACGGGCGCGGATGCGCGGGCGGACAGCCCGTTCCAGGGCGAGGAGGGCGACCGGATCATCATCAGCGTTGATACGCTATCGAGCCCGCGCATGTTCGCGCGCCTCCGTGAAACGACCGTCGTGCCCTACGACCTCGTCATCTTCGACGAGGCGCACAAGCTGGCAGCCGACCGGGGCAACGATCTGCGCGTCCGCAAGACTGACCGCTACTGCTTGGCCGAGGCTATCGCGGGTGTCCAGACTCAGAACGGTCATTGGCGACTGGGCTGGAGCGCCCATCATCTCCTGCTACTGACCGCCACCCCGCACATGGGCAAGGACTATCCGTACTACGCCGTGTGGCGACTTCTCGAACCCGAGATGCTAGCGACCCCGGATGCGTTCGACGAGTTTCCGCGCGAGCGCAGACAAGCGCATTTCATCCGGCGAACCAAGGAAGAAATGGTCTTCCTGGATGGCCGACCGCTCTACCCGAAACGCATGTCCGACACGCTCGGCTACGAACTCAGCCAGGGCCCCGCCGTCGCCCAAGGGGCTATGGCGGGCGCGGACATCAGCGAGCAGAAGCTCTACGACGAGACCACGGACTACCTGCGCTTCGTCTACAACAAGGCGAAGCTGCTGAACCGTGAGGCGGCACGGCTCGCCATGAGCGTGTTCCAGCGACGTCTGGCCAGTTCAACCTACGCGCTTCTCCGGTCGTTCGAGCGCCGCATGGAGAAGCTGAACGCGCTGATCGACGATATCCAGGACGGAAAGATCACCACCGAGCAGATGATGACCTTTCAGGCTCGCCTCCACGAGGACGACCTTCTCGACACCACCAGTGCGGACGACGAAGGTGACGAGGAACACGGCGAAGCCCACGAGGCCGCCGAGGATCGCCTGCTGCAAGGCGTGGTCGCCGCATCCCTCACCGACCTGCTGGCCGAGAAGGAACAGGTCAAGGAACTGCTCGATCTGGCCCGCAAAGTCCACGACGGCGGCCACGAGTCGAAGTTCGACAAGCTCCGGGAAGTCCTGACCGACTCCCGCTTCAGCGGCGAGAAGTTCATCGTCTTCACCGAGCACCGGGACACGCTGGAGTTCCTCGTGCGGCGGCTCGGCGGAATGGGTTATACCGGCCAAATCGCCCAGATTCACGGCGGCATGCAGTATCTCCAGCGCGAAGACGAGGTGGAGCGTTTCCGAAAGCCGATTGACGAGGGCGGCGCCCGCTTTCTCATCTGCACGGATGCCGCGGGCGAAGGCATTAATCTCCAATTCTGCTGGATCATGATCAACTACGACGTGCCTTGGAATCCCGCCCGCTTGGAGCAGCGCATGGGCCGCATTCACCGTTACGGCCAGAAGCACGACCCCGTCGTCATCATGAATCTGGTCGCGCCGTCCACCCGCGAGGGCAAGGTTCTGAAGGTGCTGCTCGACAAGCTGGAGAAGATTCGCAAGGAACTCCAGTCCGACAAGGTCTTCGACTGCATCGGGCGCCTGTTCGAGGGCGTCTCCATCAAGCGGTACATGGAGCTTGCGGTAACGGAAGACGCCGACGAGGTGGCGCTGCAACTGGACGGCCGCCTGACCAAGGAGCAGATCGAGGCCGTGGCCAAGCGCGAGAAGTCCCTCTACGGAACCGGCGGCGACGTGGCGAAAGAACTCCCGCGCCTCCGTGTCAGCATGGAGCAGGAAGTCTATTTCCGGTTGATGCCGGGGTACATTCGCCAGTACATCCAACAGGCCGCCCCGCTTGTGGACATTGAGATCGACGGCGACATGGACGGAGTCTTCTCGCTCCGCTCTCTCCGGTTCGGCGCGATGGACCCGCTGCTTCCGGTGCTGGAACTGTACCCCGAAAAGTCCCGCGACAACTTCTCTGTCGTCCGCCCGACAGACCGCAAGGACGTGATCTGGCTCCATCCCGGCGAGCCGGTATTCGAGCGGTTCCGCGCTCTGACAACCGAGCGCCTGGCGGAGATCGGCACACGCGGCGCGGTCTTCATCGACCCGTCCGCCACCAAGCCCTACCTCTTCCACATGGCGCTTATTTCGGTGGTGCGCCGTGCCGACCCGGAACTGCCCGACTTCGCGCAGGAAGAGGTCCTCGAATGCCGCCTTGTCGGCATCTGCCAGCAAGAAGGCTCGGAGATCTGCGTCTGCCCCGTCGAGCATCTTCTACTTCTGAAGGGAGGACACGGCCTCCCTGCTTCGGCCCAACGGCTGGCCGTGGCCGCCACCGAGCAGAAGGAACTCGCCCGCGCCTATCTGGCCGAGCGGATCGCCCGCGGGATGGCCCTCGAACGCAAGAAGACCCTTGCCGACAGCATCCCGGAACGCGAGGGATTCATCCGCCGGGGCTTCGACTACCAGGAATCGGAACTGGCCACCGCCCGCGCCAAGCATTCCGACAAGGCCCGCAACGGCAACCGCAAGGCGATGGAGGCGTTGGACGAGGTCAAGCGCCAGCAGCGCGAACTTGCCGCGCGCCGCCAAAACGCCCTGGCCGTCCTGCATCGTGAAACCGACCTGATCGCGCCGGGCGAAGTCACCTTCGTGGCCCATGCACTCGTGGTGCCGTCATCCGACCCGGCTGACATCGAGCAACACGACAAGAATATCGAGCTGGTCGCCATGCAGTTAGCGCAGGCGTTCGAGGAAGCGGCCGGGGCCAGAGTCCTGGACGTCCACACGCCAGACCTCGCCCGTCAGGCTGGCCTGCCCGAGAACCCGGGCTTCGATCTTCTGTCGATTCGACCTGACAACGTGAAGCGATCCATCGAAGTCAAGGGCCGCGCCACGATCGGCGACATCGAGGTCTCCGCCAACGAGTGGGCCAAGGCGTGCAACATGCGCCAGGGCTACTGGCTCTATGCCGTGTACAACTGCGCCACGCCCAACCCGCGCCTGGCCCGCGTCCAGGATCCGTTCGGGGCCCTGCTGGCAAAGGCCAAGGGGAGCGTGCTGGTCAGCCACGCGCAGGTCGCGGAAGCGGAGGTGGCCACATGAACACGTCATTCTCGATAGCGCCACGGCATGCCGTGGCGCTATCGACCGGGCGCAAACACCTCCGCATGCAGGGCTGGGATTTCACCAGTCCCGGCTGGTATTTCCTGACCGTCTGCACCAAGAACATGCGCTCCGAATTCGGTACGGTCGTCAACGGCCGCATGACCCTCAACGAGGCCGGCCGGATCGCCGACAAGTTCTGGCGCGAAATCCCGCGTCATTTTCCACGCGCCGTCGTGGACGAACAGGTCGTGATGCCCAACCATGTGCATGGCCTGCTGCGCCTCACGGAAACGGGCTGGGATATCGATGGCCTCACGGCACGCCGTGAGGCCTTCGGCAAACCGGTGGCCGGTTCCGTGCCCACCATCATGCGCTCCTACAAAGGCGCCGTTACCCGGGCACTGGGCCGGAACCCCTGGCATCGCCGGTTCTACGAAGTCCGGGCGCGCGACGATCTGGCGCGCACCAACATTCGCAACTACATCCGCCGCAATCCGGGGAACTTCGACGCCGTGGTGAACGGCGGCGAGCCGCAGAGTCTTGGCAACAAGGCCGTGCTGGACTTGCCCAAGGTGGGCTTTCTGGCCTCGCGCGGGCAGGCGAACCCGCATGGAAACCTGCCGCTCAAACCGGGCGAAGCCATCATTTCGGGATTTCTCTCGCCCATGGAACGTGCCGTTTTCCGTGCCGGCCTGGCCAGCAAACGCCCCATGATCTGGGTGCTGCCCCATGGCCTCAATACCCTCACGGCATGCCGCTCTGCCATTGAAGAAGGCAGACTGCTTGTGCTCTCGCCCTTCGAGACCGCCATCGAAGCCCCCAGCGCTCGCCGGGCGGTGTGGTGCAACCAGTACGTGCTGGCCCACTGCAACCGCGCGGTGGTGGGCCACCTCAACCCCGATGGCATGCTCGCCTGCATCCTCCACGAGGCCGATCCCGATATGGAGATTGTACGCCTATGAACGCCACTTCTCCTTTGTCGCCCCTGTCCATACATCCACGGCATGCCGTGGAGGCCAAGCCCCCAAAGCCAATTGTGCCCGTCGCCACTGATTTGGCGCTCTCCATCGAAACGCCCGACACCGGCAAACTGCATCTTTCCTACTGGGATGTGTGGTACGCCTTGCTGGCTATCGACATGTTCGCCGGCAATCTCGACAGGTTGGCACTCGAACTGCGCGAGTTACGCGGCGTGTACCGCTCGGAAGACGCCAAACGCAAGTTGAGCCACCTGCGGGACTTGCAGCAGCGGCTGGCAAGAGCCGGCATCGGGGTGTCGGATATCCTGGCCGCCCTGCCGCCGGACCTGACGAAAGCCGAACGCCGCCGGGCATACGGCCGCATTATCAAACACAACCAGCGCTCGCGCGAGCTTTCCGAAGCCATGCGGATTCTTCCCGCAGAACGGTTCGGCGACATCGCCCTGCGCGGTCTGTGGACGCCATTTCCAGTTTCGCCGGAGTCCTATTACGAACGTCTCCGAGCCAAGTTTAACTGGGAGCGCTTTCACGGCGAAAACGCATCCTGGGGTCTGGCCAAGAAGCTGGACGCGGCTACCGAAGCCGCTCTCAAACTCGAAGATAAGGGGATGTTCGGGGACGCCCTCGCCTCGCTACGCGCCACGCTGACAGTAGCCATTGAGTTGGTCGAAATCGCCGACGACTCCTTCGGTTGCATCGGCCAGAGTTTCCAGGAGACCTTCGAGCGCTATCTCGTCCTTCCCCGCCAGAAGACCGGCGTCTCGATCGAGGGCTTCCTCGCGGACCTGCTTGAATTGCTCGTGTTTGAAGATTACGGCTTCACCGACGGGCATACCGACGGCTTCTTTGCGTCCCTTTCTGGCGAGGAGGGCGACTTCTGTCTGGCCTATCTTCGCGGCAGACTCACCGTCTTGTCGGCCTGGGATTTGGACTATCAAGCCGAGGAGGCTCTGACCCTGATCGGGCAGGTAGCCGCCGAACAGAAACGGTTCGATTCGTTCGAGGCGCTGGCCGGCGAAATGGGATCGAGGAAATGGCAGCGGATCATCCGCCTGGCGGACGCGTCCGTTCGCGCCCGCAAACGCGATCTCGCGGACCGTATTTTCCAAGCCGCGCTGGCCGGCGAGGACGGCGGAGACGCGGATTTTCTGGCCAAGAAACACGCCCAACTCCTGCACGGCAAGTGGAGCCCCGACCCGCGAAAGTGACAACACCCATGAAACCCGCCCCAAAAACACTTCCCCCATCCACACCGCCACGGCATGCCGGACTGCCCGACAATCCTGACTTCGATCTGCTTGCCATCCGTTCCTCTTCCGCGCCAAGGGGAGCGTGCTTGTCAGCGCGTCCGCCGTTGCCATGGCGGAGGAGGCATAGCCAATGAACATCGCTGGCAAACGCACACTCAATCGAACTGATCTGACCGGGTTGACATGCGTGCGGAAGGGCGCCTATGCTGCTCCGACTAGTAGCACCCCCGGTAGCTTCGGCGAAAGGGCGCGGAGCCGTTCCGGTAGGGGCGGCTCTTGCTTTTTGCCCGCTGGCCAATGATGACAGGAGGGAACAAACCATGACGGAACAAACCAGCTTCTTTGCTCACGGCAGTCGCTGGGTGCGTGCTGACTTTCACCTACACACTCGACGGGACAAAGAGTTCAAGGATGACGGATCCGAGCAGGACTTTATCGCGCGGTATGTCTCCGCACTCAAGCAAGCCGACATCCGTGTTGGTGTAATCACGAATCACAACAAGTTTGATCGCGACGAATTCAAGGCCCTTCGCAAGGCCGCCAAGAAGGAGGACATTTACCTCCTGCCGGGCGTTGAACTTTCCGTGAATGTTGGGGCGAACGGTATCCATACGCTAGTCGTCTTCAGTGAAGCATGGATCGCGAACCAGGAACAGACCGACCACATCAATGTTTTCTTGAATGTCACCTTCGCCGGTCAGTCGAACTATGACAACAACAATGCCCGGTCGAATCACGATCTCCTAGGGACAATTCGGGAGTTGGACAAGTTCCAGCGGGACTACCTGCTAATCTTCGCCCATGTCGAGGCGGCCAATGGGCTCTATGGATCGGGAGGTTTGGAAGGCGGACGCATTCATGAACTAGGACAGAACGAACTCTTTCGTCTCCGCACTGCAGCATTTCAGAAAGTCCGAACAAGGAACCTGAATCAGAACGTGCGTGGTTGGCTTGGCGACTGGTACCCCTCTGAAGTAGAAGGGTCCGATCCGAAGGCAATATCTGATGTCGGCCGTGGTGAACAGACCTTCATCAAGGTTGGCGCGTTCACCTTCGAGGCCGTACAGTTCGCGCTGAAACCGGGTGCGGATCGGGTCGCGCCGACTGTGCCAACACGACAACCCCACAGTTGGGTGAAGTCCGTACGGTTTGAGGGAGGAATCTTGGACGCGAAGCGATTCGACTTCTCCGATCAACTCAACTGCCTAATTGGAATTCGGGGAAGCGGGAAGTCCGCTGTGTTGGAAGCGCTCCGCTATGCGTTGGAACTGCCATGTGACGAGACGCTTGCCGATTGGAAGTACAAGCAGGATCTCGTGCGTTTTGCGTTGCAGAGCGGCGGGAAGGTGATCGTGGAAGCCGAGGATGCCCAAGGTCGTCTTTGCGAGGTACGCCGCATTCTGAATGACAGGGCGAGCGTGTATTGCGGCGATCAGTTGCGTCCAGGTGTGAGCACTCAGTCCGTTGTCAGCAAACCTCTGTTTTTTGGGCAGAAGGAACTGGTTCCCAAGGGGGATGGGTTCGAGCGGGAACTGATCGAGAAGTTGCTCGGGTCGCGGCTGGACTCGACGCGGCGGGACATCGCCGGCCAGAAGCAGCGGGTGCTCGATGTTCTCGCGAACTTGGACAAACTGAAGGATCTGGATGCCTTGGAACAGGAATACCAGACGAAGCGCAAAGACGCAGAGTTCAAGTTGGACGTATTCCGCCAGCACGGGGTTGAGGAGAAGCTGAGGCGCCAGGTAGATTTCAACGCTGACGTGACCCATGCAAGCAGAGCTGTTGAAGCGGCCGATTCATTTGCCCGGGAGTTGGAAGGCTTCTTGAACACCCAGGAGGCTGAACTGGCCGCGCACGGTCGAATCGAGTCGCGGGGCAACGCCGATTTGATGAACGAGTTCAACGACATCTTCGCCCGCATCCGACGAATGCCGGAGAAGGGGCGACAACTTCTTTCGGAACTGCGTCAGGCAATTCAAGCCTTGCGCGCGAAGCTGAGTGAATTGGAGCGACGCCGCGACGCTCTGAAGGAAGAGTTTGCTGCGATAGAACGCCAGTTGAGCGCCCAGTTGCAGCAGCAGGGAAGCGTTTCCGTCCGGCCGGACGACTTTGTCCGTCTCAACGCCGACCTGCAGAAGGCGAAACTGGCGATCGACGAAATCGCCAAGAGCAAGGCGCGCAAAGCAGCCATGCAGGACGATCTCGCGAAGGAATTGAAGGGACTGTCAGATCTATGGCACCGAGAGTTCAAGCAGATTGACGAGGAAATCAAGAAACTCAACGCCGGTCAGACCGCCCTGCGCATCACCGCGGAGTACAAGGGCGACAAGGCCGCGTTTCTGGAGCAACTCAAGGCCAACGTTCGTGGAAGTCGGCTGCGGGAATCCACACTGGAGGCCATTGTACAGCAGCACGCCGATTTCGCGTCTGTATATGCGTCACTTGCGGCCCTGTGCAGCGGCATGGGCGACTCGGGCGAGGTCTTTCGAAAGTATTTCAACGAGTCCAAGGCGGCCCTGTTGACGTGGCAGGTTCCGAACCGCTTTGCCATCGAGTATCATGGCATGCCGCTTCGCGACCACTCACTCGGTCAGCGTGCTTCGGCGCTTATCCTCTTCATCCTGAGCCAGCGCGACAACGATGTGATCATCATTGACCAACCGGAAGACGATTTGGACAACCAGACGATCTTCGAGGATGTGATCAAACTGGTCCGGGTCCTGAAACAGGACGTCCAGTTTATATTCGCCACGCACAACGCGAACTTCCCCGTTCTCGGCGATGCTGAACAGGTCGGGGCATGTTCATTCGCTGCTGGTCATGGCGACGTCAAGGTCGGCAGCATCGACGATCCTGACATTCAGAAGGCAATCGTGTCCATTATGGAAGGCGGCCACGAGGCGTTTGCGCGTCGAAAGGAGATATACCAGCTATGGAAGCAATAGAACTCATAGAACTGATCAGTCGGGGCGAAGACAGCCGGACACAGTTCAAGCAGACCGTCACAAATCCGGAATCCGTAGCGGCCGACCTTGTGGCCTTTTCCAATAGCAACGGTGGCCGTATCCTCATCGGCGTCAATGACCAGGGGACCGTTATCGGTCTGTCGCCAGCCGATATTCGCAGAATCAACCAATTGATTTCCAACACGGCAACCAATTGCGTGCGGCCATCGGTTAACCCTACGACCGAGAATATCTCTGCCGGAGGGGTGCTGGTGATGGTCGTTACAGTTCAGGCGGGCATTTCAAAACCCTATGCCGACTACAATGGCGTGTTCTGGGTCAAGTCTGGAGCGGACAAGCGTAAGGTGACTTCCCGCGAGGAAGTCCAACGGATGCTCCAAACCGCTGAGCTGGTCCATGCGGACGAGGTGCCAGTGGAGGGAACCACGAACGGCGACATTGACTTGGAGCACTTTCGGACGTTCTTCCTGAAGCAGTACGGCAAGCGGCAGTTCGACGAGTCTTTCAGCGATGATCCCGACCGACCTGGGATTGCTTTGGGGCAGTTGTTGAACAATCTCGGCCTGGCGCGTGAAGCGTGTCTCAATCTGGCCGGGCTCATGATCTTCGGGCGTCAACCCCAACGCCATCTTCCTGCCTTCGTAGTTAAGGCAGTTGCCTTTGTCGGCAACGACTCAGCAGGCGACAAGTATCGGGACAGTCAGGATATCGAGGGGTGTTTACGGGACTTGTTCAGGCAAACCATGTCATTTATTACCCGTAACCTGCGGCGGATGCAGGGTGGCAAAGGCATCAATACTGAAGGCGACTTGGAGATTCCGTTGCCGGCTCTGGAGGAGCTTGTAGTCAACATGCTGCTTCACCGGGACTACTTCATCTCCGCGCCATGGCGAGTGTTCCTGTTCGACAATCGTATTGAGTTAATCAGTCCCGGCGCGCTCCCCAACAATCTTACTGTCGAGAACATTCGGAACGGCGTGTCTGTGATACGGAATCCATTAATTGCGTCATTCGCGACAAAGGGTGACGAACTGCCGTATCGCGGCATTGGTACGGGTGTCCGCCGTGCTCTCGCGTCTGTGCCTGCTCTCGAACTGGATTCGGCCCACGAGCGCAACCTGTTCACTGCACGGATTCCGAGGCAACCTGCATGACCGACCACCCCCGCCTCATCGAACACGCCTTCCCGCTGAAGCAGACTTCGCTGGACTCGGTCCACGAGAAGAACGTGCGGCATGGGCATATCTCAACGCTGCACATCTGGCCGGCCCGGCGGCCGTTGGCGGCGTGCCGGGCGGCGCTGATTGCGACGCTCCTGCCCGATCCCGGAACGCCGGAAGGCCGGAAGGCGCTGTGCGAGAAGATCGGCGGCAGGGTGGTCAAGAAGGTGGAACATAAGAAGATGCCCGACGGCAGCATCGTCGAGCGCGAGAAGGAAGAGACCGAGGGCGGCATTCTCCACTGGGGCAGAGAGACGAAAAACAAGGCCGACCTGGATTGGTTCCGGGCAGAAATTATGAAGGCGTATGGGAACGGGTGCCAAAGGCGCAACAATTGTTGGGGACCCTGTTGGCGAAAATGAAAGGGGAGCGTAGTCAGACGGCAAGTTTTTCTGGATACGGAAGATGTTCTTTGATTGTGGGTCGACGATATTAGGAGGGCGTGAATCATGGCTAAGATAGAAGGCATACGAATACGCAACTTCAGGACGCTGCGCGACGTTACACTCGGCAGACTCTGGAATCTACAGAACGCTGAACCCCTGACGCCAATGACGGCCGTTATTGGCAAGAATGGGGTCGGAAAGAGTTCCCTTTTTGATGCATTTGGCTTTTTGGCCGATTGCCTGAAGTCCGGTGTGGAAGAAGCGTGTGACCTGCGAGGTCGCGGCGGTTTCCACCGCATCAGGTCGCAAGGGGAACAGGGACCAATAGAGTTTGAAGTCTACTACAAGGAAGACGGCAATGCCCGGCCGATAACCTATGAAATGGCGGTTGATACAGACGCAAACGGCCGCCCCTGCGTTCTAAATGAACGACTTCGCCAGCGGAGAAAAGGTCAGAAATGGGGGTGGCCCTTTTCCTTTTTGGTCCTGAGAGATGGGAAAGGTGTTGCCTGGAAGGAAAACAAAGAAGGTATCGAGGAAAAGGACACCCCGACGGATATTCTTACGTTAATGAAATCCGTGAAGGATAGAGAGACGGAGGAAGGCCGACAAACGGAGATTGTGGAACTGGAGGATCCAAGGAAACTTGGAATCGCAACACTTGGATCACTCAAACAGCACCCGCGAATCTCGGCTTTCCGGAGTTTCATCGAAGGCTGGTATGTGAGCTATTTTACGCCGGACGCTGCGCGCAGTCTGCCGCTGGCGGGTCCTCAAAAGCACTTGAATATACACGGCGATAATCTCGGCAATGTCGTACAGTTCATGGAACGTGAGTATCCGAAGAAATTTCAGGCAATCCTTGATCGCATTGCGGCCAAAATTCCTGGCGTCCACAAGATAGACACGGAAAGGACTCCTGATGGACGACTACTGCTCCGTTTCAACGACAAAGGTTTCAAGGATCCTTTCTATGCTCAGCAGATGTCTGATGGAACGCTGAAAGTGTTTGCCTATCTTCTGCTTCTCGAAGATCCGGTGCCTCCTCCATTCCTCTGTATTGAAGAACCCGAGAACGGACTCTACCACAAGCTTCTGGAAACCTTGGCAAGTGAGTTCCGTGATCATGCAACGGGACAAAAGGGCGGCTCACAGATATTCATCACAACTCATCAGCCCTACTTAGTGGATGCTTTATCTCCTCAAGAAGTGTGGGTTATGCAGAAGGGCGAAGATGGCTTCTCGTCTGTCAAACGGGCCAGTGACGATGAAACCGTAAAGAACATGGTGAATGAAGGTCTTCCTTTGGGCGGACTCTGGTACAGCGATTATCTGGATGCGAGGTGAGTAATGCATTTTGAGATACTCGTTGAAGATCAGTCGGGGAAGGTGGCGCTCGATATCCTCGTACCAAAGATTGTTGGGGCCGACCACACGTTCATTGTGCACTCCTATAAGGGAATCGGCAGGATTCCCAGTAACATGCGTGACTGCAAGCACGCATCGAAGCGAATGTTGATGGACAATTTGCCAAAACTGCTGAAGGGTTATGGCCGAACTCAGGCCGGGAGGCTTGGTTTTCCCTCATTAGTGGTTCTGATTTGTGACTTAGATGACAACTGTTTGCGAGGGTTCAGGCAAGAATTCCTTGCGATCCTTGACTCCTGTCATCCGAAACCGCGGGCTCGATTCTGCCTTGCTGTCGAAGAGGGTGAAGCCTGGTTTCTCGGGGATCTTCCTGCGGTCAAAAGGGCATATCCGAATGCCAGTGACTCCGTCCTTGGCTCATATGCGAACGACAGCATTTGCGGCACATGGGAAAGACTGGCTGATGCCATTTGTCCGGGCGGTTCATTAGCGTTGTCAGCCAACGGATGGCAAGCGGTCGGTGCGGGAAAGTCTGCTTGGTCGAAGAGAATTCCGCCACATATGGAAATAGATCGGAACCTCTCACCAAGCTTCTGCTTTTTCCGAAAGACTCTCATGGCTGAAATCGGGATTATTGAGGAGACGCCATGACTGATCACCCCCGCCTCATCGAACATGCCTTTCCGCTGAAGCAGGCTTCCTTGGATTCCGTCCACGAGAAGAATGTGCGGCATGGGCATATCTCGACGCTGCACATCTGGCCGGCGCGGCGGCCGTTGGCGGCGTGCCGGGCGGCGCTGATTGCGACGCTCCTGCCCGATCCCGGAACGCCGGAAGGCCGGAAGGCGCTGTGCGAGAAGATCGGCGGCAGGGTGGTCAAGAAGGTGGAACGTAAGAAGATGCCCGACGGCAGCATCGTCGAGCGCGAGAAGGAAGAGACCGAGGGCGGTATTCTCCACTGGGGCAGAGAGACGAAAAACAAGGCCGACCTGGATTGGTTCCGGGCGGAAATCAAGAAGGCGTATGGCGGACGGGCACCGAAGGTTCTGGACCCGTTCGCGGGCGGCGGCGCGATCCCGCTCGAAGCCATGCGCCTCGGTTGCGAGGCGACGGCCGTGGACATCAATCCGGTGGCGTGGTTCATCCTCAAATGTACGTTGGAGTACCCGCAGAAACTGGCCGGGAAGACCCACCCCCTCCCGGACTTCATCCTCGAGAACGAGGAGTTCATGAACGCCTTCTACAAGGCGCACCCGCATTTGGTCGGCCGGACCAAGAAGACGAAGAAGCAGGCGGTTGATGAGGCCGGCATGTTCCCGATGATGGTGAAGGAAGACTCTGGCCGCGCTCCCAAAGCCGATCTCGCGTGGCACGTCCGGGCATGGGGTCAGTGGGTGCTGGAACGTGCCCGCCGTGAGTTGGCCCAGTTCTATCCCACCTATGCCGACTTTGAACCTTTGAAGCTGACCGCCAAAGATATCGCCTCCGCGAAGCCTTATGAAAAGCGGCCCATGCAACTGGCGCCGCTCAAGGACAACGGGATGCCGGACATGGACGCACTCAACAAGGAGTTCAGCCAAGAATACCTCGCTGACAAGAATAACCCCCGTTGGGTGGCCAAGCCGACCGTGGCCTATCTCTGGGCTCGAACAGTAACGTGCAAGAACTGCCGCGCGGAGATTCCGTTGCTCCGCACTACGTGGCTATCCAAAGAGCCCGGCCACAGAAGTCGTCTGGCAATTGTCCCTCGTCTCGATAGATCGGGTGTCGATTTCAAATTGGAGACGAACGTTCCCCAACAAGGGGGCAATAACGCTGCAAGGCGTGAACACGATAAGCGGATCGGCCAAGGGACAACTACACGTTCGGGAGCACGATGCCCATGCTGCAACACGATAGCCACAACGGAAGACATTCAACAGTCAGGAATAGCAGGTCGGACTGGTGAACGAATGGTGGCCCTCGTCGTGGAGCGACAAGGCACGAAAGGGTTTCGAGTTCCCCAGGTTGCGGACACAGAGGCTTACGTTCTTGCGACAAGATCATTGAAGGAGATTGTGGCTCGCGATTTCATTGGACCGCTAACTGAACCGATTGACTCGCGCCGGCCCTCTCCAAACTCTCGTGGCCTATCCGGCCTCACTCGGTACGGCATAACGACATTTGATCAAGTCTTTAACAGAAGACAACAATGCGCACTGTTTGTGCTATCAGCACTTGTGCGAGATCTTCCGAAGCACTTGGCACAAACACGAGTTGATAGCACCTTGCAAACAACAGTAGCCGACTACTTGGCTTTGAGCATTGATAAGATCGCTGATTACGACAGTTCGTTCTGCACTTGGCATATAAACAGACAAACCATTGGTCACACATTCGCTCGTTATGCACTACCGATGACGAGCGACTATGCAGAATGCAACCCGATCGGTGCCGTCACTGGCGGATTCGCGAGTGCAGTGACGTGGGTGGCTATGGTCATCGATCATCTGATGCACGTTTCCGCGGCAAGTGCCAAAGTCTGTTTTGGGTCAGCTTCGGATCAGAGGCAGGAGAAATACGATATCGTCCTCGGTGACCCTCCATATTATGACTCGATTCCCTACGCTGACATTAGCGACTTCTTCTACATCTGGCTTCGTCGATCGATTGGTGGACGGTTTCGTGACGCATTCTCCACCACAGTAGTTGATCGATCACGGGAAATCATTCAGCACGCGGGGCGAATGGATGGCGACAATACCCTCGCGAAGCAAGTGTACGAAAACGGCATGGCTGAATCATTCGTGCGATGCGCTCAGCAACTAGCAGATGATGGTCGCATGGTGATCGTCTTCGCTCATAAACAGCCTGATGCATGGGAGACCCTGGCTGCATCAATCATCCGTGCAGGCTTTACTGTTGATGCCAGCTGGCCGATCCAAACGGAAATGCCCAACAAAACGGCTGGCGGTGCTCGTTTGGCCTCTTCCATCTGGCTCGTCTGCAAGAAGCGCCCAGCAACAGCACGGCCTGGATGGGACAACCAGGTCCTCGATGACATGCGTACAAACATCCGGGCGATGCTGCGGGAGTTCTGGGACGCGGGCATTCGGGGCCCGGACTTCGTATGGGCCGCCACCGGCCCGGCGATGGAGGCATACAGCAAGCATCCGGTGGTGAAGAAGGCGAACGAGCCCGGTCCGATGACGGTCAGCGAGTTCCTGACCCATGTCCGCCGGATCGTGGTGGATTTCGTGGTCGGCCGCGTCCTCTCCGGCGACAAAGAAGGCGACGCCGATATTGCCGCCGCCGACCGGCTGGACGAGCCGACAGCCTACTACCTCCTCCATCGGCATGATTTCGGCATGGACGAGGCCCCGGCGGGCGCGTGCATCCTGTACGCCATCTCGTGCGGCATTTCGGACCGGGAACTGGCCCAGACGTGGGACTTGATCGGCTTCACGAAGGGCAAGGGCAAAGACGACGAGGATGAGGAGGCCGACGCCGACGCAGAGGCGGACGCCGAGACAGAGGAAGATTCCGGCAGCAAGGTGAAGCTCAAGACTTGGGCGCAGCGCAAGGGCAAGTCGCTCGGATACGAAGCGCCGGGTGGTAAGGCAATTCCGCTGATTGACCGGGTGCATTGTCTGATGCACCTCTGGAAGGCGGGCGATTTGTCGAAGGTGGATGGGTATCTGGACGGCAACGGGTTACGGCGGCATGAGCTGTTCAAGCGGCTTCTACAGTCGCTTATCGAACTCTCCCCGCACGGGAGCGAGGAACGGTCGCTCATGGAGTCCATCAGCAATCACGTTGGGGCGCGGGGGGCTATGAAAGACGATCAGAGACTGATAGATTTTGCGGAGAACACGGAGGAATCATCATGATTACGCGAATCGAAGCTAACGGCTTTCGGTGCCTGAGGCATGTGCGCCAAGAGGTGGGGCCTTTCCATGTGTTGGTCGGACCGAACGCTAGCGGCAAGAGTAGTTTCATGGACGCGCTGGGCTTCCTCAGCCGTCTTATGCGGCATGGCGTTGGGAACGCGATCCTGGCCCCGGAAACCATCTACGACCTTGTGTGGGGGCGCCAAGGCCGGGGGTTCGAACTTGCCGTGGAAGCGTGTGTTCCGGAATCTGTGCGAAAACCCAACCACTTATTTCACGGCGACAGGACGGCTGACGTTCGTTACGAGGTGGCGGTGGGTGTGGACACGGCCGGCAAGGCTCGCGTGCTCAAGGAACAGTTGCTGCTACGCCCTGAACACGCCCCGCAGAACACTCCGTCGCGGGCGTCCGAGTCATGCGGCACGCTCTTCGTCGATCCCGATGGAACGGAATGGCACTCATTGGTGCATTTCGATGAGAGCGCCCTAGAGTACGTGCGCATGGACCCCGAGGAATACGACCCGTCCAGACCGGACGAGGAGCACTACACGGTCTTTCACAGGCCATCGAAGGACCGGTCTCTGTTCGCCGGCTTATCGCCAACGGAATTCCCTACGGCCATCTGGCTGGAGTCTCTATTGGGCGAGAGGGTGGTGCAAGTAAATATCAACCCGAAAGTATTACGCGCCCCGGCAAGACCAGGATTGGGCGACGTGTTGCTGGGAGATGGGGCGAATTTTCCCTGGCTCGTTCAGGAACTGGAGACACGTGACCCGGAACGCTACGCGGACTGGATACGGCATGTGGCGACGGCGCTGCCCGACATCGAGCGGGTTCGAGTCGTCAGCAGGCCGGAAGACCTCCATCGCTACCTCATGGTCAAGTACGCCAATGGACTTGAGGTTCCGTCGTGGTCGATCTCCGAGGGGACGCTTTGCCTGCTCGCGCTGACATTTCTGGCGTACTGGCGCTACGAGTACGGGACCGTCTACATGATCGAGGAGCCGGAGTCGCACATTCACCCTCTCAACATCGAGCCGGTCATCCAGTCCCTGCGCAGCGTGTACGATGGGCAAGTCATGCTCGCCACGCACTCCCCATCGGTTCTGACGATGTCGGACGAGGCGACGATTCTGGTCTTCTCGCGCGATAAGGATGCCGGTGTTTCCATCGTGCCTGGCGACCAGCATCCCCGGCTGCGGCAATGGCGACGAGAAGTAAGCCTCGGTGATCTTTTCGCCAGCGGGGTGCTTGGATGAACAACCAAGCGCTCGATCTCGTTGCATTGGTGCCTGGAAGGGACGAACAGGCGGCGTTGGAGGGTATTCTGTCGCGCCACCGAGCGCTGGGAATCGGACAAGTGAGTTATGCGATCGACAGGCACACCGGGCGGGATCCGGGTTGTCGTCTGCGCGCGGTCGATCACCTGAAGTCCGCCATTGGGCTCTACCGCCACGCGATTGTCTTGTTCGACCATGAAGGGTCTGGCGGAGAAACAACCCCTGCGTGCGATCTCGAACGGCAAGTCGAAGAAGCGCTGGCGCGATCAGGCTGGCAGGATCGTGCCGCCTGTATCGTCATCGAACCCGAGCTTGAGATCTGGGTCTGGAGCGACTCTCCTCACGTCGATTTGGAATTGGGATGGGCCGGGCGCCATCCGACGCTCCGCGAGTGGCTGATTTCGGAGAACTTTCTTACGGCCAATACTGCAAAGCCGGCCGATCCCAAGGCGGCCATGGAACGCGCTATGAGACAGGCGCGGAAGCCGATCTCACCCCATGTCTTCGCGCGCTTGGCGGAGACGGTCGGTTTGAACCGCTGCGGAGACCGCGCGTTCCTGAAACTCAAGACGGTGTTGCGGGGATGGTTCGATGCAACGAAGTAGGGATGGCGGAGTGAATATGCAGATGCCAGAGCCCGTGCAGGACAACTACACCGGTTTGGTGTCGGACATCTCCACTTTGTTGGAACAAGCCCGGCGCACGGCGGTGCGGGCGGTTAACAGTATCCTGACGGCAACGTACTGGAAGGTTGGCCGCCGCATTGTGGAGTTCGAACAGGGGGGGAAAGAAACGTCGGAGTATGGAGAAAAACTCTTGGAACGCCTTTCCGCGGATCTGACAGCACGACTTGGGAGGGGGTTCTCCCGCACGAATGTATCCCAAATGAGGGCCTTCTATGCCGGGTGGGAGATTGTTCAGACACCGTCTGAACTATTCGAGGCTCGGGCGAAATGCCGGATGCTGTCTGGCGAATCCTCAGCGGCAATAGTCCAGACGGTGTCTGGAAAATCCGAGATGTTGCAGGCACTGTCTGCCACATCGTGTTTAGGCGTATTTCCCCTCTCCTGGTCACATTACGTTCGCCTGATGTCGGTGGAGCAACCGCACGCCCGCGCGTTTTACGAATCCGAAGCGATCCGCGGCGGCTGGTCGGTCCGGCAACTGGACCGGCAGATCGGCACGCAGTTCTTTGAGCGCACAGCGCTTTCCACCCGTCAGGCAGTCCTCCTGTCACGCGGGCGGCAGGCCAAACCCGAGGATGCCGTCACACTGGAGGAGCAGATTCGGGATCCGTACCTCTTGGAATTCCTCAATCTAAAAGACGAATACAGCGAGACCGAACTGGAAGATGCCATCATCCGGCATTTAGAGTGGTTCCTTCTGGAACTGGGGGCGGGGTTCACGTTTGTCGCCCGTCAGAAGCGCATCCGGATTGGCGACGAGTGGTATCGCATGGACCTGCTCCTGTACCACCGCCGGCTGAAGAGCCTGGTTGTGATTGATCTGAAACTCGGCAAGTTCACCCATGCCGACGCCGGCCAGATGAACCTCTACCTGAACTACGCCCGCGAGCACTTGGTGGAGCCTGGCGAAAACGAGCCGGTCGGTCTGATCCTGTGCAGCGCCAAGGATAACGCGGTTGTCCACTACGCCATGGGCGGGATTAAGGCCGGAGTCTTCGCCTCACGCTACATGACCACCCTGCCGGATGAGGAGACTCTGCGGAAGGAGATTCTGAGCACCCAGCGTGCGCTGGCCGGAAGAGGTTTGCCACAGACGAATCTCTCTGTGAACTCTGTGCCCTCTGTGGCTACGAAAGGAAATGACAATGGCTAAACTACCCTGGAAGCCCTGGCATGAAGTGGTGAAACTCCGGGACGATCTTCGTTCCGGCGAGTTGCCGATGCACATGTTCGCCGCCGACCTCTATGAGGTCATGATGCAGCGTGGCAAGCGCCCAATCTACGAGAAGCCGGAGCACTTCTTCGCCCTGACCTTCCCCACCTACAACCTGCGCCACCTGGTGCGGGACGTGGTGTTGCGGCTGGCGGGTAAGAACGACAAGGCCGTCCGCCAACTTGAGCTGACCTACGGCGGCGGCAAGACGCACACGCTGATCACGCTGCGGCATCTTGTCAACGACCCGAAGAACCTGCCAGACCTGCCCGCCGTGGCCGAGTTCATGGAGGCAATCGGCCAGCAGCCGCCCCAGTGCCGCATCGCCGGTCTGTGCTTCGACAAGCTCGATGTCGAGAAGGGCATGGACGTCCGGTCGCCGGACGGCAAGACCCGGACGCTCAAGCAGCCGTGGAGCGTGTTGGCCTACCAGGTGGCGGGCGATGCGGGGCTGAAGGCGCTGCACGCCTCGAACAAGGCCGAGGAGCGCGAGACCGCGCCAGCAGAAAACGTCCTGATAGAGCTTCTCGAACTGCCCGGCAAGGATGGTCTCGGCACGCTTATCCTGATCGACGAGGTGCTGATGTATGCCCGCGAGAAGGTGGCGCAGGACCGGGAGTGGCGCAGCAAGCTGGTGAACTTCTTCCAGTACCTGACCCAGGCGGCCACCAAGGTGGACCGGTGCTGTCTGGTGGCGTCGCTCCTGGCAACCGACCCGCGCAAGAGCGACACGCTTGGACGGGAGATTCAAGCCGAACTGTACGACATCTTCCAGCGTCAGCGAGAAGAGGCCGTCGAACCGGTCGTGAAGGAGGACGTGGCCGAGGTGTTGCGCCGCCGGTTCTTCACGCCCGAGTCGCTCAAGGATCGCGAGGGCTTCCGCCAGCATGTCCTGGCCGCGATCAAGGGGATTGCCGCCGTGGACGAGCAGACGGCCAAACAGGGCGCGGAGGCCGAGGAGCGCTTCCTCAAGAGCTTCCCGTTCCATCCCGACCTGACGGAGGTGCTCTACTCGAAGTGGACGCAACTGACCCGTTTCCAGCGCACGCGCGGAGTGCTCAGAACCTTCGCGTTGGCGTTGCGCGAGGCGGAGAAATGGGACGCCAGCCCGTTGGTGGGTCCGGCGGTGTTCCTGACCGCGCCCGACAAGGACGGTCTCTCCGAAGCCCTGCGCGAAATGGTGGCCGTCGCCGACACCGAGGAATGGGAAGGCAAGAAGCAGGCGTGGACCGGCATCCTGGACAACGAGTTCAGTCAGGCCCGGCGGATTCAGTCGGAGTCGGTTGGACTTAGGAGCCGCGAAGTGGAACAGGCCGTCGTGGCGACATTTTTGCACTCGCAGCCGGTCGGCCAGAATGCCCGTACGCGGGATCTGTCCGTGCTTCTGGGATCCGTGCGTCCCGACAAGATCGAATTGGAGAAGGGATTGGCCCGCTGGTCACAGTCGAGTTACTGGCTGGACGATCTCTATACGGCCGTCTCGGAAGGTCAGCTTCCGGGCACATGGCGGTTGGGCAACCGGCCGAACCTCACCCAAATGCACGCGGTGGCGGCGAAGAACATCCCGGACGACACCGTTCGCGCCCGTTTGCTCGACGACATCGGCAAAGCCAAGACTCTCACCGCCAATGCCTCGGCTGCGGGCGTCCGCGTTCATACGCTTCCGACCCGGCCAAAGGATATCGAAGACGATGGCGCTTTTCACTACGCCGTGCTCGGGCCGAATGCGGCATCGGAGTCCGGCAAGCCCAGCGCAGAGGCCAAGCGGTTTCTCGACGAGACCACCGGATCGGATCGGCCGCGCGTCTACCGGAACGCCGTGTTGTTGGTGACCCCTTCAAAGGATGGGATGGAACTAGCCATGGCCCGTGTGCGCGACTACCTGGCATGGGAGGTCGTGCGCGAAGACGTGAAGAAGCAACAGAAGGACGGGAACGTGGACCCGGCCCGCGCCCAGACGATGCAGATCAATATCGACAAGGCGAAGGGGCGCATCCCGGAAGCCATCAAGCAGGCGTACTCCATCGTGGTCACCGTCTCCGAAAAGGACGACGCTCAGGCATTCAAGATCACGGTGACGGAAGAGCCGCATTTCAACACGATCAAGGCCGATAAGCGGTCGCGCGTCCAGGACACGGCCATCACCGCCGAGGCCCTGCTCCCAGACGGTCCTTACAATCTCTGGCGGGATGGTGAGACCGCCCGGCGGGTCAAGGACCTGGCGGGGGCGTTTGCCCAGCTTCCGCATCTGCCGAAGATGCTGAAGGCCAGCGCCATCCTGGACACGCTGGTTGAAGGCTGCGAACAGGGCACGTTTGTGCTGCGGCTGACACGACCGGACGGAACGTCCCGGTCGTGGTGGATGTCGAGACCCGACGAGAACGCGCTCAACGACCCGGCAATGGAACTTGTCCTGCCAGAAGCGGCCGTTCTCACGGATGTCGCATCGGCCCTGCTCGCGCCCAAGAAGCTGCCGGGGCTGTGGACTGCTGACTTGCCCGCCGAAGCCTCGGCGCAGGCGGGCGAGATTGCCGTGCAGGCGGTGTTCGACTACTTCGGCGGCAAGACGGTCGTCCAGGTGGAGCGTGGCGGCTACCAGGAGCCCATGCAGATTCCGAAAGCTGAGCAGACTGTCGTGGAGATGGCTATCGCCGCCGCTGTGGCGGAGGGGTCTATCTGGTTACTCTCCGGGCCCGCCAGTATCCTTGGCGAGCCTATCCCGGCTGGTGTCTTAAGCGCCAACGGCAAACTCTGCGTGCCGCCCGCAGCTATTGCCGCCGCCGAGATTCTGCCCGAGAACCTGAAGGATGCGTGGAAAGGCGCGGTCGCTTCTGGCCTTTCTGTCGCCACCGCGTTATCCGTCAAGGCGGGCAAGACGCTGCCTTGGAAGACGGTGCGCGACGCGATCGGCGGCGCGCTTCAGGCGAGGTTCCTGGAACTGGATGCCGGATCGCAGGCGTGGCCGTGCGATTTCCCGTCCGCCCAGTTTGTGAAGGTCAAGGTCGCCACCGCCGGCGGCAAAGGCGGCGCTGGCGGGACCGGAGGAACCGGGGGCGGCGCAACGCCCAAGATGCTCGTCGCCGTCGCCGATCTCGAACCGTCGCAGGTTCAAGACCTGGGCGACATTGTGCCCAAGTTGCTGGATGTCAAGAACAAGTCCAACGTGCCCATCCGCTTCCAGGTCAGGATTGAGCTGGGCGACGGAAAGACGATGCCATCGGCGGAGGCCGCTCAGAAAGCCAACGCGCTTCTGAAGAGCGTCAAGGGAGGACTGCAACTGCAATGAGTACCGAGAAGACAGGAGAGCCGCCCAAAGGCCCCTTGTCGCTGGCGACGCGGCGGCCGCAGGCAGGCAGCTACGGAAAAGGCGCGGCGCGGATGGCCCTCGAAGCCGCCGCGGTGACGCGGTGGCGTGGATGGCGCGGAAGCAGTTTCCTGTCAGGCTCGCCTCCATCCTCCGGCAGACTGAATGCGTCCGCCCTGGCGGCGGCCGGGGGCGCATTCAGTTTGTCAATCGAGGCCTGAAAGAAAACCTGAAAGAAAAACTGTAAAAAGCTGTTGACACGAATTCCCTGTGTGGTATCTTTCTTCGTTCTGACCGATGGTTTCAACCGCTGGTCGGATCGAGAAAAAGCAGCAGGCATCGCCTTGATCCCTTTGTACCGCAAGCGGCGCACGGGGTTGGAGGGGTGGTGTCGCTGCCGAATGTTTTTTTGGACGGGTGATGAATCGAGGCCCATGTAGCTCAGTTGGTAGAGCACTTCCTTGGTAAGGAAGAGGTCAGCGGTTCGATCCCGCTCATGGGCTCCATGGGAAGAAGCCCGCGACAGGAATTGAACAGCGAAATCGGCGCGGAGAAAACGACGGTAGACGAAGGAGGATAGTACGATGGCCAAAGAAGCATTCAAACGGGACAAGCCACACGTGAACGTCGGAACGATCGGTCACGTCGATCATGGTAAAACCACACTGACGGCGGCGATCACGCGGGTGCAGTCGCTGAAGGGTCTTGCCGACTTTATTCCCTATGACCAGGTGGCGAAGGCCTCCGAGTCGCAGGGGCGTCGCGATCCGACCAAGATTCTGACGATCGCGACCTCGCACGTCGAATACTCGACGGCCAAGCGGCACTATGCGCATGTGGACTGTCCGGGTCACGCCGACTACATCAAGAACATGATCACGGGCGCCGCGCAGATGGACGGCGCGATCGTGGTGGTGAGCGCCGCAGACGGTCCGATGCCGCAGACGCGCGAGCACGTTCTGCTGGCCCGCCAGGTGGGCGTGCCGACGCTGGTCGTGTTCCTGAACAAGGTGGACACGGTGGACGATCCGGAACTGCTCGACCTGGTCGAGATGGAAATCCGCGAGCTGCTGTCCAAGTACGATTTCCCCGGCGACAAGATTCCGATCATCCGCGGCAGCGCCCTGGGGGCGGTGCAGGCCAAGACCGGCGACGATCCGGCGGCCAAGTGCATTCAGGAGCTGATGGACGCCCTGGACGCCTTTATTCCGGAGCCTGTCCGTCCGCTTGACCAGCCGTTCATGATGCCGATCGAGGACGTGTTCTCGATCGAAGGCCGCGGGACGGTGGTCACGGGCCGTGTGGAGCGCGGAATCGTCAAAGTCGGCGACGAAGTCGAAATCGTGGGCATCAAGCCGACGGTCAAGACGACCGCGACCGGCGTCGAGATGTTCCGCAAGCTGCTCGACCAGGGGCAGGCTGGCGACAACATCGGCGTGCTGCTGCGCGGCACGAAGAAGGAAGACGTGGAGCGCGGCCAGGTGCTGGCCAAGCCGGGTTCGATGACGCCGCACACGCATTTCAAGTGCCAGTTGTACGTCCTGAGCAAGGACGAGGGCGGGCGGCACACGGCCTTCTTCAAGGGTTATCGTCCGCAGTTCTACTTCCGCACGACGGACGTGACGGGGGACATCGAGCTGCCCGAGGGCGTGGAAATGGTGATGCCCGGCGACAACGTGGCGATCGAGGTCAAGCTGATCGTGCCGGTGGCCATGGAGAAGGCCATGCGCTTCGCCATCCGCGAAGGCGGCCGCACGGTCGGCGCCGGAACGGTCTCGGAAATCATCAAGTAACGCGCTTTGTAACGACGGGCCGGGCTGGACGTGAGGGAAGACCTCGTATTCGGCGTGGCGTTTCGAAAGGGGAACCCGCATGCCCAGGGATTTGGTGACGTTGGCGTGTACGACGTGCAAGCGCCGTAATTACACCACCACAAAAAATAAACGCACGACGCCCGACCGGCTGGAGATCAAGAAATTCTGCCCGGCGGAACGCAAGCATGTAATGCACAAGGAGACTCGCTGACGCGCGAGCGTCGGTGTCCGGCCGGAAAAACAGGGCAGTAGCTCAATTGGCAGAGTACCGGTCTCCAAAACCGGGTGTTGGGGGTTCAAGTCCCTCCTGCCCTGCCATTTAAACGATCGAAGCGTTTGTGCGCGAAGGAGTCGGCGATGAACAAGGCGGCGGCGACCGTACATAAAGTCACGGGCTTTCTGGGGGATGTGCGCACGGAGCTGCAAAAATCCTCCTGGCCGACGCGTGGCGAACTGATGGAGTCCACGCTGGTGGTGATCGTGTCCGTGGCGTTGTTCACCGCGTTTATCGGGCTGAGCGATTTTTTCATCAGCCACATCGTCAGGTTCCTGACAACCCGGTAGGCGAGGGAGCGGGATGAGCGATAAACATTGGTTTGCTTTGCAGGCGTTGACCGGGCAGGAAGCCAAGGTCAAGGAGAGCATCGAGCGGCGGCTCGATCCCGAGGAAATGCGGGACCTGATCGATCAGGTTCTGATTCCCACGGAAAAAGTTTCCGAGGTCAAGAACGGCGTCAAGACGACGACCACGCGCAAGTTCTTTCCGGGCTATGTGCTGGTGCATTTGAAGCTGTACGAGACCGGGCCGGCGGAGGAACCGGTCAAGCCCACGAAGTCGCGCTCGCGCAAGGCCATTCCGGCCGGTCCGCGGCTGGTCGAAAAGGTCTGGTATTTCATCCGCGACACGCCGGGCGTGATCGGGTTCGTGGACGGCAACCGGGCGGCGCCTTTGCGCGACGAAGAGGTCAACGACCTGCTGTACAAGGTCGAGGACAAGAAGGAAAAGGTCAAGCCCAAGATTCTGTATGACGCGGGCGACAAGGTTAAGATCAACGACGGTCCGTTCATGAATTTCACCGGCGTGGTCGAGACGGTGGACGCGGATCGCGGCAAGCTCAAGGTGGACGTGGAAATTTTCGGCCGGACGGCGCCGGTCGAACTGGAATACTGGCAGGTCGAAAAAGCCTGAGGCGCCGGCGGACAATCATAAGCGTGCCGTTGGCCCGAGGGCGCGGCGCGACAGGACATCATCATGGCAAAGAAAGTTACGGGCAAGATCAAGTTGCAGATACCGGCGGGGCAGGCCAATCCGGCGCCGCCCGTGGGTCCGGCGCTGGGCTCGCACGGCGTGAACATCATGCAGTTCTGCAAGGCCTTCAACGCCGAGACGCAGAACATGGCGGGTCTGGTGATTCCGGTGGTGATCACCGTTTACCAGGACCGTTCCTTCACCTTCATCACCAAGAGTCCGCCGGCCTCCTCGCTGCTCAAGCGGGCGGCGGGTCTGGCCAAGGGATCGGGCGTGCCGAACCGCGACAAGGTCGGCAAGGTGACGCACGCGCAGGTTTTGGAAATCGCCCGCGCCAAGCTGGCGGATTTGAACGCGACCGATGAAACGATGGCCGCGCGCATGGTCGAAGGCACCGCGCGCAGCATGGGGATCGAGGTGCTGAACTAACCATGGCTAATCACGGCAAAAAGTACAGGGCGGTCCAGGCGAAGGTCAAAGCGGAGCTTTACACGCTTCCGGCGGCGATCGATTTTCTGAAGGCGAATCATCCCGCGCAGTTCGACGAGACGATGGAAGTCGCCTTCCGGCTGGGGGTGGACACGGCCAAGTCCGATCAGGGCGTGCGCGGCACGGTTTCGCTGCCGCACGGCACGGGCAAGACGCAGCGCGTGATCGTGTTCGCGGCCGGGGCGGCGGCGGATGCGGCGCTCGCGGCGGGCGCCGACGAGGTCGGCTACGAGGCGTTGATCGAGAAGGTCAAGAGCGGCTGGACCGGGTTCGACGTGGCGATCGCCACGCCGGACGCGATGAAGGAAGTGCGGAAATTAGGCAAGGTGCTCGGCCCGCGCGGGTTGATGCCGAACCCGAAAACCGGCACGGTTTCCGAGGACACGGCGGCGGCGGTCAAGGCCTCCAAGGAGGGGCGCGTCGAGTTCCGCATGGACAAGAACGGCAACGTGCAGGTGCCGTTCGGCAAGTGTTCCTTCGCTCCGGCGTCGCTGCTGGAAAATGTGAAAGCGGTCGTGGGCGCCATTCATGCCTCGCGTCCGGTTTCGGCCAAGGGTGTTTTCATCAAGCGTTGCACGCTGAGTTCCACGATGGGCGTGGGGGTCCGCGTGGACGTGCATGACTAATAAGAGGATTGGCGGCATGACAAACGAAATTTCCGAGAAGAAGACGTATCGTCCCGAGAAGCAGGCGATTTTGGGGGAGGTGCGCGACCGGGTCGCGGGTTCCTCCTTCTTCCTGATCACCGACTACCGCGGGATGAAGGTGGACCAGTTCCTGGGCCTGCGCAAGAAACTGCGCAAGGCCGGGTCCGAGGTCCATGTGGTGAAAAACAGTTTCGTCCGTCACGTGGTGACGGAACGTGGGTGGACTCGACTGGAGGAATGCCTCACCGGCCAGTCGGCCATGGTCACCGGAGGCGAGGTGACGGAGGTCGCCAAGGTTCTCAAGGCCTTCATGGCCGGGGTGAACCTGCCGATCGCCAAGGGGGGAATGCTCGGGGATCTTTACCTCGACCCCGCGGCGGTGGGTGTGCTGGCCGATCTGCCTTCGAGGGATCAACTCCTCGGGCAGTTCGTCGGCACGGTCGCGGCGCCGCTTTCGCGGCTGGTGGGCACGCTGCACAGCAAACTTTGCAGCTTGCTCTATGTATTGAACGCGGTGGAACAAAAGAAGCAGCAGCTAAACGCGGCGTAACAGCGTTGATCGGTATAGAAAGGAAATGACTCCCATGGCAGACGAAATCAAGGTTGAAGGCAAGATGGCGGAATTCATCAGTTGGGTCGAGGGCATCAGCGTGCTCGAACTTTCCCAGCTGGTCAAGGCGTTGGAGCAGCGGCTGGGCGTGTCGGCGGCGGTGCCGATGGCGGCGGCGGCGGCGGCTCCGGGCGCGGCGGCGGGCGCGGAAGCGGTCGAGCAGACCGAGTTCACCGTCGTCCTGAAGGAAGTCGGTCCCAACAAGATCAACGTGATCAAGGAAGTGCGCGCGATCACCGGTCTGGGCCTGAAGGAATCCAAGGATCTGGTCGAGGGCGCGCCCAAGAACGTCAAGGAAGGCGTGACCAAGGAAGAAGCCGCCAAGATCAAGGAAGCGCTGGAGAAGACCGGCGCCGCCATCGAGGTCAAGTAGGGCCGTGGACGCGGGGCGCGCCGCCGGGGCGGCGCGCCCGCTTGCTTTGCGATCCGTAAACCTACAAATCACAGGTGGCTGGCATGGTTGCACGAACGAACTACGGGAAATTGGTTGATGTGATCGAACCGCCGAATCTGATAGAGATTCAGACGGTTTCGTTTAGGGAGTTCCTGCAGTTGGAGACCCCGTCGGCTAAACGGCGCAAGGTCGGACTACAGGCGGTCTTCCACGAGGTTTTTCCCATCGAAAGCTACGACGGCCGGTATGCGCTCGAATTCGTGCGCTACGAATTGTCGGCGCCCAAGCTGGACCAGGTGGAATGCATCCGCGAGGGCCTGACCTTCGCCGCGCCGCTGCATGTGACCTTCCGTCTGAAGGACGGCGAGGAAGTGCGCGAAGAGGTCGTCTACATGGGCGAAGTGCCGCTCATGACCCCGCAGGGCGCCTTCATCATCAACGGCGCCGAGCGGGTCATCGTCAGCCAGTTGCATCGTTCGCCGGGCATTTGTTTCGAGCAGACCAACCACTCCAGCGGTTCGATCCTCTATTCCTTCCGGATCATTCCCGACCGCGGCTCGTGGGTCGAGGTGCAGTTCGACGCCCAGGACCTGCTGTGGATTTATCTGGACCGCCGCCACCGCCGCCGCAAATTCCTGGCGCCGACCTTCCTGCGCGCCCTGGCGCGCGACGAGAACGGCTCGGCCCTGCGCACCGGCACGGACGAGGAACTGCTGCGGCTTTTCTATTCGTTCGAGAGCATCAAGATTTCCGAGACCATGGCCGAGGAGGAGATCGCCAACCTGGTCTTCCGCGAGGACGTTTTCGACATCGATTCCAAGACCGTGCTGGCCAAGAAGTACGAGCCGGTCACGGAGAATGTGCTTTCCCAGATGCGCGCCGCGGGCGCGCAGCATGCCTCCGTGATCGACACCGCTTGGGATGGCGGCGTGCTTCTGAAGAGCATCCGCACCGACGAGACCTCCAGTCGCGACGAGGCCCTGAAGGATATTTACAGCCGCCTGCGTCCGGGCGACCCCGCCACGATTCCGAACGCCCGCCAACTGGTCAAGCGCCTGTTTTTCGACGCGCGGCGCTACGATCTGGGCGGCGTGGGCCGCTACAAGATCAACCAGAAGCTGGGCGTCGACCTCAAGTCGGTCGATGATATTTTCGCCGGCATGGTCAAGGAGCGCAAGGAAGAGCTGCTGCCGGCCACCGAGGGGCTGGAGGAGCTGCGCACGCTGGACATCACCGGCCGCGACATCGTGGCGGCCATCCGCTACCTGATCAAGATTCACCTGGGCGAAGGCGCGGTGGACGACATTGACCATCTCGGCAACCGCCGCGTGCGGACGGTCGGCGAACTGCTGGAAAACCAGTGCCGCATCGGCCTCTCGCGGGCGGAACGGCTGGTGCGCGAGCGCATGACCCTCTTCGATCCCAACAGCGGATCGCTGATGCCCTCGCGGCTGGTCAATCCCAAGACGCTTTCGGCGGTGGTCAAGGACTTCTTCGGCCGCAGCCAGCTGAGCCAGTTCATGGATCAGACCAACCCGCTCTCCGAGCTGGCGCACAAGCGCCGTCTGAGCGCCCTGGGCCCGGGCGGACTGAGCCGCGAGCGCGCGGGTTTCGAGGTGCGCGACGTGCACAGCAGCCATTACGGCCGCATCTGCCCGATCGAGACGCCGGAAGGCCCGAACATCGGTTTGATCTCCTCGCTGGGCGTTTATGCCCGCGTCAACCGCTTCGGTTTCATCGAGACGCCCTACCGCAAGATCGAGAAGGGGCATGTCACGCAGACGGTGGACTACCTGAGCGCGGACCGCGAAGAGCAGTACGTGATCGCGCAGGCCAATACGCCGATCGACGCCAAGGGCCGGGTTTCCTGCGATCTGGCCTCGGTGCGCTACCGCGGCGAGTCCATGGCCGTGCCGCCGGAGAAGGTCCAGTACATGGACGTGTCGCCCAAGCAGGTGATCAGCGTGGCGGCCGGTTTGATTCCCTTTCTGGAGCACGACGACGCCAATCGCGCGCTGATGGGCGCCAACATGATGCGGCAGGCCGTGCCGCTGCTGACGACCGAGCGTCCCTACGTGGCGACCGGCATCGAGGCCCGCATCGCGCGGGACTCGGGCGTGCTGGTGCTGGCCGAGGCGGCCGGCGTGGTGCGCTACGTCTCGGCCGAGCGTGTGGACGTGGAGGAGCCGGCGGCGGGCGGCAAGAAGTCGAACCTGCACCGCTACCGCCTGCGCAAGTTCATGCGTTCCAACGCCGGCACCTGCGTCAACCACAAGCCGGTTGTGCATGTGGGCGACAAGATCAAGGCGGGCGACGTGCTGGCCGACGGTCCGGCCTGCGATAACGGCGAACTGGCGCTGGGCAAAAACGTGCTGGTGGCCTTCATGCCCTGGAACGGCTACAACTTCGAAGACGCGATCCTGATCGGCGAGCGCGTGGTGCGCGACGACGTTTTCACCTCGATCCACATCCAGGATTTCGAGGTCGGCGCGCGCGACACCAAACTCGGCCCCGAGGAAATCACCCGCGACATTCCCAACATCGGCGAGGACGCCCTGCGCAACCTGGGCTCCGACGGGGTGATCCGCATAGGCGCGGAGGTTAAGCCCGGCGACATCCTGGTCGGCAAGATCACACCCAAGAGCGAAACCGAACTGGCGCCGGAGGAAAGGCTGCTGCGGGCGATCTTCGGCGAGAAGGCCGCGGACGTGCGCGACACCTCGCTGACCGTGCCGAGCGGCGTTTACGGGATCGTGATGGACGTGAAGGTTTCGGCGCACAAGGATCTGGTGGACGAGAAGACCTCGGCCTCCGACCGCCGCCGGCAGTCCAAGAGTCTGACCGACGAGGTCAAGACCAAGCGCGCGGAACTGGTGGACGAGCTGACCGAGAAGTTCAGCAACATCCTGCTGGGCGAGAAGATCCCGCTCGATGTCGTGAACATCAAGACCGGCGAGATCATCATCCCCTCCAACCGCAAGATCACCAAGACGCTGCTGCGCAAGCTGGCCGAGGCCAGCGATCACATCGAGATCGAGAGCAGCCCGATCCAGATCAAGATCCACGAGATCATCGCCGAGTACCAGAGCCGTTTCGCGGAACTGGGCCACGAGTACGAGAACGCCATGGGGCGCGTGGAGAGCGGCGACGACCTGGACGCCGGGGTGATCAAGCAGGTGCGCGTCTACGTCGCGAGCAAGAAGAAACTTTCCGTCGGCGACAAGATGGCCGGGCGGCACGGCAACAAGGGCGTGGTCGCGCGTATTCTGCCGGAGGCCGACATGCCCTTCCTGCCCGACGGCCGGCCGGTGGACATCGTGCTCAATCCGCTGGGCGTGCCTTCGCGCATGAACGTGGGGCAGGTGCTCGAAACCCATCTGGGTCTGGCCTGCAAGGCCCTCGGCCTGTACGCGGGCACACCGGTCTTCGACGGCATCGCCGAGGAGCACATTCACAAGCTGCTGGGCGACATCAAGGCGCCCAAGGACGGCAAGACGGTGCTTTACGACGGCTGGACCGGCAAGGCTTTCGATCAGCGGGTGGTGGTCGGGCAGATCTACATGCTCAAACTGCACCACCTGGTGAGCGACAAGATTCACGCGCGCGCCGTGGGCCCCTATTCGCTGGTGACCCAGCAACCGCTGGGCGGCAAGGCGCAATACGGCGGCCAGCGCATGGGCGAAATGGAGGTCTGGGCGCTCGAGGCCTATGGGGCGGCCTACGCGCTGCAGGAGATGCTGACCGTCAAGAGCGACGATGTCGCCGGCCGGACGCGCATCTACGAGTCCATCGTGAAGGGCGAGAATTCCCTCGATTCGGGACGGCCCGAATCGTTCAATGTGCTGATCAACGAAATGCGCGCCATCGGCCTCGATGTCCGCACCAGGCAGCACGATAACAGTAAAGTCTAAGCTGGTCCGGCGGCCGACTACCGCCGGAGGATCGGGAGGCATATTTTGAGCACCTCTGCATTTGCGCGCGAACGATTGGGAGTGACGCAGCCGGACGGCCTGGAAGTCGTCCGGATTACGCTGGCGTCGCCGGAAACGATTCGTCAATGGAGCTTTGGCGAGGTTAAGAATCCCGAGACCATCAACTACCGGACCTACAAACCCGAGCGGGGCGGTTTGTTCTGCGAACGCATTTTCGGCCCGACGCGCGACTGGGAGTGCAGTTGCGGAAAATACAAGCGCATCAAGCACAAGGGCGTGATCTGCGACCGCTGCGGCGTCGAGATCACCCTCAGCCGCGTGCGCCGCGAGCGCATGGGGCACATTGACCTGGCGGTGCCGGTTTCGCACATCTGGTTTTTCAAGTGTACGCCCAGCCGCATCGGGCTGGTGCTCGACATGACCGCCCGCAGTCTCGAACGGGTGCTCTACTACGAGGACTACGTGGTGGTCGATCCCGGCAAGTCCACGCCCTTCCAGAAGTGCCAACTGCTGAACGAGCTGGACTATCGCGAGGCCCAGGATAAGTACGGCGAATCGTTTGTGGCCAAGATGGGCGCCGAGGGCGTGCGCGATCTGCTGGCCGAGGTCAACCTCGATCAGCTGATGGAAGAGCTCAGCCGCCAGATGCTCGAGACCAAGAGCAAGCAGAACAAAAAGAAAACCGCCAAGCGCATGAAGGTGATCGAGGGCTTCCGTTCGAGCGGCACACGTCCGGAGTGGATGATCATGCAGGTCATGCCGGTGATTCCGCCGGACCTGCGCCCGCTGGTGCCGCTGGAGGGCGGTCGATTCGCGACCTCCGACCTGAACGACCTCTACCGCCGGGTGATCAACCGCAACAACCGGCTCAAGAACCTGCTGCAGCTCAAGACGCCGGATGTGATCATCCGCAACGAAAAGCGCATGCTCCAGGAGGCGGTGGACGCGGTGATCGACAACGGCCGCCATGGCCGTCCGGTGACCGGCGCGGGCAACCGGCCCCTGAAGTCCCTGAGCGACATGCTCAAGGGCAAGGGCGGCCGTTTCCGGCAGAACCTGCTCGGCAAGCGCGTGGACTATTCGGGGCGTTCGGTGATCGTGGTCGGGCCGGAGTTGAAACTGCGCCAGTGCGGACTGCCGAAGAAGATGGCGCTGGTGCTCTTCGAACCCTTCATCATCCGGCGCCTGAAGGAACTGGGCATCACCAACACCGTGCGCAGCGCCAAGAAGCTGATCGACAAGCAGACCAACGAAGTCTGGGACATCCTCGAGGATGTGATCAAGGACAAGACGGTCATGTTGAACCGCGCCCCGACCCTGCACCGCCTCAGCATCCAGTCCTTCGAACCGGTGCTGGTGGACGGGGAAGCCCTGCGCGTGCATCCGCTGGTTTGCACGGCCTATAACGCCGACTTCGACGGCGACCAGATGGCCGTGCATGTGCCGCTCTCGTTCGAGGCGCAGATCGAGTCGCGCTCGCTGATGCTTTCGACGAACAACATTTTCTCGCCCTCCAGCGGCAAGCCGATCATGACGCCGACGCAGGATATCGCCCTCGGCGTGTACTACCTGACCTCGTCGGCGCAGCGGGACAAGCTGGCGGACAAGAAGCGCGCCAAGAACAGCGAACCCGACACCCGGCACCTGCCGATTTTCAACGACGCCATGGAGGCGCACCTGGCTTACGACGAGGGCGCGGTGCATTTGCACACCCGCATTCGTTATCGCAACCCGGATCTCGGCATGGTCACGGTCTTCGGCGACAGCGCGTCGAAAGTTATCACGACCACCATCGGACGGGTTTTCTTCCATGAGATCGTCCCGGCCAAACTGGGCTTTATCAACCGCTGCTGCGACAAGACCTTCCTGGGCAAGATCATCTGGCATTGTTACCACGTCAGCGGGCATGTCGAGACCATCCAGATGCTCGACCGGATCAAGAACACCGGCTTCGAGTACGCCACGCGCGCCGGCATTTCGATCGGTCTGGTGGACATGATCATTCCGCCCGAGAAGGTCACGATCATCGGCAAGGCCCACAAGCAGGTGGCCGAGGTCGAGCAGCAATACCGGCGCGGCGTGATCACCGACGGCGAACGTTACAACAAGATCGTCGACATCTGGACGCAGGCCAACGAGGAAGTCTCGCACGCCATGTACCGCGCGATGGAGGACAACGTCGGCAGCGAACAGGGCAACCCGATCTTCATGATGGTGGATTCCAAGGCGCGCGGCAGCCGCCAGCAGATCCGCCAGCTGGCCGGCATGCGCGGCCTGATGGCCAAGCCCTCGGGCGAGATCATCGAGCGGCCGATTCTGTCCAACTTCCGCGAGGGGTTGAACGTTCTGGAATACTTCATTTCGACCCACGGCGCCCGCAAGGGACTGGCGGACACGGCGCTCAAGACGGCCGACGCCGGTTATCTGACCCGCAAACTGGTGGACGTGGCGCAGGACCTGCGCGTGATCGAGCTGGACTGCAACACCCTGAACGGCATCACCGTGCGGGCGATCGGCGAGGGCGACGAGGAACTCGTGCCGTTGCGCGACCGCATCGTCGGGCGCACGCTGTCGCAGGACGTGATTCATCCGGTGACGCAGCAGGTGATCGTGCCGGCCAACACCCAGATCGACGAGAAGCTGGGCGACCTGATCGTCGGCTCGGACGTGGAACAGGTGCACATCCGCAGCGTGCTGACCTGCGAGTCCAAGCGCGGCGTCTGTGCCCGCTGTTACGGGCGCGATCTGTCGACCGGCCTGCTGATCGATGTCGGCACGGCGGTCGGCATCATCGCGGCGCAGTCCATCGGCGAACCGGGCACGCAGCTCACGATGCGGACCTTCCATATCGGCGGCACGGCCAGTTCGGTCTTCAAGCAGCCGCGCGTGATCGCCAAGCACGACGGCGTGGTCCGCTACGCCGGACTGCGCATCGTGGAGAACGCCAAGGGCAACTTTGTGGTCCTGAACAAAAACGGCACGGTGGCCATTTTCGACGCCGACGAGCACGAACTGGAACGCCACACGCTGGCCATCGGCGCGATCATTTCGGTGCCGGACGGCGGGCGGGTCGCCAAGGGCGTAAGTTTCATCGAGTGGGATCCCTACTCCGTGCCGATCCTGGCCGAGAAGGCCGGCCGGGTGAAGTACCAGGGCTTCGTGGACAACATCACCGTCAAGCGCGAAGTGGACGCCTCGACGGGCATGATGGAGATGGTGGTGCTGGAGCACAAGGAGGATATGCATCCCCAACTGCTCGTCACCAGCGGACACGAGACGCTGACCTACAGCATCCCCTCGGGCGCGCACGTCATGATCAAGGACGGCCACACCATGATGGCCGGCGACGTGCTGGCCAAGACGCCGCGCAAGGAATCCAAGACCAAGGACATCACCGGCGGTCTGCCGCGGGTGGCCGAACTTTTCGAGGCGCGCCGTCCCAAAGACGCCGCGGAAATCGCCAAGATCGACGGCGTGGTGGATTTCGGCGCCAACCAGCGCGGCCGCCGCTGCCTGACGATCCGCGATTCCGTGACCGGCTTCGAGGAACAGCATCTGGTCCCGATGGGCAAGCACGTCGTGGTCTTCAAGGGCGATGTCGTGCAGAAGGGCCAGCAGCTCACCGAGGGGCCGATCATGCCCCAGGAAATTCTGGAGATCTGCGGACCCCAGGAATTGCAGGAGTACCTGCTCAACGAGGTGCAGCAGGTCTACCGCCTGCAGGGCGTGGAAATCAACGACAAGCACATCGAGGTCATCGTGCGCCAGATGCTGCGCAAGGTGCGCATCACCGATCCCAAGGGCACCGATTTCTTGTGGGGCGAGGTGGTCGAGAAACAGGGCTTCCAGGAAGTCAACGCCCGCGCGATCGCCGAAGGCCAGGAACCGGCCGAGGCGCAGCCGGCGCTGCTGGGCATCACCAAGGCCGCGCTGGAAACCGAAAGCTTCATTTCGGCCGCGTCCTTCCAGGACACAACCCGCGTGCTGACCGAGGCGGCCACGCTGGGCCGCGAGGATACTTTGTACGGCTTCAAGGAGAACGTGATCATGGGGCATCTGATCCCCGGCGGCACGGGTTTCCCGATGTACAAGCATATTCGCCTGGTGCCGCTGGCCGAGCCGATTCCCGAGGAAGAACTGCGCGAAACGCACGAGGAAAGCGCGGCGGAAAAGAAATTACAGGAATTGTTAGGTTGAGCTTGACAAACAACCGCGTGACAATATAAATTCAAAACCTTTGCGCAGTTAAAGGGGTGGAACACGTAATGCCAACAATTAATCAGCTTGTCCGCAAGGGGCGGTTGCAAATCCGCTACAAAAGCAAGTCGCCGGCGCTGTCGCGCTGTCCGCAGCGGCGCGGCGTCTGCCTTTCGGTGAAGACGCAGACGCCCAAGAAGCCGAATTCCGCCTTGCGTAAAGTCGCCCGCGTGCGCCTGACGAACGGCTACGAGGTCACGGCCTACATTCCCGGCGAAGGCCACAACCTGCAGGAGCACAGCGTGGTGCTGGTGCGCGGCGGACGTGTCAAGGATTTGCCGGGTGTGCGTTATCATATTGTGCGCGGAACGCTGGACGCCGTCGGGGTCGACGGCCGTCGCCGCAGCCGGTCCAAGTACGGCGTGAAAACTCCCAAGAAGACCTGACGAACGGATTAAGGTGTAGGGTATGGGCAGAAGACGCAAAGCAAGCCGCCGGACCTTCGCAACGGACACCAAGTTCAAGAGCGATCTGGTCTGGTGCCTGATCAGTCACGTGATGAACTCCGGCAAGAAGTCCACCGCCGAGCGGGTGGTCTACGGCGCCATGGAGCAGGTGAAAAACAAGATCCCGGACAAGGAAACGGTCGAGGTCTTCACCCGCGCGATCGACAACATCAAGCCGCGCGTGGAAGTCAAGAGCCGCCGCGTGGGCGGCGCGACCTACCAGGTGCCGGTGGAAGTCAATCCCAGCCGCCAGATGGCGCTGGCGATGCGCTGGCTGATCCAGTATTCGCATGCCCGCAAGGGCGTGCCGATGGCGCGGGCGCTGGCCATGGAAATTTCGGACGCCTATCAGGAACAGGGCAACGCGGTCAAAAAACGCGACGATGTGCACAAGATGGCGCAAGCCAACAAGGCCTTCGCCCACTACCGCTGGTAACGAACGCACCCCATCAACCCCACAACATGTTGCAAACCTTGAAAGAGAATGCCAAAGCCGGGGCGCGGGACGCCGCTCGGATGCGTGAAGCGCCCGACCGTCTGCGCGCGCTGGCTTTGGTGCGCAACATGGGGATCATCGCCCATATCGACGCCGGCAAGACTACGGTCAGCGAGCGCATCCTGTTCTATTCCGGGCTGGTGCACCGCATGGGCGAAGTGCACGAGGGCACGGCCACGATGGACTGGATGCCGCAGGAGCGCGAGCGCGGCATCACGATCACCAGCGCGGCCACCACCTGTTTCTGGCGCGATCACCAGATCAATCTGCTGGACACCCCGGGGCATGTGGATTTCACCGTCGAGGTCGAGCGCTCGCTGCGCGTGCTGGACGGGGCCGTGGGGGTTTTCTGCGGCGTCGGCGGCGTGCAGCCGCAGTCCGAGACGGTCTGGCGCCAGGCCGACCGGTATCATGTGCCGCGGGTGGCCTTCATCAACAAGATGGACCGCATGGGCGCCGATTTCGACGCCGTGGTGGCGCAGATGAACGCCCGTTTTACCACGCCCTGCGTGCCGGTGCAGCTGCCCCTGGGCCGCGAGGAGTCCTTCCGGGGCGCGATCGATTTGCTGACGATGGAAGCGGTCACCTTCGACGATCGAACGCTGGGCCAGAAGCTGACCCGCGGGCCGGTGCCGGCGGAGCTGGGCGCGGCTTCCGAGCGGGCGCGCGCGGCGCTGGTCGAGAAGGTGGCGGAGCAGGACGAGGCCGTGCTGGAGGCCTATCTGGCCGCGCCCGACGTGCCGGCCGCGATTTTGCGCGCCGGGCTGCGGCGGGCCGTGCTGGCCAACAAGATCGTTCCGGTCTTCTGCGGTTCCGCGCTGCGCAACAAGGGCGTTCAACCGCTGCTGGATGGCGTGGTGGATTACCTGCCCTCGCCGGCCGATGTGCCGCTGCTGCAGGGGCATCATCCCAAGACGCAGGCGGTCGTGACGCGCGAAGCCGACGATTTCGGGCCCTTGACGGCGCTGGCGTTCAAGCTGACCAACGACGCCCATCTCGGCCAGATCGTTTTCGTGCGGGTCTATGCCGGCCAGCTCAAGAAGGGCGCCAACGTTTATAATCCCCGCACGCGGCGGCGCGAGCGGGTCATGCGCCTGGTGCGCCTGCATGCCGACAGCCGGGAAGAGATCGAGACGCTCTACGCCGGCGAAATCGGGGCCGTCAGCGGTTTCAAGCAGGTGACGACCGGCGACACGCTTTGCTTCGAGAACGATCCGGTCGAGCTCGAGCGCATCCGCTTCCCCGAGCCGGTGATTTCGATGGCGATCGAGCCCAAGTCGCAATCCGACCGCGTCAAGCTTCAGGAGGCGATGGCGGCGATGGCGGCCGAGGATCCCACCTGTGTGGTCTCGGTCAACGCCGAGACCGGCCAGACCATTTTGAGCGGCATGGGCGAACTGCATCTGGAAATCCTCAAAGACCGCATGTTCCGCGAGTACAAGGTGCAGGCCAACGCCGGCAAGCCGATGGTGGCCTACCGCGAAACGGTGACCGCCGAGGGCCGGGCCGGGCATCTCTTCGATCGCGTGATCGGCGGGCAGCGGCAGATGGCCGGGCTGACGATCGAGGTGGCGCCGGCGCCGCGCGGAACTGGCAATACGGTGGCGTTCGGGATTTCGACGGCGGTTCTGCCGGCGGAATTCCGGCCGGAGATCGAGGCCGGGCTACAGGACGCGCTGGCGACGGGCGTGGTCGCGCAGTATGCGCTGACGGATTTGAAGGTGCGGGTGGCGGGCGCGCAGGTGCATGAGACCGATTCGACGCCGATGGCGTTTCGCATGGCGGCCGTGATGGCGCTGCGCGAGGCGGCGCGGGCGGCGGGGGCGGTGCTGCTGGAACCGATCATGGCCCTGGAAGTGTTGACGCCGCCCGAGTACATGGGCGACGTCTTGAACGATCTAAGCAGCCGGCGTGGGCGTATCCGGAACATGGAATCCCACGAGACGATGCAGGTCATTCACGCGGATGTGCCGTTGGCGGCGTTGTTCGGCTATTCGACGGCGATCCGTTCGGTCAGCAAGGGACGGGCGAGTTACTCCATGGAACCGGCCTGCTTCGACGTGGCGCCGGAAACAATTCAAGCGACGATCATTAACCGGTGAGGGTGAGGACAGGATGCAAGGCCAGCGTATCAGAATTCGGTTGAAAGCGTACGACTACCGGGTCCTTGACCAATCGGTCACCGACATCGTCGAGACGGCGAAACGGACGGGCGCCCGCATCGCGGGGCCGATTCCGCTGCCGACGCGCATCGAGCGCTACAGTGTGAACCGCAGCCCGCATGCGGACAAAAAGTCAATGGAGCAGTTTGAGTTGCGGACGCACAAGCGTCTGCTCGACATCATCGAACCCACGGCGAAAACAGTGGATGAGCTGAAGAAGCTCAACATGCCGGCGGGTGTGGACATCACAATCCGGATTTGAGGACGTCATGCAAGGCATTTTGGGACGTAAAATAGGGATGACGCGGGTCTTCGATGCGGAGGGGCATCAACTGCCCGTGACGGTCATCGAAATCGGACCCTGCGTGGTCGTGCAGGTCAAGACCAAGGCCGTCGACGGCTACGAGGCGATCAAGGTCGGCTTCCGCGAGCAGAAGGAATCGCGTGTGACCGGGGCGTTGCGTGGCGAGTTCAAGAAGGCCGGTGTGGCGCCGCAGCGTCTGTTGCGGGAATTCGCGCTCGATGCCGGCGACAGTTTCAAGGCCGGCGACACGCTGACGGAGGCGGTTTTGAACGGCTTCGAGTACGTGGACGTGACCGGCATCGGCAAGGGCCGCGGCTTTCAGGGCGTCGTGAAGCGTTTCCAGATGAGCGGCGGTCCGATGACGCACGGCGGCCATTCCAAGCGCCGCATCGGTTCGATCGGCTGCCGGTCGTATCCCGGCCGTGTGCACAAGGGTAAACGCATGCCCGGGCACATGGGCAACGTCGTCGTGACCCAGAAGAATCTGCGGGTGGTGCAGTTGCGCGCGGACGATCATTTGTTGCTCGTGCAGGGCGCGATTCCCGGCGCGGCCGGCGGGGTGGTGGCGATCCACAAGGCCAAGATGGCTGAGAAGGTGAAGGCGAAGGCGACATGAGCAAGTTGAACGTCTATACCATGACGGGCGCCGCGGCGGGCGACGTGGAACTGTCGGATGCGCTGCTTGTCGAGGGCCGCGGCGGTCAGGCTGTCCACGACGCGATCGTGGCGCACCAGGCTGCGGCGCGTGCGGGCACGGCGGCCACCAAGAACAAGGCGCTGGTTTCCGGCAGCCGCAGCAAACCGTGGCGGCAGAAGGGCACGGGCCGGGCGCGCGCCGGTTACAAGCAGTCGCCGATCTGGCGCGGCGGCGGCGTGGTCTTCGGACCGATGCCGCGCAGCTACGTCAAGGGCATGCCCCGCAAGATGGCGCGGCTGGCTTTTTGCGCGGCCTTTTCCGGCAAGGTGCGCGACGGCGAGGTCAGGGTTCTGGAATCCCTGACCATGGACGCGCCCAAGACCAAGGCGCTGGCCGCCGTGGTCAAGAGTCTCGGACTGAAGCGCGGGGCCCTGCTGGTCGTGGACAAGCCCGACCGCAAACTGTTGCTGGCGGTTCGCAACATACCGGACGTGGAACTTACGACCCCGTCCGAAGTCAACACCTATCAGTTGCTGCGCTGGCCTGTGGTGGTGATCACCAGGGCGGCGTTGGAAACCCTCCGGACGCGTCTCGCGGCCGGCGCGGGAGAAGGGAAAGCGGCATGAAGCTGGATCAAGTCATCCAGGGCTTGCAGATCACGGAAAAGGGCACGCGCCTGACGGTGGAGGATAAGTACATCTTCCGGGTCAATCGCGACGCCAACAAGCCGCTGATCAAGCAGGCCGTCGAAAAGATTTTCAAGGTGCATGTTGTGACGGTCAATACGATGAACATGCCCGGCAAGGCGCGGCGCGAGCGCACCGCCAACGCCGGGCGGACCTCGGACTGGAAGCGTGCGATCGTGACGCTCAAGGCCGGCGAAAAAATCGATCTCGAGAAGTAAGAGGGTATACGCATGGGTCTCAAGTCTTACAAACCGGTTACGGCGGCGATGCGTTTCACGGACGGCTTCACGTTCGATGAAATCACGAAGTCCCGGCCCGAGCGCGCGCTGACCGAGCCGTATGCCAAGAATGGCGGGCGCAATTCGGCGGGGCGGATCACGGTTCGCCATCAGGGCGGCGGCCACAAGCGGCTCTACCGCATGATCGATTTCCGCCGCGACAAATACGGCATCCCCGCCAAGGTCGCGGCGATCGAATACGACCCCAATCGTTCGGCGCGCATCGCGCTGCTGCATTACAAGGACGGCGAGAAGCGCTATATCGTCTGCCCCGTCGGCCTGAAGGTGGGCGCGACGGTGGTTTCCGGGCCGGCGGCCGAGGCCGAGATCGGCAACATGCTGCCGCTGGCGAACATCCCGGTCGGGCTGGCGATTCACTGTATCGAGCTCGAACGCGGCCGCGGCGGTCAGATCGCCCGTTCGGCGGGCCAGACGGCGACGCTGATGTCCCGCGAAAGCGGCTTCGCCCAGATCCGCCTGCCCTCGGGGGAAATCCGCAAGATCCGCGTCGAATGCATGGCCACGGTGGGCCAGGTCGGCAATCTCGAATGGAGTTCGCGCAGTCTGGGCAAGGCCGGACGCAAGCGCTGGCTGGGCGTGCGCCCGACGGTGCGCGGCGTGGCGATGAATCCGGTGGACCATCCGATGGGCGGCGGCGAAGGCCGCACCTCGGGCGGCGGACACCCGGTCACCCCGTGGGGTCAGCTCACGAAGGGCAAGAAGACCAGGTCGCGGCGCAAACCGTCGCAGCGTCGAATTGTCGAACGGAGGAAGTAAGCGATGGGACGATCACTTAAAAAGGGGCCGTTCGTTCAGGACAAGCTGCTCGCCAAGGTCGAGAGCATGAACAAGAGCGGGGAAAAGCGCGTCGTGAAGACCTGGTCCCGGAGTTCGATGGTCGTGCCAGATTTCATTGGACACACGATCGCGGTGCACAACGGCAAGCAGCATATTCCGGTTTACATCAGCGAGAACATGGTTGGTCACCGCCTGGGTGAGTTCGCGGCGACGCGCATTTTCCGCAAGCACGGCGTGCATGTGGACAAGACGGCGGCTTTGAAGTAGCGGTTGAAGTTTGGCGGGGCGCCGGATGCGAAGCGAATGGCGCGGGCGGGCGGCGCGGGCCGGTTGCTGGTTGGCGCTGCTGGCGCCGGCGGCGGCGGTGGGCGCGGATGGAGGAGTCTCGAATCTCGAGACGCGGGTGGCGGTGCTGGCGGAGGCGTTGGGCGAGGCGCGCGCGGAGGCGGACGGTCTGCGGGCGCGGCTCGAACGGCGCGGCTGGCAGCTGGCGGGCGGCGGCGCGGTGGCGTCGCCGGCGGGCGTCGGCGAGGCGGCCGGGGCGGTCTGGCAGATTCGCGCGCTGAACGAGGCGCTGGGAGTGGTGGTGGTGGATGCCGGCCGGCGGGCGGGTCTGAGGCCCGGCATGCGGCTGGCGGTGGTCCGCGGGACGCGTGGCGTGGCCGCGGTGAGAGTGGTGGATGTCCGCGAACGGATCGCGGGGGCTGTGCTCGAACGAAGCGAGACGGCGCCGCGTCCGGGAGACCGGCTGGTGCTGCTGGCCGGGCGCGGGGAATAGGGAAGCGATTTTATGGAAGTCAAAGCCAAATCGAAATACGTGCGGGTGTCGTCGAGCAAGATGCGTACGCTGGCCCAGGCGATCCAGGGGCGTCCGGTCGCCGAGGCCATGCATATCGCGCAGTTCAGCCCGCGCAAGGCGGGCTTGCTGGTGGGACGGACGCTCAAGTCCGCCGTGGCGAACGCCGAAAACAACGCCAAGATTCCGGCGGACCGCCTGCGTGTCAAGGAGGCCGTGATCCAGATCGGCCCCACGCTCAAGCGCTCGTGGCCGCGGGCGCGGGGCATGGCCAGCCCGATCAAGAAGCACACCAGCCATATTGTAATTACAGTGACGGATGACGTGGCCTCGCCTTCGCGGCAGGCGGCGGGGAAGGAGTAATCGCGTGGGCCAGAAGGTAAATCCGATCGCGCTGGGAGTCTCAGTCAACAAGGACTGGCGGTCGCGCTGGTATGCCAGCAAGAAAGATTTCGGCAAGCTGCTGCTGGAGGATCAGAAGATCCGGGCGCTGGTCAAAAAGGAATTGGCGCAGGCGGCGGTGGCCGAGGTGCTGATCGAACGCTATGCCAACCGCGTGCGCGTGACGATCTGCACCGCGCGGCCGGGTGTCGTGATCGGGCGCAAGGGCCAGGACATGGACCGCATTCGCGAGACCTTGCTGAAGATGACGGGCAAGGAGGTCTACCTGGAGATCCGGGAGATCCGCAGTCCCGACACCAACGCCCAGTTGGTGTCCGAGAACATCGCGGTGCAGTTGCAGCGGCGCATTTCGTTCCGCCGGGCGCTCAAGCGCGCGATCAAGATGGCGATGGAACTGGGCGTCAAGGGCGTGCGGATTCGCGTCGCCGGTCGTCTGGGCGGGTCGGAACTGGCCCGTACGGAGTGGTACAAGGAAGGCACGATTCCCCTGCACACCCTGCGCGCCAACATCGAATATGGTTTCACCGATTGCCACACCACGGCCGGTTTGATCGGCATCAAGGTCTGGATTTGCAAGGAAAAAGAAGAGCCGGAACGGGCGGGAAAGGGTCGTAACAATGCCGCTTATGCCTAAACGCGTGCTGCACCGCATGGTGCAGCGCGGAACGATGCGGGGAATCGCGCACTCCGGCACTTCGCTGGCGTACGGCGAGTACGGACTCAAGGCGCTCGGCCGCTGCTGGTTGAAGGCCATTCAGATGGAAGCCTGCCGCGTGGCCTTGAACCGCCACATGAAGCGGCGCGGCAAGGTCTGGATGCGGGTTTTCCCGAGCAAGCCGATCAGCAAGAAGCCCGCTGAAACCCGGCAGGGCAAGGGCAAGGGCGATCCGGCGTACTGGGCGGCGGTGGTGCGGCCGGGCATGATGCTGTTCGAAATCGACGGCGTGCCCGAGGCTCAGGCGCGCGAGGCGCTGCGCCTGGCGGCCGGCAAACTGCCCATTCGGACGTCGTTTATCAAGCGCGCCCATGGCGCGACGGTCTGAGGAGACGGACGATGAACGCTGCGAAAAAACTTCGTGATATGACATTGGAAGAGCTGCAACAGCAGGGCGTGGAATGGCGGTCGGAGCTTGTCAATCTCCGCATCCGTAAATCGGCCAGCCAGATCGAGCAGCCTTCGCGGATCAGGATCCTGCGGCGATCGATCGCCAGGGTTGAAACGGTGCTGCGCGAACGGGCGCGGAAGGAGCAGGTAGCATGACGGAGGCAGCGGCGAACGAGCGCGGCGTTCGCAAGGAACGCACCGGGATTGTGGTGAGCGACCGGATGGCGAAGACGATCGTCGTACTGGTGGAGCGGAAGAAACCGCATCCCCTTTACGGCAAGGTCATCCGTAATCTCAAGAAATTTTACGCCCATGACGAGGAACGTCAGGCCAAGGTGGGCGACACGGTGCTGATCGTGGAGACACGGCCCCTGAGCAAGCTGAAGCGCTGGCGGCTGCTGACGGTTGTGGCGCGCGCAAAAGGCTGATCCCGGAGGGGGAAGCGACAATGATTCAAGAGGAAAGTTATCTCGAGGTTGCCGACAACACGGGCGCGAAGCGTTGCGCCTGTTTTCGCATCCTTGGCCAGAACAAACGCTACGCGCACGTCGGCGACGTGATCCGGGTGGCCATCAAGGAAGCACAGCCCACCGGCATGGTCAAGAAAGGCCAGGTTTGCCGCGCGGTGATCGTGCGCACGGTGGCCCAGATTCGCCGGCCGGACGGTTCGTATCTGCGCTTCGACAACAACGCCTGCGTGCTGGTGGACGACAAGCTTAATCCGCTGGGCACGCGTATTTTTGGCCCGGTGGCGCGGGAATTGCGCGACAAGAACTACATGAAAATCGTTTCGCTCGCGCCCGAAGTGCTCTAAGGGGTTTTACCGATGAAGATCAAACGCAACGACATTGTAGTGGCGACCCGCGGCCGGGACGGTCAGGGCAAGGGCAAGACCGGCAAGGTCCTGCAGGTTGACCCGCTGGCGGGCCGCGTGCTGGTCGAGGGCATCAACCTCGTGACCAAGCATGTCAAGAAGTCGCAGGACTACCCCAAGGGCGGCATTATTCACAAGGAAGCGCCGATGGCCGTCGCCAATCTCGCCCTCTACTGTCCGCACTGCAAAAAAGGCGTGCGTGTCCGTGGGGTGGTCGAGGCCGGCAAACGGGTTCGGCATTGCGCCAAGTGCGGCCACGGATTCGACGCTTAGGAGGTTTTTGGATGAGCGGATTGCAGACCAAGTATCGCCAGGAAATCGCGCCGGCGCTCAAGCAAGCGCTGAAGATGAGCAACGACATGCAGGTGCCGCGTGTGCTCAAGGTGGCGATCAACATGGGTTTCAACAGCCAGGTCGACAAGGAGATGATTAAAAACATCGTCGGCGACATGGCCAAACTTTCCGGCCAAAAGCCGGTTTTGACCAAGGCGCGCAAGAGCATCTCGAACTTCAAGGTGCGCGAAGGCGTGCCGGTGGGCGTCAAGGTGACGCTGCGCGGCAAGCGCATGTACGATTTCCTGGAGCGCCTGATCGCCGCGGCGCTGCCGCGCGTGCGCGATTTCCGCGGACTGCCGGCGCGCGGGTTTGACGGCCGCGGCAGTTATACTTTCGGCCTGCAGGAGCAGACGGTGTTTCCGGAGATCAATCCGGATACGGTCAAGCGCGTGCAGGGGATGGATGTTTCGATCGTCACGTCGGCGGCCACGGATGCCGTGGCGCGCGAGTTGTTGGTGCGCCTCGGGCTGCCGTTGGCCGGGACGCGCAAGTAATCACGGTTAGGAGGAGTTCCTTTGGCAAAGACCTGTCAGGAAGTTAAAGCCCGCCGCGCGCCGAAATTTTCGTCGCGCAAGGTGAATCGATGCGAGCGCTGCGGTCGGCGGCACGCCTTCATGCGACGTTTCAAAGTCTGCCGCATTTGCTTCCGGGAAATGGCCTCGTTCGGCCAGATTCCGGGCGTGGTGAAGGCCAGCTGGTGAGGAGAGCAAAGCGATGAGTATGTCTGATCCGATCGGGGATATGTTGGTGCGCATTCGTAACGCCGGGCAGGCCGGCCTGCGGGTTGTGACCATGCCGTACTCCAAGGTCAAGGCCGAGGTCGCCCGCATCCTGAAGCAGGAAGGCTTCGTCGGCGATTTCGTGGTCGAGACCGAGGGCGTCAAGCGGTCGCTGCGCGTGTTTCTTAAATTTCGCGGCGGACATTCGATCATCGTGGGGCTGCGCCGGATCAGCCGGCCCGGTCTGCGGCGGTATGTCGGATGCACGGAAATCCCGCGCGTGCTCGGGGGCATGGGCATCACGATTCTGAGCACGCCGGGCGGCGTGTTGAGCGATCGCGAGGCCCGGCAGCGGCGCCTGGGCGGAGAGCTGTTGTGCACGGTCTGGTGATGCCGGACCGGCCATTTTCGGGGAGAGTTTAAATCATGTCCAGAATCGGAAAAAAACCAGTGCCGATCCCGAACGGAGTGACCGTTCAGGCGGTCGGCGGCAAAGTGCGCGCCAAGGGGCCGAAAGGCGAACTCAGTCTGGCGTTGCCCGAGGGCGTCGAGGCCGCGGTGGAAAAGGGGCAGGTCTGCGTGACAGTCGCCGACGCCGCCCAGAGCGGGAGCCTGCACGGGCTGGGCCGCAGCCTGGTCTCCAATCTGCTGGCGGGCGTGGCCCAGGGCTATGTCAAGGAACTGCAGTTGGAGGGCGTCGGATTCCGCGCGTCCGTCCAGGGCGCGACGCTGACGATGGCGCTCGGCTACTCCCATCCCATCGTCTTCGCGGTGCCGACCGGCGTTCAGGTGACGGTCAAGGACACCAAGATCACGGTCGCCGGCGCGGACAAGCACATGGTCGGCGACACGGCGGCCCGCATTCGTTCCTTTTATCCCCCGGAGCCGTACAAGGGCAAGGGAGTTCGTTACACAGATGAGCATATCCGGCGTAAGACCGGCAAGACGGTGGCGTGACGCATGAAACAGACTATTCGAAGCGAGGCGCGGATCAGGCGCCATGTGCGCATCCGGCGCGTGGTGCGCGGGACGGCCGTGCGGCCGCGGATGTGCGTGCACGTGTCCAACCGGCACATCCAGGTGCAATTCGTGGATGACGACAAAGGCGTGACGCTGGCGGCGGTCTCCACCATGGGCGAGGCGGCCGTGGGGCGGAAGTCGCTGGACGGCGCCAAGCAGATCGGCCAGAAGGCGGCCGAAACGGCCCAGGGCAAGGGCATCTCGGCGGTCGTGTTCGATCGCGGCGGGTTTGCGTTTCACGGACGGGTAAAGGCCATTGCCGACGCGGCTCGCGCAGCCGGGTTGAAATTTTAAGGCGCGGAGAACAAGGCATGAATGATGGACGGAACCGGAATCGACGCACATCGCGGAACGTGGAACATACGCCCAGCGATATCGAAGAGCGCGTGGTGTTTGTGAACCGCACCGCCAAGGTTGTCAAGGGCGGACGGCGCTTCAGTTTCAGCGCGGTCGTCGTGGTCGGAGACCGCAAGGGCCGCGTGGGCTACGGCTTCGGCAAGGCCAACGAGGTGGCGGACGCGATCCGCAAGGGCGGGGAGATCGCGCGCCGCTCCATGTTCCGCGTGACCATGCAGGATCGCACGATTCCGCACGAGGTCACGGGCCATTGCGACGGCGGACGGGTGATGCTCAAACCCGCATCGCCGGGAACCGGCGTGATCGCCGGCGGCGGCATGCGCCCGGTGATCGAATTGTCGGGAATTCAGGACGTCTTGTCCAAATCATTCGGCAGTGGAAACAAACTCAACGCCGTCAAGGCGACGATTGCGGCTCTGCAGTCGCTGCGTTCGCACGAGGAAATCAAGGCCAGCCGGATTTTGGAAGGTTGAACGCGGCCCCCGCGGGGGCGCGCGCCGAAAGGGATCGCATGAAACTGCACACCATGACCAATAACCCGGGAGCGCGCAGCACACCCAAGCGCTTTGGGCGCGGCTGCGGCTCGGGGCTGGGCAAGACCTCCGGGCGCGGACACAAGGGGCAATACGCGCGTTCGGGGCATAAATACCGGGCGGCCTTCGAGGGCGGCCAGATGCCGCTGATCCGCCGCCTGCCCAAGCGCGGCTTTACGAACGCCCTGCGCGGCGTCTGGGTTCCGGTCAACCTCGGCCGTCTGGGCGTCTTTGCGGACGGCACGAAGGTGACCCCGGAACTGCTGGTCGAGAAAGGCCTGGCGCGCGGCAGACTGGATGGGATCAAAATTCTGGGCGGCGGCGTCCTGAAGGCGAAACTGACCGTGCAGGCGCACGCCTTTAGCGCGGCCGCCAAGGCGGCGATCGAGGCGGCCGGCGGAAGTTGCGAAACGATCGGCGGCGCGCAGCCGAAGGGCTGAGCCGGATAACGGCGCGTTCAAGGAATTAACGGTTATGTTGTCGGCATTCACAAACAGTTTCAAGATTCCCGAACTGCGCCAGCGCATTCTCTTCACGATGGGCCTGATGTTCGTGGTCCGCATCGTGGGCAACATTCCCACGCCGGGGGTGGACAGCGCGGCCGTTCAGGCGATCATCCGCGATCTGCAGGCCAGCGCGGGCGGCGGCTTCCTGGGGCTGTTCGACATGTTCAGCGGCGGTGCGCTGAGCAACCTCGCCATCGGCGCCCTGGGCATCATGCCCTACATCAGCGCCTCGATCATCATGCAGTTGCTGACGGCCGTCGTGCCGACCCTGGGCCGGTTGTCGCGCGAGGGCGACGCGGGACGCCAGAAGATCATCCAGTATTCGCGCTACATGACCGTGGGACTGAGCCTGGTTCAGGGCTATTTCATGGCCGTCACGCTGGAGCATCCGGAGGCGCTGGGGATTCAGCATGCGATCGTGCTGAATCCGGGTCTGGCTTTCGAGTTGACGACGGTCCTGACCATGACCACCGGCTCGTTGTTGATCATGTGGCTGGGCGAACAGATCACCCAGCGCGGCATCGGCAACGGCATTTCGCTGATCATCACCGAAGGCATTGTCAGCCGCCTGCCGGGCGCGATCAACGCGACCTACAACATGGTGCTGCGTCCGACCGAAAACGGCGGCAGCGATTTCCTGGTTTTCCATCTGATCGGTCTGCTGGGCATGCTCTTCCTGGTGATCGCCGCCACCGTGGCCTTGACGCAGGGACAGCGCAAGGTGGCGATCCAGTACGCCAAGCGCGTGGTAGGGCGCAAGGTCTACGGCGGGCAGCAGACCTATATGCCGCTGCGGGTCAATTATTCCGGCGTCATGCCGATCATTTTCGCCCAGTCCCTGCTGATGTTCCCGACCATGCTGCTGGGCCGTCTGCCCTGGAATTTCACCAAGACGCTGGCCGCGCATTTGAGCATGGACACCGGCTTGTACATGGTGCTTTATGGTCTGCTGATTCTGTTCTTCTCGTACTTCTGGGTGGCCACGCAATTCAATCCCACGCAGGTCGCCGACGATTTGAAGAAATACGGCGGCTACGTGCCGGGCATCCGGCCGGGCCGCGCGACGGGCGAATTCCTGGACAACACCATGACGCGCATCACCTTCGCCGGCGCGGTCTTTCTGACCGTCATCGCCGTGATTCCCACCATCATGTCGCGCAAATTCAACGTGTCGTGGCTGGTGGCCTCGTTCTTCGGCGGGACCAGTCTTTTGATCACGGTCGGTGTGATGCTCGACACGATGCGCCAGGTGGAATCGCACCTGCTGACGCGGCATTACGACGGCTTCCTGAAACGTGGCAAGTTGCGGTCGCGGCGCTGAAGCGAAAGGGTTCCATGCGAGCGATCATTCTTCTGGGCGCGCCGGGAGCCGGCAAGGGCACGCTGGCCGACGGCATCAAGGCCGCCAGCCGGTTTCAGCATGTGGCCACGGGCGACATGCTGCGCGCCGCGCTGAAGCAGGGGACGCCGGTGGGACGCGAGGCCGAAGCCTTCATGAAGCGCGGCGAGCTGGTGCCCGACGAGGTTATTTTCAAACTGGTCGAGGCCCGCATCGGCGCGGGCGACGACGGATTTATGTTCGACGGCTTTCCGCGCACCCTGGCGCAGGCCGAGCGGTTGGACGCCCTGCTGGCGGCGCACGGCGGGAAGGTCGATCATGTGTTTCTGCTGGATGCCAAGCGCGCGCTGCTGCTGTCGCGTCTGACGGGTCGCCGTGTTTGCCGCGCCTGCGGCGCGGTCTATCACGTCGTCAACATCCCGCCCAGGCGGGCGGGTGTCTGCGACGCCTGCGGCGGCGAGTTGTACCAGCGCGCGGACGACCAGGAGGCGACGATCGCGAACCGCCTGGATGTGTACGAGCGGCAGACCGCCCCGCTGATCGCCTATTACGAGCGGCAGGGCGTGTTGACGCGCGTGGACGCCGCGCGCGAACGGCGGGAGTCGGTCGCCGCGATCGTGGCCGCGGCGGCGGACCGCGGGCGATGATCCCGATCAAGAGCGCGGCCGATCTGGAGCGCATGCGGGCCAGTTGCCGGCGGACCGCCACGCTGCTGAGCGAGTTGATGCGGCGGATTGTGCCGGGGGTCACGACGGCGGAACTGGACGCCTGGGCGGCGGCGCGGATTTTGGAATTGGGCGGGCGCAGCGCGTTCAAGGGATACCACGGGTATCCGGGACATGTTTGCATGTCCGTCAACGAGGAGGTCGTGCATGGGATTCCGGGCTCGCGCCGGATTCAGATGGGCGACCTGGTGAGCGTGGATGTCGGGATGCTGTACGACGGGTTTGTCGGAGATACGGCCGGCACGGTGATGGTCGGCGTGACGGACCCGGAAGTTGCGCGGCTGGTGGAGGTCACCAAGGCGGCGCTGGCGGCCGGCATCGCGGCGGCGCGGGTTGACGCGCGGGTGGGGGACATCTCCCACGCGATCGAGCGGGTGGTGGTGGCGGCGGGCTTTTCGGTTGTGCGCAGTTACGTCGGGCACGGAGTCGGACGGGACCTGCACGAAGAACCGCAGGTGCCGAATTTCGGGCGGGCGGGACAGGGCCCCAGGTTGCGGGCCGGCATGACCCTGGCGATCGAGCCGATGGTCAATGCGGGCGCGGCCGAAGTGAAGGTGCTGGCGGACGGCTGGACGGCGGTGACGGCCGATGGACGCCCCTCGGCGCACTTCGAGCATACGGTGGCGATTGGGACGGATGGGCCGGAGGTGCTGACGCGCTACGGGGCGTGAGCGGACCGGTATAATTTTGATGTGGACAATACGGCGGGCGCTGCGGTAAACTTCGCCGTTTTCGCCCGAGGAGATCGGTATGAAAGTACGCAGTTCAGTCAAACGCATCTGCGAACGGTGCAAAGTGGTGCGCCGCTGCGGGGTGGTGCGCGTGATTTGCACGAATCCCCGCCATAAGCAGCGGCAGGGTTAAGGAGAGCGCATGCCCAGAATACTTGGTGTTGACATTCCCGGACGCAAACAATTGGTCTTTTCGCTGCCCTACATTCACGGGATCGGCAGGACGCTGGCGGTGGCGCTTTGCGAGAAGGCGCATCTGGATCCCAGGAAAAAGGCCGACGATCTGAGCGACGACGAGGTCGCCAAACTGACGGCGATCCTGCAGTCCGACTACCGGACCGAAGGCGATTTGCGCCGCGAAGTGGCGCAGAACATCCGCCGCCTGATCAGTATCGGCAGTTATCGGGGCACCCGCCACAAACGCGGGCTGCCGGTGCGCGGTCAACGGACCAGCACGAACGCGCGCACGCGCAAGGGCCCGCGCAAGACCGTGGGCGCCATGCGTGGCAAGGAAACGCGCACGGCGGCCAAGGCTTAATATAACGATCTTTCGAAGGAGTAACGGCGCATGGCAGAAAAGAATGACAAAACACCCGCTCCGGCGGCGGTAGCCGCCGAAGATGCGGCGGCCAAGCCGGTGGCGGCGCAGGCCGGGGCGAAACCGGCGTCGGCTCTGGATGTGGTGCTGGACGCGACGGGCGACGAGGCCGGCAAGGCCGTGCGTGTCGTGCGGGTCAAGGGACAGAAGGCTGTTCCCTTCGGCATCGCCTTCATCAACGCCAGTTTCAACAATACGATGGTGACGATCACCGATGCCAAGGGCGGAGCGGTGGCCTGGAGCACCGCGGGCCGCGCCGGCTTCAAGGGCTCGCGCAAGAGCACGGCCTTTGCCGCGACGGTCGTCGCGCAGGAAGCCGGACGCCAGGCGGCCGGACGGGGCATGCAGGAAATCGAGGTCCGCGTCCAGGGCGCGGGCGCGGGCCGCGAGTCGGCGATCCGGGCCCTGCAGTCGGCCGGGCTGAACGTGACCGTGATCAAGGATGTGACGCCGATGCCGCACAACGGCTGCCGGGCGCGCAAGCGCCGCCGCGTCTGATGCGGCCTAACCGAAGCGAACCTCAGTAGAGACAGGAGAGAAATTCATGGGTCGATACGTTGGACCGGCGTGCCGCTTGTGCCGTCGCGAGGGCATCAAGCTCTTTCTGAAGGGCGACCGTTGTCGCATGGCCAAGTGCGCCGTCGAGCAGGGCCGTCCTTCGCCGGGCATGCATGTTGCCCGGATGAGCAACAAGAAGAGCGAATACGGCACGCAGTTGCGCGAAAAGCAACGGTTGCGCCGGTTCTATGGCCTGCAGGAAGGCCAGTTCCGGCTCTTCTTCGAACGCGCGCTGCGGCGCCGCGGTATCACGGGCGAGCAGTTGCTGCAGATGCTGGAAATGCGGCTCGACAACCTGGTTTATCGTCTGGGACTGGCGAGTTCGCACCGCGCGGCGCGACAGTTCGTGCTGCATGGCCATGTGACCGTCAACGGCCGGCGCGCCAGCGTGCCGTCCATGGAGCTTAAGGGCGGCGACCGGATTGCGGTCAAGCCGCGCGAGAGCGCCAAGACCTACGCCAAGGCGCAAATGGAGGCCTCGGCCAGCCGGGAATTGGCCGTCTGGCTGACCGTGGATCGCGAGAACCTGCAGGGACAGGTGCTGCGCGTGCCGACACGCCAGGAAATCAACCCGTTCGTCAACGAGCAACTGATTGTCGAACTGTACTCGAAGTAAGTCACGCCGGGGCGTCTAGTCCCGATCGGTGCGGCCAGGGGAGAAGAACATGTCTATTCGTTTGAGCAAGTTGGAAATGCCGAAGCGGCTCGTCAAGGAAGCGTCGAAGATGTCGGCCACCCATGGCGTGTTCACTGTGGAACCGCTGGAGACGGGCTTTGGGCGCACGATCGGAAATTCGCTGCGGCGCATGCTGCTCTCGTCGATCGAGGGCGCGGCCATCACGGCCGTTCGCATCGAGGGGGCGCGGCACGAATTTTGCGCCATCCCGGGCGTGGTGGAGGATGTGACCGACATCATTCTCAACCTGAAGCGCGTTCTGCTCAAGATGCAGAGCCGCGAATCGCGCGTGCTTTCGCTCAAGAAAAAAGGCCCCTGCGTGGTCAAGGCGGGCGACATCAAGACCGACGGCACCGTGGAGGTGCTCAATCCGGAGCTGGTTCTGGCCACGCTCTCCGAGGATGGCGAACTCGATATGCAGATCGAATGCCGGGTCGGCCGCGGCTTCTGCCCGGCCGAATGGAACAAGGTCGAGAACCAGGACATCGGACGCATTCCGATCGATTCGATTTTCTCGCCGGTGCGGCTGGTGAATTTCATGGTGGATGCGACCCGCGTCGGGCAGCGCACCGATTACGATAAACTGGAGCTCGAGATCACGACCGACGGACGCATCTCGCCGGAGGATGCGCTGACCGTTTCGGCCGCGCTGCTCCAGAAGCATCTGGATGTCTTCGTCAACTTCGACCGCAACGTGATCGAGTTCGAGGAGGAGGCCAAGCATGTGGACGCCGAGCGCGAGCGCCTGCGCAAGCTCCTCTCGATGAGCGTCAACGAAATCGAGCTCAGCGTGCGGGCGGCGAACTGCCTGAACAACGCCAACATCACGACCGTCGGGGAACTGGTGCAGAAGAGCGAGGCCGAGATGCTCAAGTTCCGCAACTTCGGCCGCAAGTCGTTGAACGAAATCGTGGCCAAACTCGAGGAACTCGAATTGCACCTCGACATGACTTTCGACGAGGCGCTGCTGCGCAGTCTGACTCCGCCCCCGGCCGCGGAAGTTGCCGAAAAGGGTTGATTGCCCGGAAAGAATAGGGGACCAGTCCCATGCGACATCTGAAGAACAACGTCAAGCTCGGAAGAAGCAGCGCGCACCGCAAGGCGCTCGTGGCCTCGCTCGTCTGCAACTTCATCGAACAACAGCAAATCCGCACCACGCTGCCCAAGGCCCGCCAGGCCCGCTCGCTGGCCGAAAAAATGGTCACGCTGGCCAAGGCCAACACCCTGGCGTCGCGGCGGCTCGCGATCGCCGAGTTGCGCCGCGTGGGTCATGTGGCCAAGTTGTTCAAGGATATCGCGCCGCAGTTTGGCGACCGCCACGGCGGTTATACCCGGATCGTGAAACTGGGCCAGCGCCACAGCGACGGCTCGGAGATGGCCCTGCTGCAGTGGGTGGACATCGGACCGCGCGTGCGCAAGCCGAAGCCCGAAGCGAAGCCCGGCGTCAAGGCGGACGATAAGCCGGCCTCCGGCAAATAATGGGCGGATAAGCGCGGTGGGGCGGATGACCACGCGCGTCTCTAAGTGGCGGCGCCGCGAGTGTTCGCGCGCCCTTTTGCGGTTCGCCATTTCGCTCTTCCGTGACGGATGGCCTTTTGCCTGCGACCTCTGATGCCCGTCTGGCCTCCGCCCTCCGACTGCTGATCTCCGCCTCTTGCCGGGCTCCCGGCGCGTTTGTCGCCGTGCCGGGCTCCCGGCAGGCATGCCACCGCGCGCAGCGCGGCGGCGGCGAAGAAGCATCGTATGCGCGGCTGGCGACTACGACAAACGGCATCAACGGGAACATCCGCCTTCGTGTAACTCCGAAAATAACCCTCCATGCATGCCAACCGGCGAAACTTGCCTTGGTTTTGAAACGGTTATTATTTCGGATATTATCCGCGTGTTTCTTAATGTTTGTGCGGAATCGAGCGGATTGGAAACGGTAAAGATTGACCAATAAGTTATCTTCTGCTAGCCTACTAGAGTTTTGCGATGCTTATTTATTGAAACTGATTTGGCGCGATTCTGCGATGCATGATTGCGCCAGATGGGTTTCTGGAGATGGCAATATAGAGGTTGTGTTAGTGGTGCGGCCCGAGAACGATGGAGAGTCGGCATTATTTAGGAGAAGCATTATGATGAACAAGTCCCGGTTGCTGGCAATCAGTGTGGCGTTTCTGGCGGCGCTGGCGCAGATATCCCTGGCCGCAGAGGCGACCTATTACGTTCGTGGAGATGGAGTGGGCAGCGACGCGGCGAACGGAACGGGTTGGGGTACCGCCTTTGCCACGATCCAGAGAGCGATCAACCAGAGCGCCGTGGGCACGAACATCATCGTTAACGTCCAGGGTGGTTACACCTACGCCGCCGGCGCCGTTAAAAGCATGGGTTATGTGGGAATCATCGCCGTTCAGGGTGGCTGGATGGATATTGGTGGGACGCCGATCCAAAATGGCTATTCGACGATCAGCGACACGAACGGCCCCATAGATCAACCGGGACTGACCATTCTGGCCACGAGTGTCAGCGGTGGGCACTCGGGTGTCGTGTCACGGGTGAACTTCACGAACGTCACCTATGGCGTGTATGTTGGGGAAACCGCCGCTTCCGGTATCGCGGTAAGTCTGGCCGTGAGCAACTGTAACGTCGCGGCGCAGTCGCACGGCATATTCATGGAGTATGGAAATGGGGCTTCTACGCCAGGCCGGGGAAATTTGTTCGTCACGAATTCGACCATCCATGGCGGACTGGGCGGTTTCGGAGACGGCATACGTCTTGGCAGCTTTGCCTACAATTCCGTTGTGCTCGGGTCTGGATCGACGGTTGCGAGTGCCGGCGGCGTGAATCTCTATGTGCAGGACCCCGGGTTCTCGGCAGTGTATGGCGGCACCAACGTGTTAAAGGCCTCCTTTGGGGCGGCGGCTGGCGGCTATGACATGGTACATGATGCACGCATGGAATCTCAGACCCTGACCGATAGCAGTACATTTACGCGCCCTATCTCCTTTAACGGCGGTATTATTGAGGCTGTGGCGCAGAGTTCGGGCAGACCTCTCGGAGTGAGCACCACGGAATTAAACTCCGCCTCGGAACTACGGCTGGATGCTGTCAACGGTGTGTCCGATACTCCGTTTGGGCCGATTGTAGCGCGCAAAGGCGAGTCTATTATTTGGCTCAGAATGGGTGTCAGCGGCAGCGGTACATGGACGTCGGACTCGCTTGTCCGCCAGAATCGCGCCACGCTCGCTCTTTATGGTAACAACCCGGAACCGTACCAATTGGGGGTCTATGATAAATTCCGGGTCGCCGGTCTCGCCAATACCGCAATGGTAGATCCGTACTTCCTCGACTCGTATGGGAATTTTCTCGGATATGACACAACGCTCGGGTTCTCGAAAGTCGTCTACTCGCTCACCAACAACATAGACACTTCGACGGCCGACAAGGTGTTGCTTTGCAATGCCGTCCAACAGATGACCGGTGCCCGGTCCGTTTATGCGGTATTTGTATCGCTGGCTGCCGCGAATAATCTGACTGTTGATGCCTCCCCCCGTCTTCTGACCATTGGCAGTGGCGGGTTTACTGCGGGTGGCGCCAACAATACCGCCACTATCTCGCCCAACCTGAGATTCGGCGTGGCCGGCGAAAAAGAAGCTTTGGTGTCCGTCAACTTTGAGAATCCGTCCGCGGATTTGACCCATAGCGGAACATTGATCTTGAACGGCACTCTGAACACCACGAATGGTTTGACGAAGTCGGGTCTCGGTATGCTGCGACTGAATGCGGATAACAGTTCGACTTTGTCGGGACCAATCACAGTCAACCGCGGCGGACTCCAACTCGGCGTCCAGAATGCGTTGCCATCCGGTCAGCCGGTATCGGTGTTTGGGGGTATGTCTGCACGCTTGTCCACGATCTATCCGGGAACCTACCTGGATCTAAATGGCAACAACCTGACGGCGGGGCAGTTGACACTTGCGGAGGGGGCCTATGTCGTGAACACGCTCGGTGGTTCCAGTTCCACTTTAAACCTCAATGGTAATGTGGTCTACAACGGTCGTGACTTTGGGGCTTCGATCTATTCCACAAACGGTTTCATTCTGGCTCTCGGGAATGCGAACCGCACCTTCGATGTGGCCGACGTTTTCGCTGACCCGGAACTCTCCGTTAGAGCCCAAATCACTGGAACAGCGGGTATGACCAAAGCCGGTCCAGGTCGACTGGAATTATGTACCACCAACAGTACGTTCACTGGTGGTATCACCATTCTTGATGGAGTGCTGACCGGTACTACCTCCAACAACCTTACCGGAACCGGTGTGCAGACGCCCTTCGGCGATGCAAACAATGCGGTTGCGATGACGAACACGGGTTCGTTGATGTGCAAGAATCCCATCACCGCCGTTGTTGCCGGTTCGTCTTACATGGGAGAAGGCGACGTTACCTTCGCTGGCGGGAACAAGATCTGTTTCTACTCCGAGAAGGCCAACTACACGACCAACCGGCTTGCCTCCTTGAATCGGACGACGAACACGCTGGGTGTGTTGGTACTCCAAGGTTCCTATCCCGCAGGTGCCGCAAACGTCTATCCGGGTTCGTACTTCACCCTTCTTTCTACAACTGCGCCGTCGGCTCCAAACGGGATGGTGTCGGCCTATATTGTGTTGCGGAAAGATAGGAACACCACTCTGAATGCCGACTACGTGACCTACGACGCCACCGTTGGATACAAGATAGCAACGTACGAAGTCACGTCCCTGGACTCAGTGACGGCGCTCCAGAAGGCCAACATCACGTCTGTGCAGAACGTCACCGTTGGTAAGAGTCTGTATGCGTTGAAGACCTCTGCCGACATTACGAATGCCGCTTCCTGCACCCTCACGATTGGCAGTGGAGGTGTACTGTTTAACGGCGCCGCTACCATTCAGTCGGCCGTAAAATTCGGCACTAACGGCACTGACGAAGCGGTGGTGTTTGTGAACACGCCAACATTGGGTTATCAACAGGACGCGGGTAGTGCTCCATCCCTGCCTCCGATGGTGCCCACCGTGATCGCTGGCCTCTGCGGCACCATGACCGGGTCGCTCTTTACCACCGCCGGTTTGACCAAGTTCGGTGACGGCATGCTGGTCCTTAACGCCGACAACGGATCCGGCTTCAGCGGGCCGGTCTGGATCCAGGCGGGCGCCATTTCCATGGGCCACACCAATGCCCTGGGCAGCAGCTCGGGCAGCGACCCCATCTACCTGCAGGCCGACGCGCGTCTCGACATCATGGGCAACTACTCGCTGGCGCGGCCGATAATCGGTGTGGGCGCCAGGGCGAGCCAAATCACGACCGGGCCGAATGTCTTCACGCTGGCCGCTGGCGGGTCATTGACTCCGGGTTTGAACGAGGTCGGCGCCATGCAGGTCGAAGACATGGACTTCCGCGGCACGTATAACTGGGATTACAACGCAACCGGCGCGGACCTGATCAAGGCCGTGAACCTGTCGTTCGGCGGCGGCTCGGCCACGCTGAAGGTCAAGTGGCTGGGCACGGGTTCGGCTCCGATGGGAACCTATGAACTTTTCCGTTACTACGGCAGCGCGCCGGCGAAC
>JANYBP010000082.1 GCA_025360745.1 bacterium
GGCCATCGGACGGGCCAAACGGGAGCATGGCATCGAGACCACCATCGGGGTGCGGCGCAACATGGATGCCTATCAGGACGCCGCGGGGCTCGCTTCGCTCCCCGATACGGCTTGGCAGCGGCATACGCGCAAGGCCCAACCGGTCGCGCCCCCCGTCCAACGCCACCTGCTCGATCCCAGTCATGCCGAACCCCTGCGCCTGCGCGAAGCCAAGCGCCAGCAGACGCTCGCGCACCAGCGCCAACGCGAGCTTCATCGCGGACTCGCACAGGCTCCGCCTGCCTGAGCATCTTGCGGCAAAGCCCCGTCCCCACCACCACACGCCTTCGCGTTCGGCGAAAGACCCCGCCCTTTGCGTCCCGCGCCCGCAAAAAAACGCCTGCTCGGCCCACAAAGCGTGCCGCTCCCCGCCTCCTTGGATACTTCCTCCGCCACTTCGCTCCCCCAATCCGCCTCCCACGCCTCGCCCGCCTCCCCACTGTCTGAATCGCAGCCAATAGATGTCAGGGTTGGACAAGACGGACTAATGTCGCTATCGTTTCGCAGTCTGGAACTCTCCGATACATCGACTGACGAGTGGCCGCTGATCGAAGAGTAGCCCAGTGGGACAAGGGTGCCGGCAGGGTTGCAAGGCGAACAACGGAGGCGATGATGCCTGACAAATCGTTGGATCTGCTGGCAGACCAGGAACTCGCAAAGGTCTGCGAACGCTTCATCCAAGAGGCTGACAATCGACGGCGCGATTGCCTCGGGTTCAACGCCTTCTCCCTGGTCTCGGATCTCTACTATCGCGAGAACTTCCACAGCGACGTTCTGCACGCATTTCTCGACATGCACGGGAAACATGGCTCGGGTTCGCTCTACCTTCACGAGTTCATCGGGTTACTGCTTGCGGCTAGGCCGAAAGACCCGCTTGGGGCGCCTAAACTCCGAGTCGAAGACTTCTCGAACTACGAAACCATGCGCGAAGACGGTCGCATCGACGTGCTTATCCAGGACAAGGTTAGCCGGAAGGCGATCATTATCGAGAACAAGATCAACGGAGCTGGCGACCAGGAACGCCAGTTGCCACGTTATCTCGAGGATGTGGAAGGGCAAGCCCGCGCCATACCGGGCGGGAACTACAAGGTCGTCGCGATCGTCTACCTCTCAATGACTGGACGCAAGTATCCAGCAGACGAGTGGACTGCACAGGACCGAGCCAAGGTTGAACCGTTGCTCATTACAGTGGGTGCATATACGAACGGCGAAGCAGGGAAACCCGACATGGTGGACCATTGGCTCAAACAGTGCATCGAGAGAACCATAGGGAACAACCCGATCGCAGAGGATGCACGTGCACTTCTCCGACAGTACCAGCGGCTGTTGATATTTCAGGGGGCAGCGACAATGAACAGTGAAGCGATGGCGAAGTTCTATGACCTGATCATCGATGGGGACAAACACAAACAGGTCCAGGCGCTGACAGAGATGTTCGGCCAACTCGATCAGTACTTCCTCCATCGCCTGGTCAGCGATTACAGTGCCCCCCACAGCAGGCACGCACCCTTCGGTCGGGTCGGGGTCGATCCGCATGAATCACAATGCCTGTTTCAGCAGTGGCGATGCGGAGACACCCCAGTAGGCATTTCACTGCTAGGCTCGTTCGTCGAAAAGAACGAATTCGTCTGGTCGTTCCTTGACGAACACGATGTCGGCCGACTCTCAAACCGGGTGGGGGCCGTGCTCGACAGCGTGGGGTTAGGCGATGAGTATGCCAACCGTTCGCCATGGCCCACTCGCTATCAGAGTCGTCGATTTGCTCGCCCGACCAGTCCCGCAACAGTCAAGGCGATTCGCGATTTCCTTGACAGTACATTAAAGGAACTGCGCAAAGTCACCCGGGCCAACATTGCGGAGAAATAGTGCGCCTTGCCATTGCCTTGACCTCGGAGCACGTGCCGGGGTCAAACGAGGATCGCCGGATAGGCGATGGACGTGAAAACCGGTGCGTCTCCAAAATCGAGCATGACTCTGGGGCGGGTGGCGTAAGCAAGATAGGTCCGCAGGCGCTCGCCGTATACGGCGCTGAAGTATTTGTTACTGGTGATGAAACTCAACAAGCCGCCGGGGTGCAAGAGTTGGAGTGACCGCTCGAAGAAGTAGACGTAGAGGCAATTCTCGATCAGGTAGAGTTTGCGGCCGTAATCGTCATTATTACGGGCAAAAGCGCGCTGGATGGCCTTGACCTCCTCATCGCGGGTGGCGCTACTCTCGATCGCGCGCGCCGCCTTCTCCTGGCGCATGCGCCAGCCCTCGTTCTCCGGGTCCAACTTTTTCCAGAAGTAGGCGAACTTCTGGAGCATCCCCATCGGGAAGGCGCCCGACCCGCAGCCCGGGTCAATGGCTTTCAGGCCGTCAATGGCATCAATCAACCGATCGACCTCGCCGGGACCGAAGGATGCTCAGAACGGTCTGTTGTCGTTCAACGTTCGCCATGTCACCCCTCCGCCGATCCGGCGCCGGACCCGTCTGGCGTCTTGCCGGCCGCCTTTCCGGCCCGGACTCAAACGTCAATTTCCGACACTTGGAACCTCCAGAACCGGCCCACTCGGTGGACCGGAATCTTCTTCGCCCGAATCCACCCGATGAACCGTGTCCGTGCTAACCTGGAGGTGTTCCGCGATCTCGCTCAGCGACACCCACACTTCCGGCTTCATGTCATGCCCTTGTCAATTTTCCGTGTGTCGGGCCGAATTTCCTTGCTCCAGAGGCGTTTATGGAGTCAAATGCTCCGGCTTTCAACAAGGTGGAACACGAGGAGTAAACGCCCCCATGCGCTGGTCCAAAACACTGATACCCACGATCAAGGAAATACCGCAGGACGCCGAAATCGCCAGCCATCAGTTGATGCTGCGGGCGGGCTTGATCCACAAGTTGAGCGGCGGTCTTTACACCTTCCTGCCGCTTGGGCTCAAGGCCCTGCGCAAGATCGAGCGCATTGTACGCGAGGAAATGGACCGCGCCGGCGCCATCGAAATCCTGATGCCGGCCCTGCAGCCGCGCGAAATCTGGGAGCGCACCGGCCGCTATGCCACACTGCGCGACACCATGTTCAAGATTCTCGACCGCCAGAACCGCCACATGGTGCTGGGCCCCACGCACGAGGAGGTGGTCACCGACCTGGTTGCGCACGAGATCAACTCCTACCGGCAGTTACCCAAGACCTTCTATCAGATCCAGGCGAAATTCCGCGACGAAATCCGCCCGCGCTTCGGCCTGATGCGCGCCAAGGAGTTCGTCATGAAGGACGCCTACAGCTTCGACACCAGTTGGGAGGGAGTCGAAAAAAGCTATCAGGCCATGTACGACGCCTACGTGCGCATCTTCGAACGCGTCGGACTGCGCACCAAGGCGGTCGAGGCGGATTCGGGGGCCATGGGCGGCAGCGCCTCGCATGAATTCATGGTGCTGGCCGAGTCCGGCGAGGACGGCATTGTCGAATGCGGCGACTGCGCCTACGCCGCCAATACGGAGCGCGCCGAGCGCAAACTGACCGCCGCCGCGCCGTCCGAACCGCCGCCCGTCACCCGCGTCGTCACGCCGGACTGCCGCACCATCGAGCAGCTTGTCGCGTTTCTCAAGGTCAAGCCCGAGCTGTTGATCAAGACGCTGATTTACGTCGTCAAGGGCCAACCGGTCGCGGTCTGCATCCCCGGCCATCGCGAGTTGAACGAGCACAAGCTGGCCCGCGCGCTGGGGGGCGACGTGCAAATGGCCGACGCCGCCACGGTTGAAAAAGTCACCGGCGCGCCGCTGGGCTTCGCCGGTCCCGTGGGGCTGACGATTCCGGTCTATGCCGACACCGAACTGGCCTCAGGCCAGGCTTCGATCGCCGGCGCGAACGTAGCCGACACGCATCTGCTCAACGTGCGTCTCGGACGCGATGCGCAGGTTGCCGCCTGGCACGACCTGGTAATCTGCCGCGAGGGCGACCTTTGCCCGCGCTGCGGCCAGCCGATGCGCGAAAAGCGCGGCATCGAAGTCGGCCATGTTTTCAAACTGGGCGTCAAATACAGCCAGGCGCTGGACGCGATGTATCTGGACGAAACTGGCAACCGCCAGACGCTCATCATGGGCTGCTACGGCATCGGCGTCACCCGCACGTTACAGGCGGTGATCGAGCAGAGTCACGACGCCAACGGCATTGTCTGGCCCGCCTCGGTGGCGCCCTTCGAGGTCGCCGTGCTGCCCTTGAACGTCAACCACGCCGAGACCATGCGCGTCGCGGAGGAACTGGTGGCAGCGCTGGAGGCCCAGGGGCTGGCGGTGCTGATGGACGATCGCGACGAAAGGCCCGGCTTCAAGTTCAAGGATGCCGACCTGATCGGGTTCCCCGTGCGCGCCGTGGTCAGCGAACGCTCGCTGGCCGAAGGCAAGATCGAAATCAAACAGCGCAGCGCCACCGACAAGAAAATGGTCCCACTGGCCGAGGCGGCGGGTTTTATCGCAGGCTTGATACGAGAGTCCTAGAAAGAGCGAAGAGAGGCTTGAAAATGAGCACACCGCTATTAGGGGCGCCGCGGGGCATGCGCGATTTCTATCCGGACGATATGGCCCTGCGCAACCATATCTTCCGCGCCTGGAATGAGTCCGCCTGCCGCTTCGGTTTCGAACCGTACGACGCTTGCGTCGTTGAAACGCTCGAGTTGCTCAAGCGCAAGGGCGGCGAGGAAATCGCCGATCAGATTTACACCTTCAAGGATAAAAGCGACCGCGATCTGGCCCTGCGCGCCGAAATGACCCCCACCCTGGCCCGCATGGTGGCCGCGCGCCAGAACACGCTGGCTTTTCCGATCAAGTGGACAACCACCGCCCAGTGTTTCCGCTACGAGCGCATGTCGCGCGGCCGCAAGCGCGAGCACTATCAGTGGAATCTGGACATCATCGGCGAGGAGGGCGTCGCCGCCGAGGCCGAGATTCTGGCCTGCGCGCTGACGGCCCTCGGCCGGCTCGGACTCGGGCCCGAACTGGCGCGGGTTCACGTCAACTCCCGCGCGTTGCTGGCGGAAATGCTGCTTTCGCTGGGGATACCACAGCAGCACCACGCCGCCACCTTCCTGGCGCTGGACAAGCGCGGCAAAATAGACGACGAGGAAATCCGGGCGCTGCTGGGCGCCGCCGGGCTCAACGCCGAAGCGATTGTCGCAGTCTTTCGCATGCTGGCCGTGCAAACGCTGGATGAGGCCGCCGCGCTGCTCGACCAGGCTTCGCCCGCCGTGGCCCGCCTGCGCGCGCTCTTTGCGCTGCTGGCCGCCTGCGGCTTCGGCGAGGCCCTGGTTTTCGACATCGCCGTGATCCGCGGACTGGGTTATTACACCGGGATTGTCTTCGAAGCTTTCGATCGCGCCCGCCAGTTCCGCGCCCTTTTCGGCGGCGGCCGTTACGACAACCTGCTGGCCAGCGTCGGCGGACGGCCCATGACCGCGGTCGGACTGGGTTTTGGCGATGTCGTGATCGGCGAACTGCTGGCGGAAACCGGCAAGCTGCCAACGCCGGGCGCCGACGGGCTGCTGGCCATCGGCTACATGGACCAGGCCCAGCACGCGGCCGCGCTGGCCCTGGCGCTGGCCTTGCGAAAAGCCGGCCGGCCGGTGGACCTGGCCTTGCATGCCGACAAACCGCGCGCCTTTTTTTCCCGTGTTGGCACGGGCCGCTTTCAATACGCGATTTACCTGGGCCCGGACGACATCGCCCGCGGCGCGCTGCGCGTCAAACGCCTGACCGACCGCAGCGAGCATGAACTGGCGCTGGCCGAACTCTGCGCCAATCCCGCGCTATTGGAGCAGCCACCATGCTGACGGTTCACACCGTGCTCGTCGGCGCCTACGAGGTCAATTGCTACCTCGTGGCCGACGACCAGGCGCGCGCGCTGGTGATCGATCCCGGCGCGGACGAAGCGGAGATCGCCGCCGCGCTGCGCGAACACAACCTGACCGTCGTCGGCTATCTGCTGACCCACGGCCACATGGACCATCTTTGCGCCTTGAGCCCGCTGCACAAACGCTTCCCGGCGCCCGTCGGACTGGCCGCGGACGATGCCGCCTGGGCCTTTACGCCGCTAAACCAACTGCCGCCCTACCCCAGCCCAACCCGCCCCGCGTGCGAGATACTCGATGTCGCCGCGCTGTCGTCGTGGACCGCGGGCGGACCGGTTTGCCGGATTATACCGACCCCCGGCCACACGCCCGGCGGCGTCTGCTACTACTTCGAGCGGGACGGACTGCTCTTCAGCGGCGACACGCTCTTCGCGGGCTCGGTCGGCCGCACCGATCTTCCCGGAGGCGACGAACGCCAACTCGGTTTGTCGCTGCGCCAACTGGTTAAACTTCCCCCCGCCACCCGCGTCTTCCCCGGCCACGGCCCCGCCACGACCATCGCCCGGGAATTACGAACCAATCCGTACATTAGGTGCGACCAAAGGGGCTTAATCGATACCAGTAGCATCCCACAGGATGCAGGTCGATAGACTGAAGGCTGTTAGACTGCTAGGAAATACTTGTTTTCCTGTTCGTTTCCGCGGCAAGTCGTTTATGACACCTGAGGTTCGTTTGCATGCAATTACACCTAACAGCCTTCAGCCTAAACTGCTTCAGCCTTGGCGTCCCTGTGGGACGCCAGTGAATCGATACCATCGGGATGCTTTCAGAACCGGTGGCAGGCGTTTATCCAGGTATGGTTCAACGCCGGATGGGAATTTTAAGGCCGGAGGTAGTTTCGGCACAGGAAGAAGTAGTAGCGGCGACTGGGATGGCCTTTGAAGCGGGTCCAGGTTTCAAACGGCGGCGAAACCGATTCGAACCCGGCCCGCACCGCCTCGGGCGGCTTGTCGTCGCGTAAAATCATGACCGCATTCTGTCCGCGGCGGGCGCCGTCCGCGCCATAGCCGGGCCAGAGACTGAATTGATGGTGTACGCCCGTCTCGGGCGGCAGAAACACGTTGCCCGGTTCGCCCATGTAGAAGCTCAACAGACTGGCGTCCTGATAGTTGCCGGCGATCATAAAAGTCGCGGCTTGCTCCGTCCGGAAGGCGCGCGCCTGGACCGCCAGATCTGCCGAACCGCGCACACGCACGAAGGGATCCTGCCGCGTCGGCAGCCGGAACGGCATCACCGCGAAGACGGCCAGAATCAGCGCGACCGAGACCCCGCCGATCCAGAGCGCGGCGCGGCGCGCGCCGGCGCGCGCCGCCAATCGCGGTAATAACCAGGCGGTCATCAGTATGAAGGCGCCGATGTAAGCCGGGGCCGTCCAGTTCGGAGGACCGAAGGAGTGAAAGGAGAGCACGAAATAAAATAAAAAAAGCGGCGCGGCCAGCGACACCAGAAAGCGCCAGGCAGGCGCCGACGATTGGCGCAGGTCGCGGGTGAAGATCGCGAAACAGATGGCGATAAAACACCACGGCCAGGCCATGCCCATCTGTTCGCCGAGAAAACGCAGCGGCTTGATCAGCGACAGACTCAACCCGCTATCCAGTTCACCGCGATGCACCAGATGGCCCGCCGTCACCCAGCCGTGCTGCGCGTTCCACCATAACGACGGCAGCAGACCAAGCAACGCCACCGCCGTCATCAGCCAGAAGCCCGGACCGCGCAGGCATCGGCGCGCATCGCGGTCCCAGAGCGCGAAAAGCAGGAACGACGGCAACAGCGCCACGTTCGTGTACTTGCCGAGCATGCCCAGCGCCACGAACAGACCGGTCAAAAACCACCAGGCGAGCCGACCGCGCTGCGCCGCCTCCCAGAAGGCCCACATCGCCGCGCTCCAGAAGCAAACACTGATCGGATCGATCGTCATCAGCACGCCGCCGATCACAAAAAGCGGCGCGAAGGTGGCGATCACCACGGTCCAGAAACCGACGCGCGGCGAAAAGAGACGGCGCGCCAGGCCGTACACGCAGGCTGTCGTGCCGGCGCCGAGCAGCACCGCCCCCAGGCGCACGCCCAGAACCGTGTCGCCCAGCAGACGCGTGCCGAGCCAGATCACGACCGCCACGCCGGGCCCCTTGCTGTAATAGTTCCAGTCCAGATGCTTGGACCAGAGCCAGTAATAGGCTTCGTCGCCGCTCAATTCAAAAGTCGTGCAAAAATAGAGGCGGAAAAGCGTCCACCCGGCGATCCAGGCCGCCACGGCCCAGCCGTAGCGGAAGCCGGGGGCTATTTCACATGGTTCGTTCATGCGGGGCAAAATAGCCTAATCGCTGACCTTAGACAACCGCTGAGCGGATGATGGGTCAGTAACTCAGCTTGTTGCTTCGTGGCGCAAGCGTCCCGCTTGCGCATTGCAAGCCAGAGGCTTGCACCACGGGATCAATCCGCCGCTTCACCGACCCATTAGCCGAACGGCGGCCGGCTAGAGCGTTTTAGCGCGGTCTTTGACCGCGCGGCTGTGCGTATCGCCGCGGCGGGCGACATGCCCGGCGATGTTGATCAGGATGCCTGTCGCCACTAGGGACATGATCAAACTCGATCCGCCGTAACTGATGAAGGGCAACGGCAGTCCCTTGGTCGGCAGTATGCCCGTCACCACCCCGCCATTGATAAAGGCCTGCAAACCAACCATCGTGGTCAGTCCGAAGGCCGTCAGACGTCCGAAAGAATCCGGGGCCTTGAGCGCGATGCGCATGCCGCAAATCACGTAACCCGCGAACAGCAAAACCACCCCGAGCGTCGCCACCAGTCCCAGTTCCTCGCCGATGATGGAGAGGATGAAATCGGTATGCGCCTCGGGCAGATAAAAGTGCTTCTGCAAACTGTTCCCCAAACCGACGCCCCACAGCCCGCCCAGCATGAAGGAAGTCTTGGACTGGGCCAGATGATAAGCCACCCTGGGGTTTTGTTCGGGGTCGATAAAAGCCACCACCCTGCCCAGACGTATGGGATCGAGGCTGATCAGGTAGGCGATACAGGCGCCACCGACCAGGCAGGGCAGCATGAGCTGCCAGCCGCGCGCACCGCCCACATACAAAATGCCCACGCCCACCATGGCCAGCAGGATGGTGGTGCCGTAATCCGGTTCCTTGATCACGAGCGCCAGAAAAACGGCCAGCATTGCCAGCGGCTTGCCCACGCCGTCGAGAAAACGCCGCGAGCGCACGCCGCAGCGGGTCATCCAGGCGGCGAGCATCACCACCACGGCGATTTTGGCCAGCTCCGAGGGCTGGAAACTGAAGTGTCCCACGCGGAACCATCGGTAGGCGCCGCCGATCTTGAGGCGCAGTCCCGGAACCATGACGAGGGTCAACAGGACGACCGAGAACAAGGCCAGCGGAATCCAGACCTTCTGCCAGCGGTGATAATCCACCCGCGCGGCGACCACGCCCGCCACCGCCGCCACAGCCAGCCAGGCCGCCTGGCGCTTGAGAAAGTAGCCGGGGTCGTTCTTCGAGGCATCCCCTTTAACACTGCTGGCGCTGGCCAGCATGACTAGACCCAGCGCCAACAGCACAAGCACGATGCCCGCCAGGAGGCGAGGCGTTCGTTGCATGAAGTCCGCTTTACGGCAGCGCCGGCGGCGGAATTTTCAGCGTCTGCCCGGCCGCAACCTGCGGCGAGGCCAGACCGTTGGCCTTCATCAAGTCATCCTGCCGCACGCCGTACATCATGGCGATGGAAGCCATATCCTGATTGGCTTCGACAACGTGCAATATTTCCGAGGACTTGGCCGGACCGCTCGTGGTGGCGGCCATCATCGGAGCGTCGCCTTCCGGCGCGCCCGCTGCCACGGCAACAACCCCATCCTTGGCGTCCGCCGCCGGTGCGGGCTTGACCGTCGTCTTGGCGCCCTTCTTGGCGACAACGCCCGCTTTGCCGGCGGGCAGCGCCAGCTTCTGTCCGAGGCGGATGCTGTCGCTGGTCAGATTGTTGGCGGACTTGATGGCGGCCACGGTGGTGCCGTGCTGATGCGCGATCTTGCCCAGGCTGTCGCCTGCCACAACCGTGTAACTGCCGCCCGCGGCGTTGCCGCCGGCCTTGCCGGCCGTGGCATGCTTAATAGTCTTGTGACCCGCCGCTGCTTCGACGCCGGCAAGCGGCTTCGAGCCATCGGGCAGTTTCAAAACCTGGCCGGCGCGGATGGCGTTGCCATTTTTCAAACCGTTGAAGGCAATCAGGTCGCGCGTCGTGCAGCCGCATTTTTTCGCGATCTTGCTGACCGAGTCGCCTTGCTTGACCGTATAGGTCTTGGCCACCACGGGCATAGGCGCGGGGATCACAACTTCCGGCGCCACATTCGTGGACACCTCGATCGTCGGCGGCATACCGCCAACTTCAGGCTTCACCGCCGCATTGCGCGTCGCGCAGCCCGTCAATACCAGAATACCCACCACGGCCGCGCCTTGCGCAGCCATACCACTGATCGTTGCCATACGTTTCACAGTCATTCTCCTCTAACAATTAATTGCACCAACTCGGAAAATCGATTACCCCGGTCGTCATATCCGCGAAACTGATCGAAACTCGCGCCACCCGGCGCCAATAAAATCACCTCTCCCGCCCCGGCCTCCTTCCAGGCGCGCTCCACGGCACACCTCAAATCTCCGCAAACCACGCAAGGCACGGCATCGCCCCACGCTTCGGCCAGCGCACACGAAGACTTGCCGATAGTGTAGACAGCTCGAACGCCGTTCGACAACACTTTTTTTACACCCGTCAAATCCTTTTCCTTGAGCAAGCCGCCGGCGATCAGCCGCACGGGAGCGCCGGCCATGCGCACGGACGCCGCCAGCGCGGCCAGCGTGGTGGCCTTGGAATTGTCCACAAAACGCACCCCCCGCGCCTCGCCCACCGTCTGCATGCGATGCGGCAGGGGCTTGAAGTCGCGCATCGCCGCGCCCACCGCGGCGGGGGCGACGCCGCAAGCCGCCAGCGCCGCACAGGCCGCGGCGGCCGTCAGGCCGAGAATTTCGTTGTCGAACAGCGTGCCGGCGCAGGCCACACTCGCGCCGGCGGGGCCGCGCAGCGCGCCAGGCGTCCAGCGCCAATCCGCGGCGGGACCGGCTCCAAACGATATCCGGCGCGGCGCGGATGAGATTTCGGACAGCGCAGCGGCGTCCAGGTCATCGCCGATCACCGCCGTATCGTCCCTGGTCATGCGCGTGAAAAGATTCATTTTGGCGCGCCGGTACGCCGCCATATCGCCATGACGGTCGAGATGGTTCGGGGTCAGGTTAAAGAGCACACCAACTTCGGGACGAAAGCGCTGCGCGATTTCCAATTGAAAGGAGCTCGCCTCCACCACCGCCCAGTCGGGCGCGGGTTCGGCGAGCGCGATTTCGCTCAGCGGCGCTCCATAGTTGCCGCAAGGCACGGCGCGCAGGCCGGCCGTGGCGAGCGCCTCGGCGCAAAGTTTGACCAGCGTGCTCTTGCCGTTGGAACCGGTCACCGCCAGCACCCGCGCGGAACAATAGCGCCAGCCGAATTCCAACTCGGGTATCGGAAAAATACCGCGCGCCCGCAATTCGCGCATCCAGGGAGCATCCGACGGCAGGCCGGGACTTGTCACCGCCAGCTCGAAAGTATCCGGCGGAAGTTCGGCCTGTCCGAGCCGCGTGTCAATTCCTTCGCGCGTCAGTTCCGCCGCCCGCGCCGCCGCGGCTGGCGTGGACTGGCTGTCCACAACCGTCACCGAGGCCCCCAGCCGCCGCGCCAGCCGCGCCGCCGCCGCGCCGCTCGCCCCCAGCCCCAGCACCAGCACCCGCCGCCCGGCAAGTTTTTCAGCGGATTCCATGGTTATGCAATAACCCGTTCGTAGAGGGCGCGGTTCGCGACCGTATCGTGCGCGATGGTCTTAAAGAAAGCGGCCGTCTCGCGCTGCATGCCGACGGGCGTGAAGGAGCTATCGTGCAGGCTCAATCCGGTGAGACGTTCGAACCAGACGCAGCCGACGAGGTAGCAGCCCTCCTCGTCGAGATGAGTGGTATCGTTACGCAGTTCGGGGATGCCTGCCGGCGTGTTGGCGACGGCCCATTGCCAACCAGGGGAGAGCGAATGCGCCTGGCGCGGGAGTTCCGGCGCGCGGGCGTTTTGATAGTCGTACGCCGGGTCCGGCCAGACGAAGGCGCGCCCCTCCGCCCGGCGCGCCCGCTGAATCGCCTCTCCGCCCGGTATCACGCCACAGTCGAGCGCCCCGCTGAAGTGCAGAAAATTGTCGCGAATGCGCTCGTACATGTCCTCCTGCGTCAGACCGTGCGCCGGTAAAAATGCCGCATCGGCCCGATAGGCCCAGGTCTGATACAGCAAGAGCCTGGCTTGTGGCGCGAGTCGTCGAATCGCACCGCAAAGGCGATCCAGATAGGGTTGAAATGTTTCGCGGCGAAAACTATTCGCGCTATCCTGTTGCAGCGTGACATAGTCCCAGGGCTTGGCCGCCAGCGCTTCTTGAAGCGACCACATGCCCGGCTTAGCGACGCCCGCCTGGTCGGCCTTGTAGGGTCTGAAAGAGGGCTGCCGTTCGCTGTACACGGCCAGGTTCCAATGTTTTTCCAGCGAGCAGCCGCCCAGATTGGCGCGGCCCACTTCCAAGCGCACCCCGGATGAACCGGACGCGATCCCGGCCAGATGGGTCAGGGCGTTTTCCGTCAGGCTGTTGCCGATGGTCAGAATTCGAATCGTTTTCATGCTATGCCGTTTGTGCGCCGACGCTCGCGCTCATCCCGCCCCGCGAAATGCCGGTCGCCGAGCGCGCGTGGCCAAAGCATCGTAAAATCCTCCCTGGAAAGCAAGCCGCGCCCGCCAGCGAACAACCCTCATTCCCCGCCACTGCGATTCAGACAGTGAGGAGGCGGGCGGTTGAGCGGGCAGGGTTTCCGTGTGATCGGCAGGCACGACTGAGCCAATGAGGGACAGTTCGAGGACGCTTTGGCGGCGGTGTGTGAGGTTCAGGCCGACGCGAAGGCCGTC
>JANYBP010000002.1 GCA_025360745.1 bacterium
CCGAAACGCCTGCAAGGGCAAAGCCTTGCGACGTTAAGAGTTCTTGTAACGCATCCGGCGGACCGCACGCCTCCGGCGCCCCTTTCGCCTTCCAGTAGCCCGGATGCTTCCGCCTCCATGCGCGAACCCGCTCCACATGAAGCTCGCCGCGGAAATAGCCATGGTTCTTCCGGCTCCACTTCCGCTGGCTCTCTCGCTTGCTGGCGACCCGGCATTCAGGCTCCGAACAGAACTGTTGGTGGTGGACATTCCGGAGGCGGTGGGGGTCAGCCCTCGAAATAGCACTTAGCCTCATTTTGCTCCTTCGCTCTTTCCTTGCGGATTAAGCATGGATTGACGCGTATTTTCCATCTGGACCTCGGCCTGCTCAACCAGTCGGCGCAAGGGCCGATCGTTCTCCAATAACTCCCGCACCTTGCGCATCTGTCGGCTTACCGCACCGCCGCTGACGCCACCTATCTTTGCCGCCGCCTCCCGCTGGGTCAAGCCTGCATACTTCACCAGAAACCTGCCTGCCATACCGCGCAACACTGAGTCGCGCCGACGACAATTAAACTCCGCGACCGGAACTTTAAACGCTTCCGCCAAAACGCCAAGCACCTGATCGGCGGACAGCGGCTCGGTGATCCGCCTGAAGACCGCATCTTCGGGACAACCATGGCTTTCGATCGTTTCCTGGTACAGTTTGTCTATCCAGTCCCGGAAACCATCGCTGCCTATACTGCGCGGCGAGAGTTTCAGAGCCAATTTGAAATCGTCGTCCGATTTGGCCAGTCCCATCTCAACAAATTCCCGATACCGCTTCGGCTTGTCCCGGCGCTTCCCGCTCATTTCCGCCAGTATTGGAGCGTACTCGACAAAGTCGAAGGTTTTACGCCTGCCAATGTAACTCAGATACGTGCTCCATGGATATCTTCGCAGTTCTTCGATCTGTTCCGCAATCGGTTTGTCTTCGATTCCGCCCACTCGCACCGGGTTCAGATGCACGTAGCGCGACAGTTTCAGAAGATAATCGTCATCCTCCACCAGTTTTGCCTTGTATCGGCCATCCAGCAAATGTCCATGCCGACTGTGGCGCAGGTTGTAATATACCGTGTACGCCGTCGCCAGCGACTGCATGAATTTGGAGCAATTCGCTTCCGGGGTCTCGAAGACCAGGTGAAAGTGGTTGGTCATGCAAACGAACAGATACAATCGGATGTCGTACCGTTCCACGCGGTCGGACAGGCAGTCAATAAAACGCCACCGGTCTTTATCGTCAACAAACAACCGGCTCCGATCCAGCCGGCGGTCGCCGATCATCCGGCAAGTGACGTGATAGATCGCCCCAGGAAACTCAACTCGCAGGTGTCTTGCCATGCCAGGCACTATGCCATCATCTATTTCGCTTGTAAAGTGCTATTTCGAGGGCTGACCCCCACCGCCTTACACCGCCTCGTGCCATCATCTATTTCGCTTGTAAAGTGCTATTTCGAGGGCTGACCCCCACCGCCTTCGAGGGCTGACCCCCACCGCCTTTGTAAAGTGCTATTTCGAGGGCTGACCCCCACCGCCTTTTTGTAAAGTGCTATTTCGAGGGCTGACCCCCACCGCCTTCGAACCTCGCGCCGTAAAACGCAGGCGCAAAAACTACCATCTCCTCACTAAACGCCGCCATCAAATGGGCAATCTCCCTCACCGCAACCGCCTGAAACCACCATGCTAACTAAGCGCCATTCAGGGCTGACCCCCACCGCCTCCCCACCGCCTCACCGCCTCTGAATAGGAGAAAGCCGAGGTCGGAGTTCCGAGGTCGGAGGTCAACATCGAACGTAATGCGAACGCTCAACGTTTAACGTTCAACGCTCAACGAAGACTGGCACGTCAACCGGGAGTCGGTTGGAACCAATTCGCGCGTTTCCTTGGCAAATTGCAGTATCTTGCCCGATTTTTGAGGGCGGCGCGACGGAACCGTCACGGGACGCAGCTCTATTGGGGACACATGCGGCGATAGTTTGCCTGTCCCCTGCGAATGCGGAATGCCTGCGAATACGAAGACGGCGCTCTCGGCGAGAGCGCCCTACCTTTCCAGATTCACCGCGTCACTGAGGCGTTACAGGCAAAACACTCTTTTTGGTTTCGCTTTCCTCCCGCTTTGCGTATTGTAACGGCTCAGGAGCTTGTGTTTCATGTTCAAGTGGCAACTGGAAAAACCGTTGATTATTTTCGACGTCGAGGCGACCGGGGTGAATCCGCGCGCGGATCGCATCATCGAGTTGTCGGCGGTCAAACTGTATCCCGATCAAAGCCGCGAAACGCACACGGTGCGCATCAATCCCGGCATACCGATCCCGCCGGAAACCACCAATATTCACGGGATCACCGATGCCGATGTCGCCGACGCCAAGCCCTTCCGCGACCAGGCGCCGCGGCTGTTCCAGCTTTTCGACGGCTGCGATCTGGGCGGCTACAACTGCATCCGCTTCGATGTGCCGATGCTGATCGAGGAGTTTTTGCGGGCCAGCATCAACTTTTCCCTCGATGGCCGGCGCATCATCGACGCCCAGCGCATCTACCACAAACGCGAACCGCGCGATCTCACCGCCGCGCTGGCCTTCTACTGCAAAACGCAACTGCTCAATGCGCACGGCGCCGAGGCCGACGCGCTGGCCACGCTGCAGGTCTTCGAAGGCCAGTTCCAGCGTTATCCCGACCTGCCGCGCGATATCGTAACGCTGCACAAATATTGCGATTTGCGCGATCCCTCCTGGGCCGACCGCGACGGCAAACTGCGCTGGGTGGGCGGGGCGATCACGGTCAATTTCGGCAAGAAAAAGGGCGAGTCGCTGGTGGACCTGGCGGTCAAGGATCCGGGCTTTTTGCGCTGGATGCTCAAGGGCGATTTTGCCAGCGACACCAAAGACTTTGTGACCAAGGCTTTGAACAATCAAGCCCCCAAGAGCCCGGTTGGCGCGGGATTGCGGGATCAACTCCAGAATTTGCCGCTGAACTTGTAAGCAGGCGCTTAGGCTGAAGGCTGTTAGACTGAAGGCATAACGCGCGAACAATCATGGATAATGCCACCCAGATATCGCCGAAAACCGCCGACGCCACCGTCGCAAGCGTGCTGATACAGCACGAACTGGCCGACCCGCGCCGCTCGCGCCGTCAGCAGTACGCCGATTTGATCGTGGGCGACCGGCGTCTTGGCCGCCTGCTGCTCTACGAGGCGGTGCAATGGTTGTGCGCGGGCGCCACGGGCGCGCTGGGCCTCTATTTGCGCGCCAAACTGTACCCGCTCCTGCTCGGGGCCTGCGGACGCGGCGTCGTCTTCGGCCGCAACGTCTCGCTGCGTCACCCGCACAAGATCCGCCTCGGCGACGGGGTCGTGCTGGACGACAACGTGCTGCTCGACGCCAAGGGCCAGGCCAACTCCGGCATCGCCATCGGCGCCGGCGGCTTTGTCGGACGCAATTCGATCCTGAGCTGCAAGGACGGCGATATTGTGATCGAGGAGCGGGTTAATATCGGATTCAACGCCGAGATATTTTCCGGCAGCCGGGTGCGTATCGGGGCCGACACTTTCATCGCGGCATACAGCTACCTGATCGGCGGCGATCATGTCGCCGACGACCCCGACATGCCCGTCGACCGGCAGGGCGCAACCTCGCGCGGCATCGTCATCGGCCCCCACAGCTGGCTGGGTGCGGGTGTCAAGGTTCTCGACGGAGTTACCATCGGCGAGCGCAGCATCGTCGGCGCCGGCGCCGTGGTCACCCGCGACATTCCCGATTACGCCGTCGCGGCGGGGGTGCCCGCCCATCTGCTGCGCGATCGCCGCAAAGCGCCCGCCGCCGGCCCCACGGAGGCTGCTCGCGCATGAAACTAATCGTCGCAGGCAAGGACCGCAGCGCCGATCTGGGCGACGACCTCGCGCGCGAGGCCGCCGCGCTGGCAAGCAGCAATACCAGCATCCACTGCGCGCACGACGATGCCGTGCTGCGCCTGCGCGAAGTGTCGTCCATGGCGGAATATCTCAAGACCTATGCGCCACTGATGCGCAGCAATGGCGGTCTGCGGATCGCGCTCACCACGCCACCCCGCCCGCCGCGGCGGGGGCTGATGCCGCGCCTGCGGCGCTGGCTGCGTCCGCTCTTGTTGCGCGTGCTCACACACGAACACGCCTACATCGTGCATCAGCAGGCCACCTTCAACGAACTGATCGCCACGGCGCTGGAGTTCGAGGTCGAGGAATCGCAGCGCCGCTGCGCGGAAATCGAAACCCGGCTGGCGGCGCTGGAAGCCCGCTGCGCCGACACCCATCGTCCGCCGGGAGTCGCGCCGTGAACTCCCATCAACAACCGCGCATTCACCAGTTTGTGGCCGGCTTCGCCAGCGGCGACGCGATATCGCAGGCCGCGCTGGCCGTGCGCGACCTGGCCCGCGGGCTGGGCGCCGAGTCCGAAATCTTCGTTCCTGCCGGACGCATCGCCCCCGACATGCGTTCGCAGGCGCACCCGCTGGAAGCCTTCCCCGGCAGCGACCTGCTGATTCATCACTACTCGATCGCCTCGCCGCTCGACGAGGCCTTCCAACGGGCCACCGGCCGCAAGCTGATTTATTATCACAACATCACGCCGGCCGAGTATTTCGACCCTTATGCGCCGTCGCTGGCGCGCCAGCTTCGCGAGGCGCGCGAAAAGCTGCCGGCGCTGCTCAAACAGGCCGACGCGGTCTGGGCGGTTTCCGAATTCAACGCCGCCGAACTGCGCGCCGCGGGCGCGCCGCGCGTGAGCATCTTTCCCCTGATCTTCGAGCCCGCCCGGCTGGTCTTCCGCCCGACGCCCACACTACCCGACCCCGCTTTGATTTCGCGCGACACGACGAACATTCTTTTCGTCGGCCGCCTGGCGCCGAACAAATGCGTCGAAGAGCTGATCGTGGCCTTCGCCTGGTACCATCTGCGCTACAACGAACGCAGCCGTCTGATCCTGATCGGTTCCGACCGCACCGTGCCCCCCTACTTCGCGATGCTGCGGTTGCTGGCCCACAAACTCGACCTTTGCGACGTCGTTTTTCAACGCTTCGTGCCCGCCGACTCCCTGCCGGCCTGGTACGATGCCGCCTCGCTCTTTATCTGCGCCAGCCGCCACGAGGGCTTCTGCCTGCCGCTGGTCGAGGCCATGTCGCGCCATGTGCCGGTCATCGCCCGCGCCGTCGGCGGCATGCCCGAGGCGCTGGGCGGGGCTGGGATTCTTTACGACGAATTGAAACCCGAGGAAATGGCGGCGCTCTGGCATCGCGTGGTGTCCGACCAGGTGCTCCGCACCCAGGTGCTGGAATCTCAAAACGCCCGCATGACCGCGTTGCTCAAACGCCCGCTGCGGGAAGAATTCAGCGCGCTCGTGCATGCCGCCGCCCCGGACCTTCCGCTGGACCGGCGCGGGAGCGGCTGAAGCGGGAAGCGGGACAAGGGTCAAGTGGCGAGGGTCAAGGGATAACGTCGTTCCGACATTCCAGCCACGAGCATTTCGCCTTACGCCCACGCGGCGGCAGAGGCCTGCCGCCCTCCAGAAAAATCCTCTAGCAAGTCTCGATGACGTTCCTTGGAGGGCGGCGGGCCTCCGTCGCCGCGTGGGCGTAGGGCGAAAGACTTGTCAGCAACATGGTCGCAACGTCCTTAGGGAGGATTTGGGCGCCTCCATCGCAGCTTGCCAATCGGCGCCACAAAGGGTATCTTTCCACCCGTTCTGCGGCGGCAAGAGGCGGTCGCGGATGAAGCGACAACCCGCACAGCAAGAGGGATGCCAAAATGGAATACGGATTCAGCGAGACACAAGTCATGATCCGCGATCTTTGCCGCAAGATCGCGGAAGAGAAGATCAAACCGATCAGGGCGCATTACGACGAGAGCAACGAATTTCCGCACGAGATCATCAAAATATTCGCCGACGCCGACCTCAGCGGCCTCTACATCGAAGAGGCCTACGGCGGCATGGGCGGCGGAGTCATGGACCTCTCCATCGCGGTCGAGGAATTCTCCAAGGTTTGCTCCGGCATCGCGCTGTCGCTGGCGGCCACGGCCCTGGGCACCTTCCCCATCATCCTTTTCGGCACTCCCGAGCAGAAGCAGAAATATCTGCCCCGCATCGCCAAGGGCCAGGCCATGGCCGCCTTCGGTCTCACCGAAGCCGGCGCGGGCAGCGACGCCAGCGGCATCCAGACCACGGCCGTGCTTGAGGGCGACCACTACGTGCTCAACGGCACCAAGCAATGGATCACCAATGGCGGCGAAGCGGACATCTACACCGTGGTGGCGATCACCAACCGCAGCAAAGGCCCGCGCGGCGCGTCGGCTTTTATCGTCGAAAAAGGCACGCCCGGCTTCACCTTCGGCAAGAAGGAGAACAAGATGGGCATTCGCGCCTCGGCCACGCGCGAGCTGGTTTTCCAGGATTGCCGCATTCCGAAGGCCAACCTGCTCAGCAAGGAGGGCATGGGCTTCATCGTGGCCATGAAGACCCTCGACCAATCCCGCCCCGGCGTCGCCGCCCAGGCCCTCGGCATCGCCGCCGGCGCGCTGGACGAGGCCGTCCGCTACTCCCGCGAACGCCGCCAGTTCGGCAAGCCCATCGCGGCCTTCCAGGGTCTGCAGTTCATGCTGGCCGACATGGCCACGCAGGTGGAAGCCGCGCGCGCGCTGGTTTATGCCGCCGCCCGCTTCATCGACTCGGGGGCCAAGGAGGTCAGCAAGATCTCGGCCATGGCCAAACTCTTCGCCTCGGACACCGCCATGCGGGTCACTACCGACGCCGTGCAGGTACTGGGCGGCTACGGCTACATGAAGGAATATCCGGTCGAGAAAATGATGCGCGACGCCAAGATCACGCAGATTTACGAGGGCACCAACCAGATCCAACGCGAGGTCATCGCCCTCGCGCTGATCAAGGAAGCCGCGAGCCAGAAGAAGTAGGCGCGCGGCCCGGAGGGGCCATGATCGGGTTCATCGGCGCGGGTAAAATGGCGGAAGGCATTATCGCCGGACTCCTGCGCGGCGGCGTCGCGCCCGCCTCGATCCAGGCCTCGGATGTCGATGCCGGACGCCTGGACGAGCTCCATCGGCGTCTGGGAATTCTGACAACGCCCGACAACCGGGCCGTCGCCGACGCCTGTCAGACGCTGGTTCTGGCCGTCAAACCCCAGCAACTCGACGCCGTCTGCCAGGTCCTGGCGCCGTGTGTCGGATCGGGGCATCTGGTGCTATCTATCGCCGCCGGCAAACGCCTCGAACGCCTCGGCGCGCTTCTGCCGCGGGCGCGCTTGATCCGCGTAATGCCCAACCTCGCCTGTACGGTCGGGGAAGGCATCTGCGCGATCGCCTGCGCCGTCGGCGCGACCGATGCCGACCGCGCCGCCGCGAAACGGTTGCTGGAAGGCTGCGGACCCGTGGAGGAGTTGCCGGAAGATCAATTCGACGCCGTAACCGCGCTCAGCGGTTCAGGGCCCGCCTTCTTCGCCTGGGTGCTGAACGAGTTCGTGCGCGGCGCCGAGGCGGAAGGTCTTTCCCGCAGCGCCGCGTTGGCGCTCGCCGCCCAGACGATGCGCGGCACGGCGCGCCTGCTGCGGGAAAAATTCGCGGAGCCGACCAGTCTGATTGAAGCCGTCACGTCCAAAGGCGGAACGACAGCCGCCGGCCGCGAGGTGCTGGAGAACGAGGCCACGGCCAGGGTGTTACAGGACACGATCCGCGCCGCCGCGCGCCGCAGCCGCGAGCTCAGCCAGGCGTAAGGCTCAGAAATAGGACCAGTCCATCCACATCATGCCCAGCAGGGCCGCAAAGACCAGAGTCGCAACCAGCGCCAGCATGGCGAACGCGGTGGCGGCTTTTTTCGATCCCGTTCCCGCCACCCCCGGCGCCAGTCCCGGAGGAGCGCCAACCGCAATCTCGTTCTCGCTTGTCGTTGCATCTGACATGTTCGCGTCTCCTTGCTGCTCCAGAAAACCAGCACATCCAAACGGCTACAGAATAGACATTCAACGCCCCTCTGGCAAGCGCGATAACGCCTGAAATTTGCCCCCTTTGAGTTTGACGAAGCACGCTCCCTTTTGCTTTCATAACGCCAGAGGAGTTTTTTCATGACAATATTCGCACGCCACATTTCCTTCGTTTCCGGCAAACGTATACCCATCATGCACCAGCCCCCGATGCTGCGCGGAGTTATCCTGGCTGCGATGACGCTGACGGCGGCGCTGGCCGGCACGGTCCCGGCGGAACAAGACCAGCGGGAACAACCGCTGCGCCTTGAACTCGATCTGGTAGACGGTTCGCACATCGTCGGAGTTCCGGCCATCGAGTCGCTGCCGCTGCAAACGTCATACGCCAGGCTGGATATTCCTTTGAAAGCGATTCGCACCATCAAGGTCGGGGCGGATCGCGAAACCATGTCCGTCGAACTGCAAAATGGCGACAGACTCAAGGGCGCGATCGATCTCACTTCCATCAAAATCCAAGCGCTGTTTGGAAAAGCGACGATCGGCATCGAACTCATCAAAGGCGTTCGCGTCGCCATGGCCGGCGGCATGCTGCCGGCTTCGCTGCGCAAGGGACTGGTCGCATACTATCCGTTCGATGGCAACGCGAACGACGAATCCGGTAACCGCCAAAACTGCACCGCCGAAAATCTGCGCTCTGTCCCCGATCGGAACGGCAAGGCGGATTCCGCTTTCGCGTTTAACGGCCGGAACGCATATCTGACCACGCCCGTCACGCTACAGGGTTTTTCGGCCTTTACGCTGGCCGGCTGGTTCTATACGCGCAGCTATGAGCATGCGGGCAAGTACCCGCTTTGCTTCAATCAATCGGTAAATGCCGGACGGGCCGCGCTGATGGTCACCAGGGACGGCGAACTGGCCCTGCTCGTGGCCGATGGGGAGAGCGTCGAACTTCAAACGCTTGCGACCTCCCAAAGAATGCTGCTCCCGTTGAACTCGTGGCATCACATTGCCGTTGTCTTCGACTCCCTCACCGACAACCATGCCATCTACGTGGATGGCATCAAGGCGGCGGAAAGCAAGGTTGTCATGGGCGCGATTTCCGAAACCGCGCCATTCCATGCGGCGACCATCGGAGTCAACTATTCCCCCACCGCCGCGCACCGGCGCTGGTGGGATGGCTATATGGACGATCTGTGCATATATAGCCGCGCGCTTAGTTCAAACGAGGTCTGGGCTTTATTTTCCGCTGACCGCTAACCTAATAACAACGCAACCAATATCATGACTGCCATAAAATACGACCTCCGGAGCCTCTCGCAAAACTCTCTCAAGCACGGTCGGGACGGAGCCCGACCCTCCAGAAGAGGGAGAAAACGGCCTGTTTCCAACAATGGAGGGACGACCTCCGTGTCGTCCGCGGATGTTTCGCAAAAGGCTCTCTGTAGTAATCTCCGTTGCGAATACCTGGTCAATCCCATGGGTTTGGACGAAATCAAGCCCCGCCTGTCGTGGCAACTGGACGACGCGCGTCAGGGCGCCCTTCAGACCGCCTACCAGATCGTGGCGGCGTCATCGCTCCAAGCCCTGGAAGCCAAACCCGATTTGTGGGATAGCGGCCAGGTTAAAACCGGGCAATGCCTGGACATAGTCTATGGCGGCAAACGTCTGGTCTCGCGTCAAACCGTCTGGTGGCGGGTCCGCGCCTGGGACCATGCCGGTCAACCCTCGGACTGGAGCGCCGCCGCCTTTTTCGAAATGGGCTTGCTCAAGTCCGCCGACTGGTCGGCCAAGTGGATCGGACGGCCCATCGAAAGCCGGGAGGGCAGTCAGCCGTGTCCACTGCTGCGCAAAAACTTCTCCCTCAAGTCGGACGTGGCAAGGGCACGCCTCTACGTCACGGCACGGGGCCTTTTTGAACTACATCTGAATGGACAACGCGTCGGGGCGGACTATTTCACACCCGGCTGGACCGACTACAACAAGCGCATTCAATACCTGGTTTACGATGTCACCGGCCAACTGCGGCCGGGCGCCAATGCGCTGGGCGCCATTCTGGGCGACGGCTGGTACGCCGGCTACCTCGTCTGGGATAAGCATCATTTCCTTTATGGCGACCAATTGTCGCTGCTGGCGCAGTTGGAAGTGGACTATCTCGATGGCACGCGTGAAGTCATCGCCTCCGGCCCCGAGTGGAAGACAGCTCTGGGGCCCATCCTGAAGTCGGATATCTACAATGGCGAAACTTATGACGCGCGCCTCGAACGGCCAGCCTGGGACACGACGAATGCGGACGAAACAACCTGGCAGCCAGCGACCGTCTTTCCCCCACCCCGCGCCCCTCTCGTGGCCAAGCGCAATGCGCCCGTCCGCCGGCAGGAGGAATTGCCGTCCGTGGCCCTGACGGAACCGTCCTTCGGCGTACACATTTTCGATCTCGGCCAGAACATGGTCGGTTGGGCGCGAATCAAGGTGCGCGCTCCCGCCGGGAAGATGGTCACGATCCGTTTCGGCGAGATGCTGAATGCCGACGGCACGCTCTACACGGCCAACCTGCGTTCCGCGGAGTGCACCGACCGTTACATCTGCAAAGGCGGCGGCGAGGAATCGTACGAGCCCCGCTTCACATTCCACGGCTTCCGCTACGTGGAACTCACGGGGCTGCGCGAAAAGCCCGCCCTCGCCGATGTCATCGGCATCGTCCTGCATAGCGAACTTCCGGCCACCGGCAGCTTCGAGTGTTCCGATCCGCTGATCAACAAACTGCAACAAAACATCCTCTGGGGCCAGAAAGGCAACTTTCTGGAAGTGCCCACGGACTGTCCGCAGCGCGACGAACGCCTGGGCTGGACCGGCGATGCGCAGGTATTTATCCGCACGGCCGCCTACAACCGCGATGTCGCCGCCTTTTTCACGAAGTGGTGCGGCGATATCTCCGATTCCCAGCACAAAGACGGCGCCTTCCCGCATGTGGCGCCGGATGTGATCCGCAAAGGGGACGGCGGCTGCGCCGCCTGGGCCGACGCCGGCGTGATCTGCCCCTGGACGATCTATTTGTGCTACGGCGACAAGCGCATTCTGGAACGGCAATACGAATCCATGAAACGCTGGATCGAGTGGCAGAAGAAACAAAGCCTCAACCTGATCAACTACAGCGCCTGCTTCGGCGACTGGCTTTCCCTCGACGTTTACGAGGGCGGCAAGAGCCGTTCGCTGACCCCCAAGGAAGTGATCGGCACGGCCTACTTCGCCCACACCACCGATCTTTTTTCGCGTATCGCCAGGATTCTGGGACGCAAGGAAGATGCCCGGAAATATGCCGCGCTTTTCAAACGGGTCAAGACGGCTTTCAATCGCGAATTCGTGACCCCCGCGGGACGTGTCGTGAGCGGCACGCAAACCGCCTGTCTGCTGGCGCTCGGGTTCGACCTGCTGCCCGCCGCCAAGCGGGCGGCCGTCACCGCACGGTTAATCAAGGATATCGAGGGGCGCGGCTGGCGCCTCTCCACCGGTTTCGTGGGCACGCCCCTGCTTGCCCCCGTCCTGACCCGTCAGGGCCGAACCGATGTGGCCTACAAACTGCTTATGCAGCAAAGTTTCCCATCCTGGCTGTTTCCCATATTGCAGGGCGCCACGACCATGTGGGAGCGCTGGAACAGTTACACCAGGGAGCATGGCTTCGGCGATGCGGGGATGAATTCCTTCAATCACTATGCCTACGGCGCGATCGGCGAATGGATCTACAACACCGTGGCCGGCATCGAACTCGACCCCGCCGCGCCCGCCTACAAGCACATCGTCATCCGGCCCCAGCCGCCTGTTCCCGTCAAGGCCAAGGCCGGCGTGGATAAGAGCGTTGAGGGTCCGGCCCTGACCTGGGCGCGCGGCGAATTGCTGACGCGCTACGGCAAAGTGGCCAGTCATTGGAAGATCGAAAACGGCAAACTCGCGCTGGCCGTGATCATTCCGGCCAACACGCGGGCCACGATCATGCTGCCCGGACTCAAGCCGCAAAAAGTCGGCGCCGGCAAATGGAACTTTAGCGTGCCTTATCGCGTCAAGTAAACGGACCAACGTGGGACCGCGGGCTCCGCTGAGACGGCGGAGGGAAGGGTTCAGGGTTCAGGGTTCAGGGTTCACTGAACACCCTTCTCAACCACCTTTCCATCCGGCTATCAACCGATGGTGTGCATGCCCTCACTCCGGCCAGGCAAACAGACGCCGGGCGTTGGCGGCGGTTTGCGTGGCCAGTACGGCGGGACTTATGCCGCGCTCGCGCGCCACGCAGGCGCCGACCAGCGGCAGCAGCGCCGGTTCGTTGACTGCGCCGCGCTGGGGATCGGGCGCAAGAAAGGGCGCGTCGGTTTCCAGCAGCAGCCGCGCGGAAGGAATGTAGCGCGCCACGCCGCGTAGCCGGTCGGCATTGCGGAAGGTGACGATCCCGCTCAGACTGATGGAAAAGCCCAAGTCCAGCAATCGGCCGGCCAGCGTCGCATCGCCGGTAAAACAATGAATCACCCCCACCCTGTCCTCCAATCCGGCGGCCCCGGCGTGTTCCCGCAGGATGGCCACGGTATCGTCCCCCGCCTCGCGGGTGTGGATCACCACCGGCAAACGCGCCTCGCGCGCCAGTGCGCACTGGCCCTCCAGCATCCGGCGCTGGGCGCGGGCATCGTCCTGACCATGCGCGTAGTCGAGTCCGATCTCGCCCACCGCCACAATCGAGTCGCGATGCGCCGCGAAAATCTCGCGCACCACATCGTCGGGCGGCGGCGTGGCGGCGCACGAACGGTCGTAACCGATCGCGGCCCGTATCCGTTCCGGCCAGCGTCCGGCGTACTGCAGACAACTCTCGTTGGCAACGGGATCGTGGCCGACCGTCACCATGCGGGTCACGCCGGCGGCCAGCGCGCGCGCCAGTACGCCCTCGGGGTCCCGGCCTTCGCCTGCCAAACTGGAAAGATGCATGTGGGTGTCGAACCAAGCGGTCACGGATTCTTCGCCGCGCGCCGCCGCATCACTTGTCGCCATAAACGCCTTTCTCATGCACTCCGCACCATTTCGAGAGGGCGTATATGCCAAGCACAAGTTCCGTATCGGTCAAGGCCCCTCCATGCGATTGCGCTTCGCGCAGCAGGTCGAGATACCAGACTGTGACGCCGAAGCGCGTGTCGTGCCAGATCAGCAATTCGATGAAGGTCTCGCGGTCGCCGCCATATTCGATGCCACAGTGCAGGGCGGCCAGACCGATCGACAGTTCGAACAAATGCTCCACCAGCCCGGCGTGATTGCGCGCCTCGAAGAGGTCCAGCGCGCGCGCCGTTTTTTCGCACAGCCGCCGCCCTTCGGCGGTTAACCGCAGACGCGAGGCGCGTTCGATGGAACGCTGCAGGTGGGCAAGCAGCCGTTCCACCTCGCCGCCGCGCGCGCGCTGTTCCCGCGCCAGCACGGTGTAAAATTCCCCCGGTGAGCCCAGCAGATTGCCGACGGCCACGGCCAGCGAATTCTTGAGCACGGCATTGGTCGTTTCCCGCAGGCGCGGCAGAATTTCGTAGATGGCGGCCATGGCCCCCAGGCGCGCCAGCGCTTCGCTGGAGGCCGAGACGACCTTCATGTCGTTCGACTCATGCAGCAGATCGAGCAGCGGATCGGCCGCGCGCGGATCGCCGATCTCGCCCAGCGCGCGGGCGCTCTCGGCCGCGGTCTCGCGATCGGGATCGCGCAGCCGCTGCAGGAGCGCATCCACGCTGCGCGGATCCCTGGCGCGGCGCAAGGCGCGGGCGATTTGCGGCGCCAGGTCGGCCTGGGGATCGGCCAGCTTTTTCACCAGCGCGTCCACGGCGTCCGGGCTGCCGATGCGGCCCAGGGCGAGGGCGGCCTCCTCGCGGACATCGGAGGCGGGGTCGTCCATTTTTTCGATCAGGTCCCGCACGGCGATGCGCATGCGCGATTCGCCCAGCCGCCGCACCGCATCCGCGCGTTCGACGCTGGTGCCGCCGGGCGCGATGGTGTTGTAGATGTTGAGGATGTTGCCCACCGTGCGCAGCGGATTGCCGAAATATAGACGCGAGACCGCCGTCCGGAAGGCCGGCTCGCCGGCCCGGCGCTGCACGCGCAGCATCAGCGGCAGGGCGACGGCCCAGGCCAGCAGCATGTGTAAACCGACCAGCACATGAAAGAAGCCCAGCGGGATGCCGTTCGGCAGTGTCGCGGCGAGCGGATGCCTGGCCAGCGCGTCCATAATCCAGCCGCCGAGCAATGGACCCGCCGCGCCCGCCAGTCCCACGGCGCACCAGTGCACCGCCATCGCCATCGTGCGGTTGCCGCTCGGCGCCACGGCGCTCAGCAGACTGATCTGCGCCAGGCCGACGCCGGAGTAAAGCATGCCGGCCAGAATGCTCGACAAGCCCAGCACCAGCACCGGTTGCGGCACAACCAGCGGCGCCAGCCACGGTATGGGGACAATCACGTTGACCGGCAGCATGATGAACCAGGCCAGTCCGCAAAGCGGCGCCAGCACCACCATGATCGCCGCAAAACTGCGCGTCCCGATGCGGTCCATCACATAGCCCCAGATCAAACCTCCGATAATCGGTCCCAGCGCCCCCGCGATAGCCGCCGCCGAAAAGCCCCCGTAGCCGATGTGGAAGACGCGGTTCAGAAAGAGCACGCCGAACGGACCCATGATGCCGATGCTGAAGGCCCAGGCGGACATGGCCAGCGTCAGCCGCCGGAAATCCTGCGTGCGCATAGGCTCCAGTATCCGCGCGACGATGTTTCCAACACGGGCCACCGGCCGGGGCGCCGGTTCCGGCACGTCCATATGGATCAAGACATCCGTCGTGCCCCAAAGGGCCGCCAGCGCAAAGATTATACTGAAGCCCAGAAAAGAACCGCCCGGATGGCGCGGATCGGGACACATATCCAGCACGTAGCCGATAAAAACCAGAGCCAACACGTAGGCGGTCATCAGCACGCTTTGCCGAACCGCCCAAAAACGGGCACGATCGCGCTCGGGCACAAGATCGGCCATCCAACTCCACCAGGCCGAAGCACCCATCTGCCCCAGCATGGAACTCAACGCCGCCGTCACCACCACAATCCATCCAAAACTCGAAATCCTTCCCGGCCACAGCCAGGGCAGCAGCGCGGGAACAATCCACAGCATACGGTGCGGAATGGAGACCCATCCCCAAAAAGGACGGCGGCGGTCCAGCCGCTCGGCGATCAAGGCGCCCGGAATTTGCATCAGAATCGCCAGTTGCTGCACGGTGGTCACGAGGCCGATCAGCACGCCGCTGGCCCGCACGCATTCCAGGAACATCGTCAACGGGTAGCCGCCGACGATCGCAAACCATGACATACCAAAGCTCCCCGCGACAATATTCAGTCGCAGGCCGCGGCGGATCGCCCTGTCTGTCAGTGGTGCGTTACGGTCTTCCATCTGCCCCATCTTTACCATATAGTAATCGCCGCAACGATTTCACCATGAATCGCCATCTTCCACAACCTCCGCTGTTGACGCTTGCCACGCGCATCACCCTTGCGCGTCTGGCGCTGATTCCGGTTTTTATCCTGGTGACGTTGTATTATATCGACAGCACGCATGACGAAAGCCCCGAAATCTTCTGGCGCTGGAGCGCTTTTGTCCTGTTTGTCGTGACCTGTCTGACCGATGCGCTGGACGGCTTCTTCGCCCGCAGCCGCCGCGAAGTGACGCGGCTCGGCACGATTCTCGACCCGCTGGCCGATAAACTGCTGCTGATTTCCGGCCTGTTGCTGCTGACCGGTCCCTGGGGCCGCGCCTTTCAACCACACCTGCCGATCTGGTATGTCGTGCTGGTGCTGAGCCGCGATCTGATGCTGGTGACCGGTTCCCTGATCATTCACACGCTGATGGGAAATGCCGTGGTGCATCCGCGCTGGTCCGGCAAGGCCGCCACTTTCTTTCAAATGATGCTGATCGGATGGGTGCTGGCCAGCGGCAACGGCCTGGCCTTCCTCTGGCTGCTGGGCGCCGCCACGGCGCTGACCGGCGTTTCCGCCATCCAGTATCTCGTCGACGGCATACGCCAGTTTGAAACCCCGCATCTCCACGAGCCTCCTCATGCCCAACCCGCCAGCCCCCCAGCCTAAGATTCCGACCGTGGCCATCGTCGGTCGCCCCAATGTCGGCAAGTCGGCGCTTTTCAACCGCCTGCTGAACCGCCGGGTGGCGATCGTGCATTCCGAAAGCGGCGTGACGCGCGACCGCATTGCCGCCACGACCGACTGGCAGGGCCGGGCCGTGCACCTGGTGGATACCGGCGGACTGGCCGACCCCGCCGGCGCCGGCCTGGGCAACGATCCGATCCGCGCCGGGATCACCGAACAGGCCGAGCAGGCGCTGTCGGAAGCCCAGGCCGTTTTGTTCGTGGTGGATGTCACCGCCGGATTGCAGCCCATGGACCAGGATGTGGCGGCGCGCCTGCACCGCCATGCCCTGCCGGTATTTATCTGCGCCAACAAATGCGACAACGAACGGCAGGACGAGGACGCCCCGATATTCAGCCGGCTAGGCTATCCCTTCTTCCCGATTTCGGCCCTGCACAACCGCGGCATAGACACCTTGCAGGAGGCCCTGCTCGCCACCCTGCCCAATGTCACCTCCGCCGCCGGAGAGAGCGTCATGCCGCCGCTACGCGTCGCCGTGGTCGGCAGGGTCAACGCCGGCAAGTCATCCTTCATCAACCGCCTGACCGGCGTCAGCCGCATGATCGTCTCCGACGTTCCAGGCACCACCCGCGACGCCGTGGAAATCCCCTTCACGCTCGGACATGGCGCTGCGGCCCGCCCCTGCCTGCTGGTGGATACCGCCGGCATGCGCCGGGTCGGCAAGATCGACACCGCCGTCGAACGTTTCAGCCTGATGCGCGGCGAGGCCGCCGTGGAGCGGGCCGACATTGTGCTGCACATGATTGACGCCACCCGCGGGCCCGGCGACCAGGACAAGAAGATCGCCGACCTGATCCACGAACATGTCCGCGCCGGTATGCTGATCGTCAACAAATGGGATTTGATGGCCGAGCACACCACGCAGACCAAGTACATCGAGGCTCTCCATCGCAGCCTGCCGTTCTACCGCGACACGCCGATCCATTTCGTCTCCGCCGCCAGCGGCTACAACGTGCGCCGCACCATCGAAGCCGTCGCCGAAATGGCGGCGCGCCTGGATCTGCGCCTCTCCACGCCGGCCATCAATCGCGCCATCGTGGCCGCCACCGAGCATCACGCCCACCCCATGGTTGGCGGCCGCCGCTTCAAAATCTACTACGCCACCCAGGCGGGCAACCGTCCCTTCAAGCTGGCCGTTTTCGTCAACGATCCCAAGCGCCTGCAGCCCGACTGGCGCGAATATCTTATCAAGCAACTGCGGCAGAAATTCGATCTGGGCGGCATGCCGATCGTGCTCAGCCTGCGCGCCCATCGCAGTCCCGAACCCTCGACGGCGTCCCGCGCCGACCAGCCCGCGCGCAACGCCAAGCCCGCCCGTCCCATCCACCGCGCCCGCCACGCCCCCGGCCGCCCCAACGCGCGCCGCGTCAAACGTCACGCCGCCCGCCGCGTCTAGCGCGCCCCGCGCCATTTTCATCCCAAAACCGGTCCATCATGGTTTCGATTCGTACTCTAACCGGAACAGTTCCAGCAAGTGCAGATCCAGCCGGTCCTTCATGCGTCCACTGGCTTTCTTGCTGGCGATAATATCGCGCAGATTGGCCACAGGAAAGATGTCTTCCTGGACGGATCGGGTTTTCGCCTGTTCGAAACTATCGATACCATCAGGTGCGAAAACCAGATCAAGATCGAAAGGGCCGCTCTTAAGTTGAACGAAGTCTTTGCCTCGGATGATCTCAGCCTTGGCGTTCTCGTCCAGAATAAAACCCAGACCGAGCAGGGCTTTGACAATGCGCTTGCCATTCTCAGCAGTTTTGGCAGGAAAGACGTCCACATCCTGAGTGGTGCCAGGGTATCCCAGCAAGATCGCCCCGCTCTTGCCAATGAAGAGATATTCCACACCCGCCGCGTTGAAGGCTTCCGCAACCTGCTGAGCCTGAAGCGGATTAAATGGAAGGCGGTCGTTCATTCAGCAGTCGCGGGTTGGAATCCAAGGTAGGCGGGCAGATTGGCTGCGCACCATTCGCGGTATTCTTTCATGCTGGAAAAAATGCGCACTCCTGGAGTGTCGAGCACAGGGCGTCTAACACGGCAAAAGCCGTATTTCATCCTCGTCTCCAAAGAACGCGCCATTTGGCGGCGGCATTGTTCCCGAAAGGACCGGACTTCATCCCGCTCACGGTCACGTGTTTGAACCGGACTCATGAGAGAAAGTATGCCGGAATTGGATCGTCATAGCAAGAACGGCAAGGAAACTGGACAGGGCAGACGCATCTTGAATTTCGGTGTAATAGTTGACCACGGATTACGGAAAAAGCGGAAGATTTGACGCAAAGGCGCTAAGGCTCGTGCTACGTAGCGAAACGCTACTTCGCAGAGTAGCACGCAAAGAAAAGCGGTGGTTGGTTTTAACTCAAGAAAGCATTCTTTGCGGCTTTGCGCCTCAGCGT
>JANYBP010000116.1 GCA_025360745.1 bacterium
CTTAAAAAAGAGGGTAGGTCTGTAGCCAAACGTTTTGCCGCATGAAAACAGCGAAAGCATTGGGGTTTTCAATGCGTCGCACCCAGAAAAAGGCGACTTTCAAGGTCGAATAGCGAAAGTCCGGCTAGAGCAAAGAGAAAGCAAGGCGGGCGGCCAGCGCCTGCCGCTCGATACCGTAGAAAGCGGCCAGGTCGCGCACGCGCCGCGCCGCCGCATCCGCGTCCCATGGCCGGCGGCGCTTGACCGCCGCGATCATCAGGTTCTTGGCCGTATGCTCGGTGGCGACAAATTCGAAGACGCGCGTTTCGTAGCCGGCCCATTCCAGCAAACCCGCGCGCAGCGCGTCGGTGACGAACTCGGCCTGGCGCTCGCGCAAAATACCGTGCTGCAACGCCGCCGCCAGCACCGGCGGCGGCCGCAGCGCGGGCCGCAGTTCCTTGTGACAACATGGCGCCACGAGAATCAACGCGGCCTCCGACTGCACCCCGCGGGCGATCGCATCGTCGCTGGCCGTGTCGCAGGCGTGCAGCGCCATCAGGATGTCGGCCTGTCCGGCCTCCGTCCCGGCGATCGTGCCCTGCTGGAAGCGCAGCCCGGCCAGTCCGTGTTGTTCCGCCAGGCGATTGGTCAGTTCCACCAATTCCGGACGGAGTTCCACACCCAGCGCTTCGGCATGCGGCCAGCCATGTCCGCGCAGCCAGTCGTAAGCCGCGAAGGTCAGATAACCCTTGCCGCAACCCATATCCACAAGGCGCAGCGCGCGCGGCGCAGCGGCGGACTCCGGAGCCACCCCCGCCGCCTCCAGCAAACTCTGAAGGATCTCCACGAATTTGTTGATCTGCCGGAACTTGGCCTGCATCTCCTTGCGCACCGCGCCTTGTTCGTTGGTCACCCCCAGGCCGCACAGCCAGCCGGCCAGTTGGGAATTAAGCGGGCGCTGTTTTTGATGGTCATGCGCGAACGATGGCGGTGGCGCCTCCGCCACCGGGGCCACCTTCAACGAATCGCGGCGTCCCGCATGCCGTTCCAGCGTCGCGCTTCGATCCGGCGTCAACAAATGCGCGTTTTGGAAACCATCGCGCAACAGCGCCTCCAACAGCGGCGCCGCTTGCTCCAGCGTGACGTTGCGCGTCACGTCGCGCGTGGCATACCGGTACACCAACTGCAGCCGCATTCCCGCCTTGATCGTCACGGGCCGTACATGCACCCTGCGCAAGCCGGCCTCTGTCCCGCTATATCCGCTGAAGGAGGCCTTGACCAGCCGCCCCGCCAGAATCGCCTGGCGCAGGCATTCCACAAAACGCTCGCCGGCCGGGAGGTTATTCATGGGTTGGGTGCACCGGCTACTTTTTGAACAGATCGGAATGGGTTCCCATTCGCTCGAAGATCAAACGCTCATCTTCGATCTTATAGATGAGCAGCCAGTCCGATTCAATGTGGCAATCTCTACGTCCTGCGTAGTTTCCGGCCAGCCGATGATCGCGGTGAATGGGGTCGAGCAATTGTCCGGCAAGCAGGCTACGGGCTATTATCTTGAACTTGTCGAGGTCTTTCCCTCGACGCACGGCAAGTTTCAGGTCTCGTTCGAACTGCCGCGTGTAAACCGGCCTGTACATCAGATGCCCAGTTTCTTGAACAGGTCGTCCGCGTCTTTGCATAAGACAAGGTCGCGACCGGCGTCGGTGGTTTCGAATGTCTGCTGCGTTGTCCTCGTCGGAATGGCCACATCGAAGGGCAATCCATCGCGCAACTCAACCTGTTTGTAGAAAATCGTAATCGCCTGAGTCGAGTTTAATCCCAGTCTGTGAAACACGCTTTCCGCGTTGTCCTTCAAATCAGGTTCCAAACGCGCCCTGACGGTTGCTGTCTTGCTCATGATATATCTTCTCCCATGAGCGAAAAGTGTAGCACGCTCGGGCTACATACGCAAGGCGGGCCATGTTCATCCAGCGGTTCCCAAAATCCGCGCCACCGACGGCTGCCGCCGATTGAGAGTTTCGAATTGACGTAACGTCCGGAGGCGAGTCGGCATACCTGCTTATGTTTTATTCCAAAACGTCCTGATCGTTTCCACGGGGTCGGCGCTATCGATCAGTTCATCCCGCCAGTACTGTGGGAACTTGCCGCGGTAGAGGCGGTTCACGAAACGTTTACAGAGCAGCATCACGAAACCGCGGTCGGTTTCGCTGCGGATCACCCGCCCGCCGGCCTGCACGACGCGGTTGATGCCGGGATTCACATAGGCGTACTCGAAGCCCTTGCCGGTGTGGCGCTCGAAGTAGGCGCGGATCAACTCCTGCTCGGGACAGACCATCGGCAGGCCCGGCCCCACGATAAAGGCCCCGATCGCCAGGTGGCCGGGGAAGTCCACGCCTTCGGCGAATACGCCGCCCATCACGGCGCAGAGCAGCAGGGTGCCGTTTTCGTTGGCGTTGAGTTCGCGCAGAATGCCGGCGGTGGACATCGCCGGTTCCTGCAGGATGACGCGGAAGCGTCCCTTCGGAAGCAACTGCGTGACGGCGTCGCGGTAGGCGAAACTCGGAAAGAAGGCCAGGTAGTTGCCGGGGCGCAGCGCTATGGTGTCCGCGACGATCGCCGCCAATATCGGAGCGTCGCGTGTGCGGTTGCGGAAGCTCGTATCCACCGACGGCACCGCCACCAGCCGCCGGTTTTCCCTCGGGAAGGGCGAGGAAAGGTCAATGCGCGTCGTGCCGGGACCGTCCACGCCGAGCAGCCGGGCGTAAAATTCGTCGGGAGTCAGCGTGGCGCTCATGAAGGTAGTTCCGTGAAAGGCCTTCAGAGTCTCGCGCAGCAGCGGGGCCGGATCGAGGCAGAGCAACTGCAAGCGCCCGTCGGCATGCCAGAGACTGGCGAAAAGTTCCGGGTCGAGTCCGGCGCAGCGCGCGATGTCGCGCAGGGCGAAGAGCGGCGTGAGCACGGGATCGAGCAGCCGCTTGTGTCCCTCCTGGCGCTGCGGCAGCAGACCGGGCGGGCGCTCGCCGCCGGACGCCAGGTGCAGATAGTAGTCGTAGAGCAGCCCGTCCGCGCGCGGCCCGATCGGCCGCCAGAAATCGCGGCCGGGATCTGCGGCGTAAACCGCGCGCGCGCCCTCGTCGGTGGCCAGCCCGTCGAGCCGCTTTCTGCCGTGCGCGGCGACATCGCCCAACAGCGCGCCGATTTCCCGCAAGACCGGCGGATCGGCTCCCTCGGCCAGTTCGGACAAGCTCTTGCAGGCGCCGAAATCGATCTCCGGCGAATAGTAACCCGCCGCGCGCCTGGGCAGATTGTGGGCTTCGTCCGCGATTAAAAGCAGCCGTCCGTCGGGTTCGTCGAAGAAACGCTTGAGCGCCACCGTCGGATCGAAGGCGTAGTTGTAGTCGGCCACGATCACCGTCGCCAGGCGCGTCAGCGCCAGCGCCGTTTCGAAGGGACATAGATGCTTGGCCCGCGCGAGGCGGGCCAGGAAGGCCCCGTCCACCACGCCCGCCGCGATGCACTGTTCGGGAATGTCGCTGTGCTCCAGCCGGTTTTCCAGGCCGTCGGCATAGGGACAGGAGTCCACCATGCAACGTAGTTCATCGAGCGGACAACTGCGCTCGCGGGCGGTGAGTTGGATCGCCAGCGCCCCGCCGCCGGGCGGCAGAATCTTGCGCAGTGTGTCGAGCGCCAGTTGCTGCTGCGAAATCTTGGCGGTGACAAAAAAGAGCGTGCGATTTTCGCGCAGCGCCTGGCGTACGGCGGGAAAGAGCGCGGCCGCCGTCTTGCCGGTGCCGGTGGGCGCGGAACAGAGCACCGCATGGCCTTGCGTCATGGCGTCGGCCACGGCGTCCATCATAGTCTGCTGTCCCGGCCGCACCTCCGGGAAAGGAAAATGCAGCCGTTCGGCGAGTGTGGCGCGTTCGCCCGCCAGCGCATGCTCGCCCAGTTCCCGGCGCAGCAGTTCCGATAGACGTAGATCGAGCAGCAGTTCGTACTCGGAGCGGTCGAATCCGATGTCGAAGAGCCGTTCGCCCGTGCCGCGCACCGGTATGTAGCGCACGCGGGCGCCGGTCACCGGCTCGCCGGCGCGCTGCAGCAGCAGGGCGTAGAAACCGCACTGCTCGGCGTGAGCCTTAGAGAGGGCGATTCCGGCCAGCCAGTCGCCGCTGCGCAGGGTGGACTTGAGCTCCTCGACCACCACCCCGTCACCCTCGCGCCGCAGCACGTCGGCGCGGCCTTCGATCGTCACCGTGTAGTCGCGCCAGCGCCCCTCCCAGCGCACCGGCGCCTCATACCGCAAGTTGCCGCCCGCGTCCGGCGTGCGGGCGCGCCAGGCAACGTGGGCGTCGGCGCCCATGCGCCCGCGCATGGCGCTACGGAGCAAAACCTCCGCGGGTTCGGCAACGACCAGGTCGCCGACAGAAACACGCAAGCGGCGGTTGGCGATATCGAGTTCCATGTGTGTAACTGCGCAGCCGATCATTGTTCAGGGTTGCTTGCCTGATCTGAGACACTTAGTCCCCACACTTAGTCGGTTACGCTTAGTCGGTTGCACTTAGTCGGTTACACTTAGTCGACCCGCTTAGGCGACTAAGAGTAAGTGACTAAGCGTAACCGACTAAGCGTGGGGACTAAGTGTGCAATCAATGCCTCATTCCTGTTCCATCTGGCGGTTATTGAGTTGAACACCGAACACCGAAAACCCTCCCCGCTTTGTCCGCCACCGTCACGGCGCCATCGCCTTGTCCAGGTCCTGCTGCTCTTGGCGCGATACCGCGCGAATTTTTTGCGCGGCCCGCCGCCCGGCATCCATGTTGGCCTTGCCGGTCATGACATCCACAACGCCAGCCGGTTTCGTCGGCGCAACCGCGGCGGGTGGCGCGGGGGATGTCGCGGCAGGCGGCATGGCGGGGTTTGCCCCTCCACCCGGCTTGCAACCAGTAAGCATTGTGAAACTCAGCAAGGCAACGGCGGTCAGGCATGACTTGAACATTTGGAATCCTCCACGGTCAGACGTTCGGCATCCGGAAAAGCGGATGCCATGCGCGTTCAATTATCCCCTTTGCAGCCCTTTCCGGCAAGCATTCCGATTGGGATCTGGACCGATGCCCAAATGCTTCCTAATCTCAGTCTTGCGCATCATATTGTGAAGGTGTAACCTCCACCAAATTGTTCTATTACGCTGGGCCAATATTTCATGCTCCTTACGCAGTACCACGCTAAGTACTTCGCCTACGAACTGACTCGCCGCTGTTCAGCTGACAGCATGGAGAAGTTCGCCGGCGTAGTCGCCGGCGCCCAGGTCGATCTGAATCCCCACCAGGTCGACGCTGCCCTCTTTGCCTTCAACTCGCCTCTCTCACGCGGCGCCCTTCTGGCGGACGAAGTCGGCCTGGGTAAGACGATCGAGGCCGGCATCGTCCTCTCCCAGAAGTGGGCCGAACGCAAACGCCGCATCCTCATCATCACCCCCGCCAACCTGCGCAAACAGTGGCTCCAGGAGATGGAGGACAAATTCTTCCTCCAGTCCTGCATCCTGGAGACCCGTTCCTACAACGAGGCCATCCAGAACGGCTACCTGCGCCCCTTTGAAGTCACCGGCAAACTCGTTATCTGCTCCTACCAGTTTGCGCGCGCTAAGGCATCCGATATCCATGCCGTCCAATGGGATCTCGTTGTCATCGATGAAGCCCATCGCCTTCGCAATGTCTACAAACCCACCAACGTCATTGCCAACACGCTCAAAGTCGCCCTCGCGCACTCGCGCAAACTCCTCCTCACCGCCACCCCACTCCAGAACTCCCTCCTCGAACTCTACGGCCTGGTCAGTTTCATCGACGAACATACCTTCGGCGACCTCGCCAGTTTCCGCGAGCAGTTCGTAAACCTGGAGCAACGCCAGGTCTTCGACACCCTCAAGGCGCGCCTCAAACCCATCTGTCAGCGCACCCTTCGCCGTCAGGTCACCTCCTACATTCCTTTCACCAAGCGCCACCCCATCCTTGAGGAGTTTACCCCGGAAGAGAGCGAAGACCGCCTCTACGTCCTCGTCTCCGACTATCTGCAGCGCGAGAACCTGTTCGCTTTGCCTCCCAGTCAACGCACCCTGATGACCCTGGTGCTTCGCAAACTCCTCGCTTCGTCCACCTTCGCCATTGCCGGCGCTCTCAACACCATTTCGAACCGCCTGAAACTCACCCTCCGCCGGCAAACCCACGAACAGTCCCTCGAGGAGGAACTGGATCAGGACTACGAAACCCTCGACGAAACTGCCGAGGAATGGACCGATGGCGAAGAAGACCCGCCGCTCTCAGATGCCGACCGCGCCGCACTCGCCCAGGAGATCAAGGATCTCGACGAGTTTGCTGCCCTCGCCACCTCGATCCACCACAACGGCAAGGGCATGGCCCTCGTCAAGGCCCTCGCCGTGGCCTTCACCAAGGCCGTCGAACTCGGTGCCCCCCAGAAGGCGGTGATCTTCACCGAATCCCGGCACACCCAGAACTACCTGCAACGTGTCCTTTTCGATAGTCCATTTGCAGAAGGGGTCGTCCTGTTTAACGGCACAAACACAGACATGGGGTCCCGCGAGATTTATGCCGAGTGGTTGGAGAGAAACCAAGGCACCGATCGCGTCAGCGGTTCCCGCACGGCCGACATGCGTTCCGCTCTTGTCGACTACTTCCGCGACCGGGGCCGCATCTTGATCGCCACCGAGGCGGGTGCCGAAGGCATCAACCTCCAATTCTGCTCCCTGGTCGTCAACTACGACCTCCCCTGGAACCCCCAACGCATCGAACAGCGTATCGGCCGTTGTCACCGCTACGGGCAAAAGCACGACGTCGTTGTCGTAAACTTCCTCAACCGCAAGAACGAGGCCGACCAGCGCGTCTACCAACTCCTGGCCGAGAAATTTCAACTTTTCGAAGGCGTCTTCGGCGCCAGCGACGAGATTCTGGGCGCCATCGAGTCCGGCGTGGACTTCGAGAAGCGCATCGCCGGCATTTACCAGCGTTGCCGCAAACACGAGGAAATCAAGGCCGCTTTCGACCAACTCCAACTCGAGCTCAACCTCGAGATCAACGAGGCCATGACCCAGACGCGCCGCAAACTCCTCGAGAACTTCGACGACGAGGTCCGCGAAAAACTCAAGGTCCGTGACGAAGCATCCAAGGCCGTCCTCACGCAGTTTGAACACCTTCTCATGCGCCTCACACGTCACGAACTCGAAGGGCATGCCGAGTTTGTTGACGATGGCTCTTTCCGGCTCGTTACGCCACCCTTTCCAACACTGACCGACCACATTCCCCTTGGCCTCTACGAACTCCCGCGCCGCTCCGGCGAAGCCATCACCTACCGCCTGGACCACAAACTTGCCCGCGCCATCGTTGACCGCGCCAAGGAACGCGACCTGCCCGTCGCCGCACTCACCTTCAACTACGGCCAGCACGGCGGCAAGATTACCGTTCTTGAACCTTTCATAGGCCAGTCCGGTTGGCTTTCCGTCACCCAGTACACCGTCGAATCTCTCGACCAGGCGGAGGACCACATCATCCTGGCCGCCATCGCCGACGACGGCACCGTCCTTGACGAAGAGACCGCCCGCCGTCTCTTCTCGCTCCCCGGCAATGCAACCACGGATGCCCCCGCTAGTAATCCGCCACCTGGTCTTCAGGCACTCACCGAAAAGCGCCAGGCCGCCATCACCCGCACCATCTCCGAACGCAACGCCCGGTTCTTCGAGACGGAAGTCACCAAGTTGGAGAACTGGGCAGACGACGTCAAACTCGGTCTCGAGCGCGAGATCAAGAACCTCGACCGCCAGATCAAAGAGGCCCGCCGCGATGCCTCTCTCGCGCCGACACTGGAGGGCAAGTTAGCCGGACAGAAGCAGATCAAGACCCTGGAACTCCAGCGCACCCAGAAGCGCCGGAGCCTCTTCGAGGAACAGGACAAGGTCGATGCCCAACGCGGCACGTTGATCGCCGGGACTGAGGCCAGACTTGCCCAAAAGACCTTGCTGGCATCGGTTTGCACATTCAAGTGGATGATGTCCTGATGAGAAAAGCCACATCAAAAAAGGCTACCCAAAAACCTCTTGGCAACCCCAAGGCCCTTTGGTACGGTACTGCCAACACAGGCGCCGTGCCTCTCGCTCGCAAGGGTGATGCACATCAAGGGCGCCTCTTTTCTTTTCCCGGATTCCAGTTCGGTTTGCGGGGTGCTTGCACATGAAGCCCTACGACAAACCTTGGTTGTCAATCTCCGACCAGTTGCAGAAGCTGAAGGATTACGGCCTGGCGATCGCCGATGCGTCCGGCGCATGCGCCTTCCTGCAACACATCAACTATTACCGGTTCAGCGGCTACGGGCTGGCCTTCAAGGATGACCAACACTCCTTCCGCCCTGGAACCACGTTCGATCAGGTCAGGAACGCCTACTGTTTCGACCGCGCTTTGCGCGATCTGGTGACCGAAGCGCTGGAGATTATCGAACTCGACCTACGGGCAACCGTCGCCTTCATATTCGGCAGGAATCATCAACCGTTCGGCCACACAGATCCGGCCAACTTCTTCCACACGTTCAACCACGCCATGTGGCTCGACAAACTCCACGACGAAACGGACCGATCCGACGAACTCTTCATAGAACATTACAAACTGAACTACATCGAATTCCCAGAACTACCCATCTGGGTCGCCACAGAAATCATGTCCTTTGGTGCACTCTCAAAGATGTACTCCGGCATGCTGCGCCAGGACCAGAAAGACATCGCCTTCCGGTACCATGTCCAACCCGACACTTTAAAGTCCTGGATTCACCACCTGGTCTACACGCGCAACCTCTGCGCGCACCATGCCCGCCTATGGGACCGGAAGTGGGCCATCAGCCCCGATCTGCCGCCCGGGAAAGACTGGCAGCCGCCGTTGCTGTCCAACTCCTCGCGCCTGTTCGCGTCTCTCCTCGTACAAGGCAAGTTGCTCTACCATTGCCCTGCGGAAACCGCATTCACGCATGACTGGCGGAAACGCATCGAGACCTTGCTCGACACCCACACACCTGCCGTCCCGGACGCCGCCGCCCGCATGGGACTGCCACCAGATTGGAAGAAACATCCCCTTTGGATTTGTCTATGACAGCCTGGAGACGGAAAAGTCCGCAGATTGCGCAGATTCGCGCAGATTGCCTGAATCGAATCTGCGAAAATCTGCGTCATCTGCGGATTGAACTACTCATCGAACCCTACTTGAGACTCTCATGACCAAGCACCCCAAACTTGAATTGACCTGGATCGGCAAGGAGAACCGCCCGCGGCTGGAACCGCGCGTTCTTCTGGAAGACCCGGCAAAGTCCTACTACGCCAAACAACGCGTCACGGACAACGACATTTTCGATAACCGCTTGATCTTCGGCGACAACCTGCTGGCTCTGAAGGCGCTGGAGCAGGAGTTCGCAGGCAAGATCAAATGCGTCGTAATTGACCCGCCGTACAATACGGGGTCTGCTTTTGAACACTATGACGATGGCGTCGAACACTCACTGTGGCTTTCACTCATAAGAGATCGCTTGGACTTGTTCTGGCGCCTGTTGGCGGAAAACGGTTCCATATGGATAATGATCGACGACAACGAGGCCCATTACCTGAAAGTACTCTGCGACGAACTGTTTGGGCGAGCCAATTTCGTCGCCAATATCGTGTGGCAGTCAAAAGACACCCCGGGAAACAATAGTGCGGAGATTGCCGAGACTCACAACCATATTATCGCATACCGCCGTAGCGAACTGTTTAGGCCGAACCTACTGGCCCGAAATGAAAAGCAGATTGCGACCTACAAGAATCCTGATGACGATCCACGCGGTCCGTGGTTGGCAACACCTTTGACACGGGTTGAACACCGGGAAAGAGACTACTACGCGATCAAGAACCTTGCCGGTAAGAAGGTATGGCCGCCCAAGGGGAGCAGTTGGCGTCGCCCTCCAGCGACGATGCAGGAACTTGAGAAGGACAGACGTATATGGTGGGGGAAGAATGGCGATGCCGAATTTCCAATGGAGAAGAAGTTTTTATCAGAGGTAAAAGCAGGAGTGGTGAATCAGACGTGGTGGCCGTACGAATTTGCCGGCAGCACAAGAAACGCCAGCGCTGAGATGAAGGGGCTATTTGAAGGCACAAAGGCGTTTGAGACACCCAAGCCCGAGAGGCTGTTACAACGTATTCTTGACCTAGCCAGTGTGAATGGCGATTGGATACTCGACTCATTCGCAGGGTCAGGAACTGCGGGCGCCGTCGCTCAGAAGATGGGGCGGCGCTGGATCATGGTGGAGTTGGGCGATCATTGCCATACGCACATCATCCCGCGCCTGAAGAAGGTCATTGATGGCGAGGACCAGGGCGGGATCAGCAATGCGGTCAACTGGATCGGCGGCGGCGGGTTCCGCTATTACCGCCTGGCCCCCTCACTTCTGAAGAAGGACAAGTGGGGGAATTGGGTTATCAGCAAAGATTACAATGCCACCTTGCTGGCCGAGGCGCTTTGCAAACTGGAAGGCTTCCGGTACGAACCGAGCGAGTCGGTTTACTGGCAACAGGGGCGTTCGACCGAACGGGACTTCCTCTATGTTACTTGAGAGTCATGAGTTCTGACTCATGCGGCTAACCTTAGTCCTTCGGCCCTATCGATGTCAAGATGTTGGCGGATGAATTTCACAAGGGGATTGTTTTTGGACGCAACCCCGAGAAATAGCGGGAGGCTGTGGC
>JANYBP010000026.1 GCA_025360745.1 bacterium
ACCCGCACACGCAACTTAAAAAAGAGGGTAGGTCTGTAGCCAAACGTTTTGCCGCATGAAAACAGCGAAAGCATTGGGGTTTTCAATGCGTCGCACCCAGAAAAAGGCGACTTTCAAGGTCGAATAGCGAAAGTCCGGTTAAGCAGCGCCAGAAGGCACTTGAGTTCGAAAGGCGTGCCTTCTTTGATCACCGTCCTCCATGTTTCTTAGTAGACGATGTTGGGCAAGGCGAACAGCCATTCCTAAATCTTGATCAAGCGTTCGGTATTGGAGGCGCCGGATGCCGGGTCGCTCTGCGTCAGGTAGGGTTCGGTGCGGTAGACGGTCAGCCGCTGCAGCCGGTCGAGGATGTTCGCCACATCGTCGGCGGCTTTGCGGCACTCTTCCAGCATGGCCTGCGCCTCCGTTGGCAAAGTCATGCGGCGCGTCAGGTCCAGGTACCCGCTGATGACCGCGGAGGGCTGGCCGAGATGATGACAGGCCGTGCCCAGGCTCTGGATCATCACCCGTTGCCGTTCAGCCTCCAGCAGCGCTTCCGTCTGGGCTTCGATCGTGCGCACCCGCACTTCGGTCTGCTTCACCACTTTGCGCATCAGTAACTCGATGGCCGCCAGATCGTCTTCGCCGGTCAACAGGTCCACATGGGCGGGCATGGCGCCTTGCGTCAAGCGCTCCATGTAGTAACGGAGCCGGACGATGTTGACTGGATATTTGGCCAGCATCCAGCACCCCAACGCCATGAATGGCAGCACCATCGCCAGCACCGGCCAGAGTTGATCCAGCGTCGCCTTGAAGCCCAGCCAACCGGTCAGGCACAGGAAATTCACGGCCAGCAGCGGAATCGCCGCGGTCAGGGTTATCGCCACCGCGAACTGCGTTTTCGCGCCCGTGGAGACCAGGGAAAGGCGGTTCGCCGGAGCGGGCCGCGGCGGGGCGCCCGCGTCTGAAACAGCCGCGGCGTTAAGGGCGGCGGCATGGCCGGTCTGGATTTCCGCCTGCGCCCGCTGGGCTTTTGTCCGCTCCTGCAACAACTTGCGGAAGCGATTCAGTTGAACCACGTTCCGCACCCGGATCTGCAACTCAGCCGCGTCAAACGGTTTGGAAATAAAATCGTCGGCGCCGGCTTCGAGACCGCGCAAGCGCGCGGCCCGGTCATCCAGGGCGGTCACCATGATGATCGCCACCTCCGCCAGGAGCGGATCCAGCCGCAGGTGGCGGCAGACTTCATATCCGTCCATCACCGGCATCAGGACATCCAGCAGAATCAGGTCGGGCGGCTCGGCCAAGGCCTTTTCCAGGGCCCGCCGGCCGTTTTCCGCCAGCATCACCGAATACCCCTTGGCTTCCAGAAGGTCGCAGAGCAGTTTCCGGCTTTTCTCGTCGTCGTCAACCACCAGGATGCCGCCGGCGGGCGCTGAGGGCGAGAGCGGAGAGCGGCCAATCACGCCGTTGTCCCTTCCGGCTGTTGCGGTTTCCCGCTCAAGAAGCGGTTCACCTCATCGCGCACTTCCTTGATGTTGATGGGCTTGCTCAGATAGCCGTCGAAGCCGGCCTCGGTGATGCGCTTCCAGTCTTCGCGCATCGCCAGGGCCGTGATGGCGATCACGGGAATGAGCCGCGTCGCGGGGTCCGCCTTCAACGCCCTGACCGCCGATAGCCCGTCAATCATGGGCATCTGGATGTCCATCAGAATCAAACTGGGTTTGGTGGAACGGGCGATTTCGATGGCGCGTTCGCCATTTTCGGCCGCCAGCGTGTCGTAACCTCCGGCTTGAAGGACGTCCCTCAGGAGTTTGCGATGATTGATGTCGTCGTCCGCGATCAACACAGTCTGCTTCATGCTATCCTCCCCGGCGGTCGTCCTCCGCATCACAACAGATAAGATACATAGTTGTTGAGAGTCTCGCAAGCCACCGGTTTCTCGAGCACGCGCAGCGCCGTGGTGGGACTTCGCCTGCGCAGTTCCACGCTGTCCATGTCCAGACCCGACAAAATCAGAATCGGGATATCCGCCGTTTCGGCGCAACCCTTGAGTCGCCCGATTACTTCGTAGCCGTTCATGCCCGGCATGGAGATGTCCAGCACGATCAGATTGGGAATCCGGCTCTGTAACAGCCGGAACAGTTCTTCTCCGCCTGCGGCCTCGTCAACATTCGCCAACCCCAACTGCACGAATTGGTTGCGCAGCATCGTTCGCATCTGGATTTCATCGTCAACGATCGCAATCCGTTGGACGGCGATCCTGTCGCGTTCATGCACTTTGGCGCCGCGCGCGGCTTCGAGAAGTTCGGGCACGCCGGGCGTCGCGGACGTCCCTGTCGCCACACCGCAGGCGAAACCGGCCACGGCATAAGGCGCCATCTGGAAAAGCACTTCCTTGAGCAGTCTTCTGAGTTTGCCCTGCGATAGCATATCGGCGCGATCGCCGAGTTTCGCCATGATAACGAACTCGTTTCCGAAAAACGCCGACCGATACCCGAGCCCGCCGACTTTTTCGGACAGGGCCGTCCATACCTCCTCTGTCGCGACGCCAGTCCTCTTGTCCGCGGCTGAAATAAACTTGCCTTCGGCATCCGCGTCCAGGGCGCAAAGAAAAATGACCGGCGCGCCCCGCTGCTTGCCGTTCGCGGCCAGATAAGACTGAATGGACTGCACCAGATCATGCACCGGGGAGAGCGGGATGACGAACCGGAAGGCGCTGCCCTTGCCTTCCCCGCCGCTTTCCACCCAGACCCGGCCGCCGTGCCGTTCCACCATCCGCTTGACCAACGCCAGCCCCAGTCCCGTGCCGGGCGACTTACCCTTGGCGACGCTGGCCACCTGGTAAAACTCGTCGAAGATCTTCGCCTGATATTCTTTGGATATTCCGATGCCCGTGTCTGAGACGGAGACGAGGAGGTCAGAAGTCGGAGGTCCGAGGGCAGAGGTCGCTGGTCCGGCATCGGCGAGCTTCGCGCTGACTGTGATCGCGCCGCCGTCGGGCGTGAACTTGGAGGCGTTGGAAAGCAGGTTGAACATGACCTGTTTCAATTTGCGCTCATCCGCCAATATCGAAAGGCCCTTGACCTCGTCCGCGATCTCCGTTGTCAGGCGGATCCCGTGTTTGACGCACTTTTCCTTCACCATGATCAGGCTGTCTTCGATTAACTTGGAGATGGAAAATGATGACGGATACAATTCCATCCTGCCCGCCTCGATTTTCGCCAGATCGAGCACATCGTTGATCAGGGAAAGCAGATGGCGCCCGCTATCGAGGATGTCCTTGACGAACTCATCCTGCTTGGGGTTCAGACCGCCATAGAGTTTTTCCTCGAGCAATTGCGAGAAGCCGATGATCGCGCCCAGCGGGGTGCGTAATTCATGACTCATGTTGGCCAAAAAATCCGACTTGGCCCGGTTCGCCGACTCCGCCGCCTGTTTTGCCAGATTCAGATCGTTTGTCCGTTCGATAACGCGCTGCTCCAATTTGTCGTGGGACTGGCGCAATTCGCCCGTGCGTTCCGCAACCAACCGTTCCAGATTCGCCTGGTGCCTGCGGTTTTCTTCCTCCAGGCGGTGTTTATCGTCCGCCAGTTGCTTCATCTGCACCGCCGTCGCCACGGAGCGCACGATCACATCCTTGCCGACGGGCTTGGAAAGGTAATCGCGCGCGCCGGCCCGGACGGCTTCCGTCGCGGTCTCCACGGTGGGCTCGCCGGTCATCATGATCACCTGCACATCCGGGGCCGCGGCGCGGATCGCCTTCAGCAGTTCCACGCCGGACACACCGGGCAGAACGATGTCCGTCACGACCGCATCCCAGGCGCCGCTCGCGAGCAGCGTCCGCGCCTGATCCGCGTCTTCGGCGGTCGCCACCTCGTACCCCTCACCACGCAGGAAGGCGCTGAGCGTCAGCCGGATGCTCTTTTCATCGTCGACAATGAGGATTTTCGGACGCGGAGTTGAAGATGTGGGAGGCATGATTATTTCCTTTACCAGGCGTCGGCATCCGTCCCCGGTGTATTCTGTTGGTTGGACCGGTTCATAAGATTCCACAACAGGTTCTGGCGATCCTCGATGTTCAGGTTGATCGTGAGGTCAACAGGCGGCAGGTCGGCGTCCTCCCGCGGCGTGCCGGCGACGCGCAGGCACAGGCGGGTCGAACTCTTGTCGGTTTTTGGCAGCGCGTCGAGGCGCAGCAGGGTCAAACTCATGTTGCGGAGCGTCTGCTTCATGGCTTTCTTGACGGTGGGGCTGACCCCAAGGGTGTCCACCTGGTTACCGGGCCATTTATCCGGGTCGAGTTGCAGGATGCCGGGCTTTTCCGGGTCGCCGATCAGATGCACGTTCCCGAGCCGCACGCCGTCCTTCCCGAAGATCAGCGGCACGCGTCCCGTGAGCCAGCCTTCGGCGTGTCCGCCGAATTCCTTCTTCATAATGCCCGTCAATTGGCCGGCGTCCACCTGTTCCGCGCGCAAGACCACCATGCCGTCCGGCTTACCGCCGGCGATGCGCGCCGCCGCGCAACTGAGTTTGCCGCCGCACCAGACGAAACTGCCGTGCTCGATGAAGATGGTGTCGGGCGGATCGAGCCGGAAGGTGAATTTTCCGTCGGTCAGCGTCGTGCCGACCGCATGCGCCAGGGCAAACTTCAGCTTTTGAGACGGGAAGCTGCGCAGGGGCGCCAGACTTTCCAGTTTCAGCCCGCATTCCAAACCCCGCGCGTCGAACTTGCCGTCCGCCGTCGCGAATTGACCGCCGGTCAACGTCGCCTCCGCCGCGGCCTCCGGTTCAGCGCCGGATTTCCAACTCGCCTCCACCCGCCCGCCCAGTGTGCCGGAGAAAAGCGCGCCCTTCAGCGACACCGGCAGGAAAGGCGCCAGCGCCGGATCGCTTTCCGCCACCAGCGCGGGCGGCAGCGTGGCGGAGCCTGTAAATGTCCGGGTCTCAAGATTTGCGGATAACGCCAGCGTTACGGCCAGCGCACTGCCCGGCGGTTTTACCGCGGCCTCGACCCGCACGGCTTTACGGTCCGCCGTGATCTGAACCGGCGCTTCGCCCAAATCCAGCCCCCGGATATTCAAGGAACTGAATTTACCAATGCATGAGAGCCGGTCCGGCTGCGCCTCCAGAAGCGCGGCAAACGCCACCTTATTACCCTCCCCGCTGAGGGTCGCGCGCAAATCGAATTTGTCGTCGCGCCGTTCGGCGTTCAGTTCCATTTGAAAGGCCGATCGGCCATTTTCCGTTTCCACGATCGCGGTCACCGCCCGCACGGCGACGCGCTCGGGAATCAAGTCCACGATCTGTTTGAAGGAGCGGCTTTGCGCCACCGTGGCGGATTCCGCGCGCCGCGTGAGAATCCTGTCGACGCCGGCAACTTCCCAGGCGCCGGACTTGGAGCGGCGGACCACGAACTGCAGTCCGTCGAGCACAACCGTGCGCAGTTTGGCGCGCAACAATTCGCGGGGAACGTACGTCACGCGCACCACGCCCAATGTCGGCGCGTCGGGATCCTTGCCCAGGCGCACCGGTTCGAGTTCCAGCATCCAGGGCGTGACCGAGCGCAGATGCAGTTTCTCGACGGGCGCCCCGAGGCGGACAAGCTTTCGCTGGATCAGCCGCTCGGCCAGTCGCGGCGCGGCCATCCAGAGCAGGGCCAGGCAGATGACCGCCGTCAGCAGCAGTCCGGCACAGACGCGGAGCAATGTCCGCGGAAGTTTCACTGCTTGCTGCCGGAGGCAGCGGACTCCGCAATCTTTTTGGCGCGGCGGGCGCCGACCGTTTCCGGCGTGGCGCCGTTCTTGGCGGCGATGGCGGCGTAAACCGCCCGCCGGTCCTTGTTTTCGGCTTCCATCACGGCCTTGTCCGCGGCCGTGGCCGTCCCCGCGGCCGTGAGCAGTCCCGCGTCGTTTTCGCTGACGACGCCCCGCGCCTTGAGCGCATTCAACTGCGGCAAACGCTGCTCCATGCGCGCCTTCAGCTCCGCCCGGCTGTCGGCGGCGCGCGCCGCCGGAACTACCGCCAGGAGCGCCCCCGCTGTCATCAGGAGCAGCATCGTCACGACACGATATCGTTTCATTGGCGCCTTCACTTTCCGGTGGGTTTGGACACGGGGGCGTTGCCGGGCGCGGCCTTCGCGTCCAGGTCGCCGAAGAACGAATCCAGTTCCTTGTCCACCTTCACGTTCACGTCCATCGTGATGTGAATGGGATCCATTTTCACCCGCACACAGCCGGCGGCCGCGCATAACACGCCCACCGCGATCAAGCGAAATATGTTTATCATGGAGGGAGTGTGGCAAAACAATGCCGACGGGGTCAAGACCGGGAATTCTCACTATGGCCGCTAGAATACGGACGACACGGAGGTCGTCCCTCCAAAAACTTGGGAATC
>JANYBP010000059.1 GCA_025360745.1 bacterium
CAATTCGCATTATGGCCGCTTCCTCGGGCCCGGACGACACGGAGGTCGTCTCTCCAGGCGACGAAACGGCGGGTTTTTGAGCTTTTGGAGGGTCGGGCTCCGTCCCGACCGCACTTCATGTGGCCATAGTGAGAATTGCTGCGGGTGTCAACCTGGCTTCAGGCCGGCGTCAGACGGATCGCGCAGGCGTGGCCGTTAAGGTCCATGGCCTGGGCTCCGTCGTCGGTGTTGTCGCGCCATTCGCAAGCCACCGCCAGCACCTCGGCGCGCACGTATTCGCCATGTTTGTCCAGCGCCTCCCGCACTGCGGGCGCGCCGGAGACTTCCAGCCGGATGCGGGTCGTGACTTCCAGGTCGGCGGTCTTGCGCATGTTCTGGACTTTGTTGACAAATTCGCGCGCCAGTCCCTCGCGCTCCAGCTCCGGCGTGCGCTGGGTGTCCAGGGCCACCACAAAGCCTGCTTCGGCCGCCACCACATGCCCCGGGTGCGGGAGATGTTCGATCGTCATGTCGCCCGGCTCCAGCACGAAGGGCGCGCCGTCGAGTTGCAACGTCAGCGCGGCGCCCGCCGCCAGCGCCTCGACCTGTTCCCCGGTCAGCGCGGCAATGGCCCCGGCGGCATGCTTCATCTTCGAACCAAGCCGGGGGCCGAGTTTGCGGAAATCGGCCTTGGCCTTGACGGTCGCAAAACCCGACTCGCGTTCGAGGAAGCGGACTTCCTTGACGTTAAGTTCTTCGAGCACCAGATCCTGCCGTTCGGCGATGGCCGCCAGGCGCGCGGCGTCGCGGCAGACGACCCACATCCGCGCCAGCGGCTGGCGCACTTTGAGATCGTGCGCGGCGCGCAGGCCGCGGGCCAGCCCGACCACGGTCATGACATCCGCCATGCGCTGCTCCAGAGGCTTGTCGCGGCGCGACTCGTCGCCTTGCGGGAAGTCGCAGAGGTGCACCGATTCCGGCATCGTCTCCGTGCGTAGCGTGCGGTAAATCTCCTCGCTGATGAAAGGGGTGAAGGGCGCGGCGATTTTGGAGAGCGTCAGCAGCACGGTGTAGAGCGTCTCGTAGGCCTCGGTCTTGTCGGCGTCGTCCTGCGACTTCCAGAAACGCCGCCGGCTGCGGCGGATGTACCAGTTGGTCAGGTTTTCGATGAAGTGTACGAACGGCCGCACGGCGCGCTGCAAATCGTAGGCATCCAGCGCCAGCGTGACCTCGGCGCAGAGCGCCTCCAGCGAACTGCCGATCCAGCGGTCCAGCAGATTCGTCGGCTGACTTCCGACCTCTGACATCCGACCTCCGGCCCCCGGCTTCCATCCGTCCACATTGGCGTAGGTGACGAAAAAGCTGTGCGCGTTCCAGAGCGGAATCAGGATGTGGCGCATCAGGTCCTGCACGCCGGCCTCGGAGAAGCGCAGGCTCTCGGCGCGCACGACGGGCGAATTGACCATGTAAAGGCGCAAGGCGTCGGCGCCGTAGGTTTCGATCAGTTTGGCGGGATCGGGATAATTCTTCATCCGCTTGCTCATCTTGCGGCCGTCCGCGGCCAGCACCAGGCCGTTGACGATCACATGGCGGAAGGCCGGCTTGTCGAAAAGCGCCGTGGAGAGCACCATCAGCGTGTAGAACCAGCCGCGGGTCTGGTCGAGTCCCTCGGCGATGAAGTCCGCCGGAAAGCGGCTTTCGAATTTTTCGCGGTTCTCGAAGGGATAGTGCGCCTGGGCGTAGGGCATCGCGCCGCTTTCGAACCAGCAATCCAGCACCTCCGGGACGCGCATGAGCGGTCCGCGGCCCTCGGACGAGGGCAGCGTGATCTTGTCCACGAAATGCTTGTGCAGGTCGCTGACCGGATGACCCGAGCGCCGGGCCAGTTCTTCCATCGAGCCGATGCAGACCGTTTCCTTGCCGTCGGCGCTGCTCCAGATCGGCAGCGGGGCGCCCCAGTAGCGGTTGCGCGAGATGGCCCAGTCGCGCGCCTGTTCCAGCCACTTGCCGAAGCGGCCGTCGCGGAGGTGCGCGGGCACCCAGTCGGTTCCCTGGTTGGCCGCCAGGATGCGCTCGCGCAGGCTCTCGACGCGCACGAACCAGGTCGAAATCGCGCGGTAGAGCAGCGGCTTGTCGCAGCGCCAGCAGTGCGGATAGGAATGCTGGATCGTGCTTTGGTGGACCAGCGCGCCTTCATGCTTGAGACGGCGGATGATGTCGGCGTCGGCCTCCTTGACCTCGCGTCCGGCATAATCCGATACCTCGGCGGTGAAGCGGCCTTCCTCGTCCATCGGGCAGACCACGGGAATCTTGTTGGCCAGGGCGGCGGCATAGTCGTCCTCGCCGAAGCCGGGGGCCATGTGGACGATGCCGGTGCCGTCCTCGGTGGAGACGAAGTCGCCGGCAATCACGCGGAAGGCGCCGGCGCGGTCGGCAAAGTACGGGAAGAGCGGCGTGTAGCGCGCGCCGACCAGTTCCGCGCCCGAAACCTCGTCGAGAATCTTGATCTGCTCCGGCTTGCGGTAGTAAACGCCCAGCCGTTCCTTGGCGAGGATATAGGTGGTCTGGCCGTCGAGGACCTTGAGGTAGCGCATCCGCGGACCGACCGCCAGCGCCATGTTCGAAGGCAGCGTCCAGGGCGTGGTGGTCCAGGCCAGAAAGAAAGTGTCTGGCGCATCGACGAGGCGGAAGCGCACGGTGATGGCGGGGTCCTGCACATCCACGTAGCCCTGGTTGGTTTCGAAGTTCGAGAGCGGCGTGGCGCAGCGCGGACAATAGGGCAGGATCTTGTTGCCCTTGTAGATCAGGCCTTTGTCCCAGAGCGACTTGAAAACCCACCAGATGGACTCCATGTAGGCGGGGTCCATGGTTTTGTAGTCGCGATCGAAATCCACCCAGCGGCCCATGCGGGTGACGACCTCGCGCCACTCGCCGCTGTAACGCAGCACGATGCCCCGGCAGCGTTCGTTGAAAACGTCCACCCCCAGTTTTTCGATCTCGCGCTTGCCGCTGATTTTAAGTTCCTGTTCGACCTCGTACTCGACCGGCAACCCGTGGCAGTCCCAGCCGAAACGGCGTTCGACGTAATGGCCGCGCATGGTCTGGTAGCGCGGGATAATGTCCTTGATGGTGCCGGCCAGCAGGTGGCCGTAATGCGGCAGGCCGGTGGCGAAGGGAGGCCCATCGTAGAAGACATATTCCGGCGCCTCGCGGCGGGCGGCGAGCGACTTGGCGAAGGTGTCGTGCGCCTTCCAAAACGCCAGCGTTTCCAGCTCCTGCGCGGGAAAATCCACTTTGTTCGAAACCGCTTTAAACATTGTCCGTGCCTTTCTCACTAAATGCGGAAGTCAGAATCCAGAATCCAGAAGTCAGAAGTCAGAATTCAGAATGGCTTGCGAATAGGCATCCAATAACTTACTGACTTCTTCTAGTAAACTCCTTGATTCGGCGATGTCTCCGTACTCAAGATCCTTGGCGAGAATCAAATAATAGCGTGATTCTTCGACGGAACCTTGAGCAATGTTGTAAAAGCGGAGTTTATCTGGTTTTCCTCGCTTTTTGAAGCCTTCCGCAATATTCGCGGCAATGGATACGGCGGCGCGCCGAAATTGAGAGGACAGACCATAGGTTTCGGATCGGGGAAATTTCCGGGACAAACGATAGGCCGCAAGCACAAACTGGTGTGCCTTTTGCCACATCGCCAAGTCTTCAAAGCTCACCGCCGGCGTTTTCATTCCGATTTCCTTCTGGCTTCTGGCTTCTGGCTTCTGACTTCTGACTTCTGACTTCTCCTCCATAAACTCCGGCGTACGATGCGGCGGAAACCGGCGCGACCCGATTTAAGTTCGCGCGAGCCGCGCGTGATCTTGCACAGACTCACGCCCAACCGTTCGGCGATCGCCCGCTGCGTCAGCCCGGCCTCCAGCATGCGCACCAATTTCCAGCGCAGGGCGATTTCCTCCCGCTCCCTCGGCGTCAGCAGGGCCGCCAGCACATCGTCCACCTCGGCCTCGTTGCGCAGTCCGGCCAGCGCCTGCACGAGATCGCGCAGATCGGCCTGCCCTTGTTTTATTTGACGTTTAGACACGTCATGATCCTCGCCGGTCCGCCCACAGCACGCGGGCAGCGCTCTTTTCTACCGCAACCGCGCCCCCACGGCAAGCCGGAGAGCGAGAAGAGGGTGGATGGCGGAGGGTGGAAGGGCGGCGGACGACGCGCGTGTGCTGCTCGCGCAGGTGGAGGGTGGATGGTGCGAGGTGGAGGGTGGATGGTTGAAGGTGGAGGGCGGAAGGATAAGACCATGGATTACACGGGTGGTGCGGAGCAAGAAGAAGATTTGACGTTCGCCATCCGCAGGCGTAGCCTGCAGTTGTGTTCGCAATGCTTCAGACACGCGTGCGATGTTCGGATGCTACGGCCAAAATGGAAAACAATCGGGTAGTCACCTCTTTCTGGACCGGCATTGCCGTGATGGTTGCTGCCAGCAGCGTTTTGATTTCGGTGGCGGACAGATCGTGGATTCCTTTGGTATACGCCTTCGGCCTGATTGCAGTATGCATTTCAGTCTGTCTTGTGATCTCGATGGTCTTCGTTTTGACGTTCGCTCCACTCCTGTGGCTAATCGGCAAACTTACAACCAAAGGGTGCGAGCGAAGGAACGACAAAAAGCAATGAAATGCCGCCAGCCTCGCTTGGGTGCCACACCACGCGACAAACGTATGGGAAGACCAAGATCACTAACACGGAAGCTGCGTAGAATTGGGTTGCGATACGGAAAGCCAGGGTTTTCTAAAAAGATTTTTGGCATATGTGATCGTGTGTCCCAATTACAGAGCGAAACGAGGAGAACAGAATAATGAGTGCTACGAATGAAGATCAAAGAATCGCTCCAAAAGCAGAGTCAACCTCTCCGGAAATTCAACGTCTTCTTATGCAAATCGGAGAGATTAAAGTTCAAGCAGAGGAACAGTTTAGAGCAGCAGAACTTGCTAGGAAGTCCGCCGACAGCGAAGGTCTTTTTGCATTCAATGCCAAAAAGGCATGCGAAGAACACGCCACGATTATTAGCCAACTCAAGGGGAGCGTTGAGTCAGAAGTAAACACGATTAAATCCAACAAACAAAAGTCCGACGAGTTACTCGCCGCACTTACTACCGGCAAGGCGATCATTGATGCTGACGCGAAGACGATAGGCGACCGTCGAAAGGAAGCGGAACTGGCCGCAGTATCAACTGCTACAGCGAACGCGAACTGTGCAGTGTGCGTACAAGAACTCGATAAATCAAAGGTTTCTGCCGAAGAAGTATTGAGGGCGATCGCCGAATCACGTGAAGCAGCGAACCAGGCACAAAAAAGCGCAGGGACTGCACATGAGGAAATCGCGGTTTGTTCTGTCGATGCGAAAAATAAAGTGAAGCAGATTGTAGAATATCACGCCACAAGTAATGAGCGCTGCCTTGCAATAAAGCAGGCGCTAGAAGATGCGCAGACCAGCGAAAAGGAACTAGAGTCTGTTTTGGAGCATCTAAAGAAGAGTGACGCTACATCCACTGGTCATGAAATTCGGGTTGCGAAACTAACTGAAGATCTGGAGCTTTTGATTCAACGCGTTGACAAGCTCTTGCCTGGCGCAACAAGTGCAAGTCTGGCCTCTTCGTTTAGTGCGCAAAAGTTACGCTTCGCGGGGCCCCAGAAACGCTGGCTCACGATATTCATCGGATGCATTCTGGGCCTTGTCGTGGTTGCGTTGCCAAGTTTTATAGCCGCCTTGGGAATGCCTATGCTGGGTCACTCAGCGAATGCGACATCAAACGAAATATGGCGAGGCCTACTGCTGCGAATGCCGATAGTAATTCCATTGGTCTAGCTAGCAATCTATGCAGGCCGTTATTATATGCTTTCGCTACGATTAGAGGAGGAATACGCTTATAAAGAAGCAGTTTCTACAGCTTTTGAAGGCTACAAGCGGGAACTGAAAGACATCGCTGTCGGCGAAACTGTAGCGAATCCATCTCCACTCACGAAGCTTTGCACAAACATACTTGCTGCTATTGCGGAGCGCCCCGGTCGAATATACGAGGGCAAACACCATGACATAACGATTCTGAACGAAACGCATGGAGCGGCTCTGGAAATGACGGAGCTGGCAAAAAAGCAGATTGCGGCGAGGTGACGTATGACGATTGAGTTTTCACTGCGCCGAAGGGCGACTCAGGCACGCTGCCTGGCTTTCTTATGGGTTAGCCTTACTGTCGTTATATTAATCGGCACATATTTCACCATTCCTTTTGTTGCGACCAAGGCACTCATTTCAGTCGGTGCGTGTCTGCATTCGAATAGCAGTGCGGTGACCTCACCTGTGGAAGGACCGACATTATACTGTGCAATGGGTATGCTCGTATTTGGTCTGTCTGCAATTGCATTTGCTTGCATTTTACTTGGACGAAGCGCGCTCATCGAACTTGAGTTGGCGGCACGTTCAAACGGTTTAGCCGATGCACTGTGTATAACAGATGGCAACTTTGAGGCACTCGAAAAGACGGCCAATATACTCGTTCCAAAGGAAAAATACTTCGTTGCTTCGGGCCTTATTTCGCGGAAAGACAGGGAATCATTTATAGAAATCCTGAAACTATTGCGTAAAGGGACGTAGCGCTGAGTTTCAAAAACAGAACACACACGGGCTCAGAATTCATCGAAAGGGCCGAGGTTTTCGACGCCGTAGAGCTTTTCGGCGTGCCAGTTGACGGCCAGTTCGAAGACGGCCAAACAATCTTCCGGCGACTGTAGGGTGCTTACCTGCGCGGGCGGTTGCAGGTAGTTGGGGCCGGTGGCCAGCAAGTCCAAAATCCACTGCCGAGCGGTCGCCGTGAGTTCCTGCGTAGCGGGTTTCGCGGCCAGCGCCAGCCGCTTAGCCTCAAGACAGAGTTCAGCAAGTTTCTTAAGTTGGCGCTCCTGCTGGCGGGTCGGAATGACGATCGGCATCTGGCGCAGGTCACCAATCTCCCATTTCTGGGTGTGTTTGATGAACTTCATCTTGAGAAAACTGAAGATATCGCTGTTAAACACCGCCAGGAAAGCCAACGTATCGAAGGTCTTGCCGACAGGCGTCAGACGCATGCTGTCAGCATCGAAAATGCAGGGATTCTGCCAGCGTGATTTCAGCGCGACATGATTGGCGACGGCGGTCCAGGTTACGCCAGGCGTAAAGAAAAACCTGTGCCCTTGCCAACGCGCCTTTGGCGAAGATGATAACCAGTTGACGTCCGTCTTCGACCATTCGATGTAGAGCGGTTCATTGTCGGACCAGCGGTTGCCTTCGGGGTCGCCTTTGCGGAACGGGGCGAAAATACCGCGCCCTGAGAAACCGTTGTAAATGGCGGCAATACGCGGGGCGTCGGCGGGATCGGCGTATTCTTCGCTGGAGCGCAATCCGAGTATCTTTGTCGGATTGCCCGGTTTCGGTTTCCGTGCCGAAAGCCAACGGATGGCTTCCTGGCAGACGGCGCAGAAAGCGGTATCGGTGATGGTTTTGGCCTTGGGATTGACCGCGCGTGATCCCCAAAGCAAATCGGCGGTTTCCGCCCAGAAATCTTTCAGTTCGGGAGCCTTGCGCCAGCGTTCCCAAAGTTCCTGTTTGCGCTGCTGCCAAGCGAAGGTGAAATCGGCATCCGTCACAACCAGTGCGGCGGGCACTATGCGGTAGAGGCCGGTCTTGTTGAAAGCGAGGCGGGCGTTGTCAAAGGTCTCGCACAACGGTTCGACACACGCCTCCCAAGCGGCGGAATCGGCTAACGGGCGCGCGGGATTGCCACCGTGCTGTTTCAGCAGTTCCATGAAACGGTCACGCACAGGCGTGTCTGCAAGCCAGCGGCGCGTCCAGGACTCGCGCTTGACTGTGAGGGAGGCGGCTTGCGGGGTGCCTTCAAGGTAACCGAGGAAGCGGGCGTTGTTGGCTGTCCGCATTCCCTGGCCGCCTTCGGCGATTAGTCCGACGAGCGTTACATCGCCTGATTTGAGTGTGGCGTGGTAGGTGGTAATGGCATCGCGGTTCTGGTCGAATTTCTCCGAGGTCTCGATGCGCGGCAACCACTGTCCGGTCAGCGATTTAACTGCTTGATTGAACCGGTCGTAGAGCGCGAGGGTTCCGTGTCGGGGCTCGAAGAAGACGCTTTTGTGAGCGTCGCGGTAAAGTGCGGTCGGCACACGGTGAAGGCGCAGGGATTTGAAGGTTGAATGCGTGGCGCCCGACGGGACTGCCGGGAAATCCAGCGAAGATGAGAGCGGCAGTTCCGGCAGTTCAAGATCGGGACGCGTCATCACGCCTTCTTCGCGGCGTGGGCGGGCTTGCACGAAGAGCGTGGAAGCATCCGGAGGCGCGGGATGAGAGGCATCCGTTTTTTCGGCGACAAAAATCGCGGCGTCCACTGTCACGTCGAACGGATCGCACTGGCCGAGGATGTGCAGGCGATTGTCCTGCAGCATCTGACGCATGTGGGCTTTGCTGGCGAGGGTGAAAAAGGTGTCGGAAACAATGAAGCCGAACCGTCCGCCGGTCCGTAGGAGCGAGAAGCCGAGTCCGGTAAAATGGACATAGAGGTCGTCGAGGTATTCGTCGCGCGCAGCGAGATGGTTGCGCCAGCCTTCGCCGGTACTGGTGTGCGTGGAGACGTATGGGGGATTGCCCAGTACCGCGTCAAAACCGGCGCGACCGTTGGAAAGCGGGGTGCCGTCCTCCGCCTGGAAAACATCTGGAAAGAGCAATTGCCAGTGGAACGGTTTGAGGGTTTCGCGGATCGCTTGCGCCTGTTTATCGAGCGTACGGGCGGTTTTGGTCACACGCGGACGGTCGGACGCGGGAATGGCGTCCGGCGAGCAAAGATGCTGGAGTTGCTCGCGCCATTCGAGATCGGTCAGTTGTCCGTTGGCGCGGGCGAGATGTCCGGCCCAGAGGTCGGCCAGCGCCACGAGCGGGGCGAGTTCGTCCCGCACCTTGCGCCATGCCTTCTCTTTGTTTTTGACGATCTCCATTTCGGTGCTGGCTTCGGCTTCGATGGCGAGGTTGCGGCGCACGGCGGCGGAGAGCAACGCGGGCAGGTGGCGGGAGAAATCGGCATAACGCTCCGCGTCGCCGGGCGCGGTCGGTAGGCGGTTCATCTCGTCCGGGCGGGCGTAGATCAGCGAGTTTCCGCACATCAGATGGGGGTCGAGAAAGTTCAGGGGCTCTTCAGCGGCGATACAGGTGAGCCAGAGGGCGAGTTTGGCCAGTTCGACGGCCATGGGATTGATGTCCACACCGTATATGCAGGACTCCACGATGCGGCGACGCCAGTAGGCAGTCTCCGACTGTTCCTGCGGCACGCCGGGCGGCACGGGGGTGAGGCCAGCGTCAAGGATTGCCTGGCGCGTGCGGCGGTCGGCGCCTGTGGCGACAATACGTTCGGTCATGCGCCGGGTGGTGGGATGGTCAACGATCCTGTCCGCCAGCCATTCCACGGCCCTCACGAGAAAGTGACCGCTGCCCATGGCCGGATCCACGACGTTCAGACGGAGCAAGGCATAGGCGAACGCGTTGTCGCGGCGGCGCTCGTCGGATTTTGCGGAACGGGCGCGTTGGACATCGGGTAACGCTTCGATCTCGTCCAAGAGGGGCGTGAGTGTCTCGCGAATGAGAAACTCGACGATCCAGTCGGGCGTGTAGATGATGCCGTCGCGGTGGTTCTTTTCGCCGGACTCGTCTTTCAGGCGCAGGCGTCCGCTTTCGTGGACGAGGCGACCGCCGAGCAGCCCTTCGTAAATGTCGCCGAGCTGGCGGACATGCAGACTCGCGTAATCTATCGTCTCGTCGGTCAGAATGCGCAGTTGCCGGTCGCCGGTCCGCGCTGGTGGCTGGGCGAAGATCAATTGTTTGAGAACGGCGGCGAGACTGGCGTCGCCAATGCGCCAGCGATCTATGAGCGGGTGGTTACGGAACAAACCGCCGTTGTAACGGGTGACGCCGCAGGCCTCGTTGCGGGACGGATTTTTGCCGTCTATCAACTCGAAAAGCCGCAGCAGTCGTTCGTAAAGATCGGTGAAGGCGTTGTTGGCGAACGACTCGGGTTTGCGCAAATCGTCCGCCAGGCGCACAAGCGAGAATTTTTCGATGTATTGCTTGTTGTGTCCGAACCCCGACGCCCGCACCGGCAAAAGGCCGCGGCTTTCGGCGTAAAGCACAAAGAGCAGGCGGTAAAGGAAGACCAGCGAGGCATCGTAGATGGCCGTGTAGTCTTCCTGGGGTATGGCATTGTCCGGATGGTTGGCGAACGCGGTGGCCAACTCTTCCAAAACATTGAAGACGCGGCGCTTCAGGTTGCTTTCGAGTTCGGTCTGAAAGCGCGCGGCTTCCGTCTGGATATCGTCCAAACCGCATGCGCCGTCCGGACGGCGCACGAAGGCTTCGGGGCTGAACAGTTTGCGGAAAATCTGGAAATCGGCGGGCGAACAAAGCGAACCGTCGGGATTGACCAGTGTGAAGGAAAAATACGCGTCGGCGGATGAACGTTCGGTGTAAAGACGCCACTCGTTGCCGTTGGTCAGAATGGCCCAGTTGAAAAAGCGTTGGCCACGCTCATCGCGGGCGAGACGGAGATATTCCTGAATCTGCTGGCAGGGGAACAGATGCGGAGTTTCCCGTTTCGAGACAGCGTCGAGAGGATGCCTGAACCGTTTCGCTTCAAGTACGGTCAACGCGAGACGCACGGCATCGGTGTCCAATGGGGCTGTGGCGGCCTGGTCCAAGGCATCGCGATTGAGATAGAGGCTATAGTCTGGTTTCTTGCACGCTCCGGTAAATCCGCGGAGCGTGTTTTCGGTCATGAACTCCCAGCCCAACTGGGAAAGAATTTTGTCTATGAAATGGACGCGGGTATAGGACTCGCCGGCTTTGACAAGTCCGGCACGATTATTTTCCAAAAGATCGAGCACGAAGCGATAACACGCATCGTCGTCCGGCTGATTGGCGGCCAATTTTATCAGATAACCTTGTGAAAAAACGCCCTTGCATGTGTAGACGGGCGTCTCTTCTTTGACAAACTGGAATACCTGCTGCATAAGAATGCGGGCATCCTACACCATCACGAATGGGGCTTCAATATCCGCGGGTCGAAAATTGCCGTAACAGTTCATGATTCAGATGTGATAATAAACATTTCCCGACACCCTTGACACCCGAACCCCGAACCCTGAACCCCGAACCCTGAACCCCGAGCCCTGAACCCTGAACCCTCTCCCCAAATGAACCCCAACGCCATGTTCTGGATCATAAGCGGTGGTTTGTGGGTGTTGCTGCTGTGTACGCTGGGGCGCGGCTTGTGGCTGACGCGGCGGCCGATGGGCCGGACCGAGGCTGGGTTATGGCTGGCTCTGCTGGCGGGCGGGGCGCTGTTTCTGGGGCGGCCGCATGAAGATATTCTGGGCGCGACGGATCCCGGGGCCTACCTGAACTCCGCCGCCACATTTGCCCGCCTGGGCGCGCTAAGTCATGTGGAGCCCCTGCTGGCCGATGTGCCGGCGCAGGTGCGTCCGGTCTTTTACTATGGCCATGCCGGTTTTTTCGCGACGCGCGATGTCTGTCTGCGCGTGAGCGACGTGTCATCCGCGCGCCTGGGGCCATATTTCCAGCCGGCCTATTCCATGATGATGAGCGTGGCGGGACGCCTGGCCGGGGGACCGGCGATCTTGTGGGTCACTCCGCTGCTGGCCTGGCTGGCCGCGCTGGCGCTGGCGCTGCTGGCGGCACGAATACTGCCCTGGCGCGGCGCGCCGGCCTGGGCTTTTGCGATCTTCATCCTCAACCCGGTGATGGCCTGGAACGGACGCTGCGTGCGCGCGGAAACGGCGGCGCTGGTTTTTCTGCTGGCCGGCTGGGCGCTGCTGCTCTCGGCCTGGACACGGCGTGGAACGGCGGCGGGTTACTGGCGTGACGGATTGCTGGGGCTGCTGAGTTTGAGTGTCGCGCCCTTTTTTCATATTACGGCCTGGTACATCGTGCTCCCGACCTGGTGCCTGTTGCTGGCCGCCGCTGTCCGGACAGGCCGTCCGGCGTTGCTAACCGTGATTCCTTTTGGCGCGCTTTGTCTGACTCTTTTCATGATGCAGGTGCGCTATCTGACGGACTGCTACAGGATCTGGCGCTTCGTTGTCGCGGCGGGTTCCCATCCTGCCTTGCTGTCCGGCGTCGCCCTGGCGGCTTTTGCCGTCTCGGCCGCGGTGGCCGTGTGGACGTGGCGCGTGCGCCGCTCCGTGACGCCGCCGCGCCCCGCCGCCAACTGGTGGTGGGCGCTGTGTTGCGCCGCCGGGCTTGGCCTGATACTCGCCTCCTACGCCGCGCGTTCGAACACGGGCCAGTTGCCGTTCCTGAGCGCGCATTCTTCCGCTTATTTTTGTCTGGCCGACCTGCGCGGGTTGATACGACTGATCGCCTGGCCGGCCGCGCTGGCGGGACTGGCCGGCTGGGTCTTGCTCTGGCTGCATCGCGATCCGGCGCGCGCCTCGCGCGCGCTGGTGCTGGCCGCCTTCCTGCCGGCGCTGCTGATGACGGGCTGGATGTACGACTACATGATGGAGACCCGCCGTCTGATGCTCGGCGCCGTGCCGCTGCTGGCGCTGTGCCTGGCGGGTGCGCTCGCCTGGGCGGGCGCGGCGGGCGGGGTATGGCGCAGAACGATCGCCGTCGCCGCCGGGATCGCGCTGCTGGCCTGTGGACTTTGGAACAAACCGGCGCTGGCGACGCAGAGCGATTACCGTGGCTTTACGCGCTTTTTGGGCGGCGTGGCGCGCGAAATCAACTCCGTCAACGGCCTGGCGCTGGTCGAATATTCGCGACTGGGCGCGCCGCTGGAGCATATCTACGGCGTGCCGCTGCTCAGTCTGGACAATGAAAACCACGGTGACTATCGGATCGCCGAAGCGGCCTGGGAACTCGTGCTGCGCCGCCACCCGGATCGCCCGGCCTTTTATTTGACGCCGTTCCAGCCGCCCCACAGTCTGCGCTTCACCTTCGAACCACTCCGTGACTTCGCCTACAACTGCCGGCTGCTGCCCTCGGCGCGCGAACGTGTGCCGCTCCAGACAGAAGCCTGGACACTGGCCCTGACCCTCTACCGCATGCGCCTGCGCTCTGCCCCGTCCGTTTCGTCCGTTAAGTCCGTCAAGTCCGACAACACCCCCGCCACGCCGGCAACCGGCTGGTGGCCGACGGTAATTCCCATGGGCGTCGGCAACATGGGGCTGACCGGCTTCGCGAATCTGCGCAGCGAGCGGCCGGAAGTGGCTGTGACGGAGCTGGTGGCGGGCGCAACGGCGACGGGGTGTCCGCCCGCCGCAAGCTCAGGCGCAGCGGGCCAGCCCGCGCGCGCGGTGGTTTTGATCGCGGCAGCCCCCGGCGACGCGCCTTTCCTGACGCCGGAAGTGTGCGACGCGACCGGCGGCGTTTGCCGCACTTCCTGGCGTCCGCTCGACAAGGTCTGGTGGATTGGACAAACAACCGCGCCGGGCGCGGGCGCCGATGCCGGGACGGTGACCGTGCGGGCGCGTGGCGCGCTGGTCCTGGCGGCGGGGTTTACGGTTGCCGACGACCGTTGCGCGCGGCTGACATGGCTGGGCGGAACGGTCGGCAAGTTCACGCAACCGCTTTCCGTGCCCTGCCGCTGGGCGCGCGCCGAAGCGGCGGTGGTGGCGCCGCTGCCCAAGGACGGCGGTTACGGCGTGGCGCTGCTGGCCGGGCCGGGTAGCTCAAGAGCCGTGACGCTGAATTTGTCGGGAACTGCGCTCGACATTGCGCCGCGGGATTGGAACTGGGTCGCCTGGCCGATGCCCGCGGCGGAGGCCGCGGGCGAACGTTTATTGAATCTGACAACCACCCCGCCTTGGGACCCGGCGCTGCGCGGCTATCCGCGCGACCTGGGCGTGTTAGTGCGGCTGATCGCGCTGGCCGGGTGGGGGGAGAGTGGTCAGCCTGACGATTACAGGTAAGTGGTCGGAGTAGCCCGTGATCCAGTGAAACTTGCCGGTGGCGGGGTCGCGCAATTCGTTGAACTGTTTGGGATGGCCGGCGTCGTCGAGCAGCGGCGCATCGCGCAGCACGCGGAACGAGTCCGGCACGACACGCCAGCCGCCGCGCGCAACGGCATTGGTCGCCAACAATGCCTGCGTTACCAGCATGTTGTCAAAACTGTCCCAGCGTTTGCCGGCGTTGTACCAGTAAGTGCCGCGCTGATCGGCGGGCAAGCCGGCGCTGAGGTTGTAGAGGGCGGTGGAATTGGTCGAGCCGTTGACGGCGGCCGGCGGCAATGCGCGCAGGGCGTTGGTGAAAGCCGGGGTGTCGCTGTCCCAGTTAAAGTCGCCCATTATCAGCAGGCGCGCTGCCGGATCGGCCTGGAGCCGCGCATCCACCGCCGCCCGCAGTGTGCGCGCCTCGCGCGTACGGATACCCAGCGTCATGGCCTTGGCGCCGTAGTTGGATTTCCAGTGATTGACGATCAGCGTCAGCGCCGCGCCGCCGATTTCGAAACGCGCCACGATGGGCTCGCGCTGCTCCGATTCGGCGGCCAGCCAGTTGGTGGCGGCGGGGGGATAGCGGCTGAGCAGGGCGTTATCTATGCCGCGCTTATCGGGGCTGTCGCGATGGATCAGGTAAGGGTAATCCAGATTATATCCCTCGCGCAGCCGTTGCGCGAGGTCGGCGACAACGCGACGGTTTTCGACCTCTTCGATGGCGAGCAGGTCGGGCTTGACCGCGGCCACGATGGCGGCCAGGTGGTCGAGTTTGAGCGCGTAACGGCTTCTAATCCAGTGCCTCCACCCGTTGGGCGTATACTCGTCGTCGCCAGGATTTTCGGGATCGTCCTCCGCGTCATACAAGTTCTGGACATTCCACTGCATCACGACCAGTTCATGCGGCGGGAGGTTGGTGGCGGCAGCGGCGCCGGCGCGCCCGCCGAAAAAGGCGAAGAGCATCGTTGCACACCCAAAAAAGCAGGCGGTGGTTTTCATTCGTAGGCGGCGCCATGCAGGCGACAAAGTTCAGAAGTTAGAATAAAAGCGCAAGTTGTCGAGCGTTCTTTCATTACGACTCCTGTGAAGCTATTCCAAATAGACCGTGCGATAGCCAAGCCGGCCGTCGGGGTGAACCTGATAGACGCGGAAACTGGACTGGCGTCCGTAGTAGGTCGCCATCGGCGCCGCGATGTAGAGCGGCACATGGCCATCCCAATGCAACTCGTCGCGATGGAAATGTCCGGTGACGACGGCCTTGACGTCGTAGCGGTTGATCAGTTCCGTCCAGCGCGCATGTGCGTCAGCGGGCCAGCCCGGCCGCAGGCGGTTGTCGTAAAAATCCTCCACGGGCGGGGTATGGGTGAAGACGATGACCGGTTTGCCGGCGGCGGCCCTGAGTTGCGTTTCGAGCCAGGCCAGCGGGGCATAGTCCGGCGTCGTGACGGTCCCGCGCAGCGGTTCGGTGTAGAGCAGCAGGAAGATCATGCCCCGCACTTCGACATTCGTGGCCAGCGGGCCGAAGGTGCTTTCGAAGACGCGCCGCGTGGCCTCCAGGCGGCGCGCCGGCAGGTCGTGGTTGCCGGGCAGCACATAGTACGGAACGTGCAATCCATGCAACAGATTGCTGGCGCTGGACGCCGTACGTCCGTTGTCGAGGTTGTCGGAACCGATGTCGCCGGTATGGATCACGCAGGCGACCGGCATGGGCAGGCGGTTGATGGCGTCGATCATGCGGGCGGCCAGCGCATCGTGGTTGGGTCCGCCGCCCAGGTGGGTATCGGTGATCTGGACAAAGAAAAAGCCGTTGCTGGGAATCTGCCCCGCGGCGGCGACCGCGAGCGCGACGATAAAACCGAGCATGAGCGGCAGGCAGCGTGTGCGCATCAGGTAACGCTATGCCGGACGGGGGATTCTGTCAACGGGATGGGCGAGGGACAAAAGGGGACGGGAAGGACAAAAGGGACCAGGGGCGGGGATTTTGGGATGTTGGCAGCAATTCGCATTATGGCCGCTAGAATACGGACGACACGGAGGTCGTCCCTCCAAAAACTTGGGAATCACGGGTGTTTTCGTGAATGGAGGGACGACCTCCGTGTCGTCCGGGCCCGAGGAAGCGGCCATAGTGAGAATT
>JANYBP010000063.1 GCA_025360745.1 bacterium
GGCAGGGGAGGTCTTCGTCTGTCACAAACTGGCCGAAAACGTCCTCTTGATCCTGCTCTGCGGACTGTTGATCTGCAGACGCCATGCCAATCCGACCCCAGAGCGGCAACCCATGCTGGTGGATGGACGGTGACGAATGGGGCGATAGGCACTGACCAATGGACCATTCACCACGAACCAGCCAATTCCTTGTTCTTAACCCGCTGGATCATACGATGCGGCAGGCGGGTATACGCTGGTACGGTGTGCAGGCGATCTGGCGATACTCTGTGCGACCCAAACGGAAGCCGGAGCGGCCTATGGCGTGTTGAAGGCGTGGGTGAAAGACCGGACACAATAAAGCCGCAACGTGCTCAGGCGAGGATTTGGACCGTCCGCGGATCGGCGCCGAATCAGGACGGCGTCGATTTACGCATCGTATCGCCGCGCAAAAGGCCGATGGCGCGCTGGATGCAGTCGGCGCCGATAACGCGCTTTTCCGCCACATAGGCCGCGAGCAGCGCATTGTCGCAGACGGCGTTGACCATGCGGGGAATGCCGTCCGAGTAGACCATCACCGCGTTCGCGGCGGCCTCGTCGAAACGCACCGCGTCGGGCGTGGCGCCGGCCACCAGCAGGCGGTGGGCGATGTAGGAAATCAGATCCTGCTGGGTCAGGCGGTGCAAATGGGCGCGCACGGTGATGCGCTGGCTGAGTTGCCGCAGTTCGTGCGAGGAGAGCCGCTCGTTCAGTTCCGGCTGGCCGACAAGCACGATCTGGATCAGTTTTTGCTGGGCGGTTTCGAGATTGGACAGCAGCCGCACTTGTTCCATCAGCCGGGACGAGAGGTTTTGGGCCTCGTCAATCAGCAGCGCCACATTGGTCCCGGCCCGCATCTGTTCGAGCAGAAACACATTCAGCGTTTCGAGCAGCGTCAGCCGGTCGCGGCGCGCCGGCTGCAGGCCAAAATCGCCGACGATCGCGCGTAGCAGTTGCGTCTCGTTCAGACATGGATTGAGGATCAGCGCGGTCCTGGTGGTGGGCCCGAGTTCGTGGAGTATCGCCCGGCAGAGCGTGGTCTTGCCCGAGCCGACCTCGCCCACCAACAGGATGAACCCCTTGCGCTGCGTGATGCCGTACATCACGTGGTCGTAAGCCTCGCGATGTTGCTCGGTCAGGTATAGATAACGCGGATCAGGCGTAAGATTGAAGGGCATCTCGCGCAGTCCGAAAAAGGCCCGGTACATGGGTGTAAGTTACGAAATATCCTCGTGCCTGTCCAGCGGGAGGTGTATCCTGACGGCATGAACGCGCCAGCCAAAACCGTTTGCCCACCGCTGCCCGATTACCATACCCATACGCGCCTGTGCCATCATGCGCGGGGCACGCCGGCGGAGTATCGCGCCGCGGCCGCGTTGCGCGGACTGCCGGCGCTGGCGATCACAGACCATGCGCCCAACCCGGTCGGCTACGATCCGGAAAACCGCATGGGCATGGCGGATTTTCGCGCCTATCAGGAAATGCTGCGGCCGCTGCGGGACAACCTTGCCCCCGCGGCGCTTTACGGCGTCGAGGCCGATTATCACGAAGGCTGCGAGGCCTACCTGCCCGCCTGGCTGCGGAGTCAGCCCTTCGATATTGTGCTGGGGTCCGTCCACCAGATTCGCAACTGGGACTTTGACGATCCGGACCAGCTTGGCGACTGGGCGCGCGTGGAGGTGGAGGCGGTCTGGCGGAAATACTTCGAACTGGTGGCGCGCATGGCCGACACCGGCTGGTTCGACGTGGCGGGGCACCTCGATCTACCCAAGAAATTCGGCCACCGCCTGCGCGACGACGTGCTGCGGGAAATCGCCGCTCCCGCGCTTGACGCTCTGGCCCGCGCCGGCATGGCGGTCGAAATCAACACTTCCGGCCTGCGTAAACTCGTGGCCGAAATGTATCCTTCGCCACTGTTGCTGGAGATGGCCCGCGAACGCGGGATTGCGCTGAGCTTCGGCTCCGATGCCCATCGGCCCGAGGATGTGGGCGCCGATTTCGACAAGGCCCTCGCTCTGGCCAGCGCGGCCGGTTACACCGAACACGCCGTCTATCGCGCCCGCCGCCGCACGTTGATGCCGTTGCCGGACGCCGTTTAATTTCGCGCTACGACGCTTTGAACGTTGAGCGTCTGTTCGCCGCCTCACCAGTAAAATCTCACGCGGAGGCGCGGAGGCGCGGAGAGCGGCCAGGAACTGACTTCTGTCTTACGACTTTCCGCCTGTAAAATAGGTTTCCCCGTCGTGCGTCAGGCGCTTTATGCGGCCGGCCAGTTCAAGTTTGTCCAAACGCGCCGCGGCCTGCTCCGGCGGCGACTTCAGCCAGGCGGCCACATGTTCCAGCGGCGCGGCATGACGTTCCAGCATGGATACCAGATCGTCGTCGCTCGTGCCCACCGCATGAACCTCATCCGCGGAGACGGGCGCCGCGCCTCCCAAGGTATCCGCGACCGGCATGAACATGCCCGCCAACTGCCGCAAAACGGCATGATCCACCGCCACCACCTGCTTGTCGATCGGCGGACGCGTGGCCGTGCTCAGTTGAATGCGCTGCGGCTTGAGCCCGGCGGCCAGGTCGGCAATGCGCCTCACGCTGGCCTCGGTGTCGTTAAACCCGGCAACCAGGAAGACCTCGACCCAAAACTCGCCTTTAAACGCTTCCCTAAAGGCATGGAAGCCGTCCAAAACTTCGCGGAAGCGCAGGTTCGGGTGCGGCCGGTGAACGCTTTCCCATGAATTCTGATCCCAGGCGCTGAGGGTCACCTTGACCACATCGGCCTGCAAGGCGGCTGTGCGCACATCGGCCTGGCCGAAGAGCGCGCCATTGCTGAGCAGCACCCGCCGGATCGGCGTGCGTTCGCGAATGCCGGAGAGCACATCGCCGAATTTCGCGTGCAGCGTGGGTTCGCCGCTGCCGGAGAGGGTGATGGCGTCGGCCTTGCCGCCCGCCGCCAGCCAGCCCTCCAGTTCCGACATCACGCTGGCCACGGGAACGTAGTCCCGCCGTTCGCAGGTCAGCGTGGAGCGGACCTGGATCTGGCAGAATTGGCAGTCGTAACAGCAGGTTTTTTCGGGAACGAGATCGACGCCAAGCGAAAGCCCCAACCGCCGGGAGCGGATGGGGCCAAACAATGTACGAAATTGTTTTTCAGAGGGCATCAGCCCGCCGAAATCGCTTCCACCGGGCATTCGCCCGCGCAGAGGCCGCAATCCACGCATTTGTCGGCGTCGATATTGTACTGCTTGTCGCCCTCCGAAATCGCTTCGACCGGGCAGACCTTGGAGCACGCGCCGCACTTGGTACATTTATCCGAAATAACATAAGCCATGCTAGCACCCTTTCTTTGTAAACGTGCGAAGAGTCTATCACGCGAGGCCCGCCAAGGCAAGCGCTCCGCGAGCCTTTACTTGGGCATTTCGGCGGTCATGGTTCCGCTGCGGCGACCGCCGACCTCTTTGTAAGTGCACTGGGCGATGCCGTTGGTGCCGTACTTGCCGGAAAACTCGAAGGCGCCGTTGGCGCGTCCGCCGCTCGCCTTGCCGGCGCCGCCGATCTCCGTTTTCATGTCGGTCTTGAGCGTTCCGACATAGTTCAGGGGCGCGCCGCTCCAACTTGAAACGTAGACGGCATCATAGCTGCCGTCCGCTTTGGCCGTGAGCTTCGCGGTCCAGGTGCTTTCCCGGCCCTTGAAATCGCATGTGCCCTTAATCGAACTGATTGCGCCGGATTTGACAGCCGTCTTGTCAGGCGCGGCAAAAACCGTCGAAACAGCCAGCCCCGGCAACAAACAAGCCCCACCCAACAGCACCGCTGAAAAACAACGCACCACAATCGTCCGGTTCGTTAGAGCCTTCATCTTTTTCATTTGTCCGTCCTTTCTGGTTTATGTCTAGCGGCGGCAGTGAGCTCGCCGCACTTCGCGGCGTAGTGTTCTGCCGCCTTTGTCTTGCTTCATCATCCCGGTATGGCTTTGAGTTTCAATCCAACAGAATTGAAGACCTTTAGTACGGTAGCAAACGCTGGATTTCCCTCTCTTGACAAGGTCTTATACAGGCTCTCCCGTCCCAAACCTGTCCGTTTAGCAATTTTCGTCATGCCTTGGGCACGAGCAATATCACCGAGTGTAGCGGCGATCAGCGCCGGATCGCCTTCTTCGAGCGCACAGGCTATATACGCCGCCATGTCTTCTTTTGTTTTCAGATGCTCCGCGGCATCCCACAAGGTTGTTTTCGTTTTCATGCTCTTCTCCTAACGATACGCGCCGTATCCGAATCAATATCCGCGTTTTCGCCATGTTGTCCCGGAGGCGTTCAAACCACGCGACGTACTCGTCTGTCTGGCGGATTTCAATCATGCAATTACTGTATCACGCGGGATACACCACGTAAAGCTCCAAAACAGGTTTGTTTGGCAGCGGAACGTCAGTCTTTATGCGCTGAAGAAACCACGCCCGGCGCGGGTTCCGAAGTTGCATGCGAGGCGTGGTTGGCCTCTGTCATCTTCCGATTTTGAATTTGTCGTGTAAATATCCATTGGCTCTTGGTGCTACATGTGAAGCGAAGTCAACGACTAAGCGGGGCGACTAAGTGTAACCGATCAAGTGTGGGACTAAGTGTCAATAGTTACACTTGTTTTCCCTACACTTAATCGCTATCGCTCATCTCGCGTTCCTCAATATAGAACCGCACAATAATCCCGGAAGAGGCGAAAATTTCATGACAGATCCATGCCTTCCCCGTGTTGCATTACATTATCCGATGCCATAGCATGTGCGCGAACCGATCTTTATTGAGGATTACGCGCCTTATGAAACCAGCGAATCGAATGCCTGCCGCCAAGGGAACGGCGACCGATGCCGGTCGTCCGACTCCGCCGTCCAATCCCATGCCGCCGCCCGCCGCTCTCGAACAAGCGGATGTCGGACACTTTTTCCGGGCCGAGGACTGGTGGGCCGCCGGGGCCGCCTTTGCGCTCGCGCTCGCGGCCTTTTACCATTTCATGGCGCCCGAGGTGACGCTGCAGGACTCCGGGGAACTGGTGACTGGCGCCTTTACCTTCGGCGTACCGCATCCGCCGGGATACCCGCTGTGGGCCTTTGTGGCCTTCCTTTGGAGCCATCTGGTCGTGCCTTTCGGCAATCCGGCCTGGCGGATCGGGACGTTGTCGGTTGTGACCGGCGCGCTGGTGGTCGGCGTTATGACGATCATGATGACCCGCAGCATCCGGGTGCTGCTCAGTTCGCTGCCCTGGGCGGATAGCATAGACCGCCGTTTGCAGCACTGGATGGCGATCACGATCGGCATGAGCACGGCGTTGCTGTTCGGATTTAACCGCGGGGTCTGGCTCTGGGCCTGCGTCTCCGAGATGCGCGTGCTGAACGTCTTTTCCTTCGTGCTGATGGCTTGCACCTTTTTCGCCTGGATGATCCAGTCGGCGCGGCGCGGTTTCCTTTACGCCACGATCCTGATCTTCGGCTTGAGCATGACCAACCACCAGACCGTGACTGTGATGGCCGGCGCGCTGGTGATGGGCACGCTGGCGGAAGGGATTGATCGCTTCTTCCGCCGCCGCGCGCTCCTGCCGGTCAAGGGCGGACCGGGAACTTTTTCGCAGTTGATGACCGCCTTGTCCACCTTCTGGGAGTTGGCTGTGGCCGTGTTGTTCAGCGCGGCGGCCGGGTTCCTCTTGTTCGCCTGGCTGCGCGCCAGCGCAGTGCTTTCCGTGACGGAGCAGCCGGACTTTTTGAAGACCGTGGCGCTCCTGCTGGCCGGCGGAGTGGCGCTGGCCGTCGGCATGCTCTACGGCTGGGTCAAACTGCGCCAGGCCATGCTCTACACGGCGCTTTTCCTGGCCGGTTGCGCGTTCTACCTGTACATGCCGCTGGCGGCCGGCACCAATCCGCCGATGAACTGGGGTTACGCGGCGACCAGGGAAGGCTTCCTGCACTCGATCACCCGCGGCCAGTATGAGCGCCTGCAGATGGCGGACCTTTTCAGCGCGGTATTCTTCACCAAGATCAAGGTTTTCATCCTGGCGCTGGTGCAGCAGTATTCCTGGCCGCTGTGTCTGCTGGGTTTGCTCACGATCGTGGTGGCCGCAGTCTGGGTGGCGATCCATCTGAAACGCCGCCGCTGGCTGCTGGTCGTGTGGGCCCTCTCGTTCGCGGCATTGCTGATCGGACTGTCGGTCCTGCGCGCGCTGAATGCCGATCCGGCGGTGGCGGACTCGGGCTGGCTGGTGCTCTTCTGGGCCTTTTCGATGGCCACGCTGTTGTGTCTGCTGATCGGCATCTGGCTCTATCTGCGCTGGCCCGGCGGGAGCTGGCTGATTTTCGTATGGACGGCTTTTTTCGTCACCAGTTTCGGACTGCTGACGATCATCAATCCCCAACTCGACCGCCAGGAGCAGGAAATCACGATCAAGTTCTTCGCGCCGGCGCACGGCTTCTTTGCCATGCTGATCGGCTACGGCATCGTGGTCGTGTTGAGCCTGGTGGCGCGTCTGCGGGGGGCCGCCGCCGGCATCGCGGTGCGCGTGGCCTGCCTGGCCTTGCTGGCGCTGCCGGTCGTCACCTACCGCAACAACTGGAAGCTCTGCAATCTCAAGGATTACGACTACGGCTACTACTTCGGCTACTGGATGTTCAACCCCGGCGGCGGCTACCCGCCGATGGAGCGCGACTCCGTGCTCTACGGCGGCACCGATCCGGGACGGTTTGTGCCCACCTACATGATTTTCTGCGAGAGCCGCGTGCCCGCCAAGGATCGCTATTTCGACAAGAGTTTTGACCGCTCGGACGTGTATATCATCACCCAGAACGCGCTGGCCGATAACACCTACATGAATTACATCCGGGATCAGTACGACTTCTCCCGGCCGCCGAACACCGATCGCCTGCAACGCTGGCTGGGGCGCGACCATGTCTACCCGCGCGAGCCGATTCACATTCCGAGTCCGGATGACGGCAATAATGCCTTCAGGACCTACATGGACGAGGTTCAGGCGGGCCGCATTCCGCCCAGCGCCGACATCAAGGTCGAAAACGGACATGTCACTGTGCAGGGCGTCGGCGGCGTGATGGCCATCAACGGCATCCTGGCGCGCTGGATCTTCGATCAGAACAAGGAGAAGCACGCCTTTTATGTCGAGGAGAGCTACGTCATTAACTGGATGTATCCCTATCTGCGGCCAAGCGGAATCATCATGAAGATCGAGAAGGAACCGCTCCCTTCGCCCCAGGTCAATCCGGGGTTGTGGACCAACATCGTGGCCCAGGACCGGGCCTACTGGGACAAGTTGAGCGCCGGCTTCCTCAAGCGCGAAGACTTCCGCCGCAACAACGACGCCAAAAAGTCCTTCTCCAAACTGCGCGCCGCCATCGCCGGGCTCTATCTGTACCGCGGATTGTGGAAGGAGGCCGAGTACGCTTTCGGGCAATCCATGGACCTGTGTCCCGAAAGTCCCGAGGCCAGTTTCCGGCTGATCGACATGCTGGTCCAGCAGCATCGCTATACCGAAGCCAAGGGCCTGGCCCGGAACTATGCGGAATTGGACGAATACAACGACAACGCCAAAAACCAGGTGAATGCGATCGCCGAGATGGAACGTTGCGACACGCGCCGCCGGGAGTTGGAGCCGCTCGTTCAGAAGGGGCAGGTGGACGTCAACCTGGCCCTGGAACTGGCGGCGCTTTATCAGCGGCTTAACATGGGCGGACCGTTCGAGGGATTGATGCAGTCGTTTCTGGCCAGCACGAACCTGCCGCCCAATATCCTGATGGCTGTGGCCCAGCTTTCCGGCAACGGCCGCCGCTGGCCGCTGGCGGAGAGGGCTCTGCGCCGTTATCTGGCCGCCGCGCCGCGCGATTTCAAGGCGCAGATCGAATTGGCCTGCGCGCAGGGCGCGCAGGGACAGGCTGCGGAGGCCATGGCCTCGCTGCGCGAAGCCGTCAGTCTGGGCGGCGAGCCCGCGCGGGCCATCCTGCGCGCGGACCAGCGCCTGGCGCCGTTGCGCGCCAACCCCGACTTCGTCCGCCTCGCGCAGCCATCCCGTCCTGCGATGGACGCCGGCATGCTGCCGTTCGGACAGTGACGTGCGGCGTATCGTCGTTGCTTGACCATGCGCCGGATGTTTTGGCATGGTCTTGCGTATGTCCGCCATCGATGCCGCCGCCACGCCGACCTCCGGGACGCTGCCCTGGACCCGCCGCTGCTTTGTTTGCGGCGAGGCCAATCCTCACGGACTGCGCCAGCATTCCCGCGTCGAGGGCGAATGGATCGTCATGGACTACACCCCGCGCGAGGCCGATCTCGGCTACAAGAGCATCGTTCACGGCGGGATTACGATGACGATTCTCGACGAAGTGATGACCTGGGCGGCGATCGTGTCGGCCCACCGTGGCTGCGTCACCGCCGAGATGACCATGCGCTTCCGCGCGCCCATCGCCGTCGGCGAGCCGCTGCGCTTCGCGGCCCGCGTGCTTTCCGCCAAACGGCTCCTGATCCGCACCGAGGCGCAGGTCACGCGAGCGGACGGCGGCATCGCCGCCACGGCCGCCGGCGTCTACATGCCGATGGCCGCCTCGCAACTGGCCTTCAACGCCGAGGATTTTGTCGTCCACCCCGACGCCCTCGACCCCCGTTCGCTTTTCCGGAGAGATGAGCAGTAAGCAGAGGGTGTTCGGTGTTCGGGAAAAACTGTCGTGTGCGGAAGTTGAGCGGTGAATGTTTGTTCCATCCGGCCAGCGGCTGGGACGCTACTGATCTGAGCAAACGGTTTTCGGCGGTTATGTAGGTCTTGGTGTTTGCACACTTAGTCGGCACTCTTAATCGGGTACGCTTAGTTGCTTACACTTAATAGACTAAGGGTTCGACTAAGTGTAACCGACTAAGGGTAGGGACTAAGTGTCTCAGGACCTTCCACCTTCCACCTTCCACCTTCTTCCCCCATACTTGCCCGCAATCGAACCACGCTGTAATATTCCCCGCATGTCCGCCAAATCCAAAGTCGCCCTGCTTCGCACCACCCCCGCCACGGTGTTGGAGGATTACCACCGGCTGATGAATCTGGCTGGCTATCAGCAGGTTTTGGACAAGCAGCGCGATACCGCCCTCAAGATCAACATCAGCTGGCACTTCTTCTATCCCGGCAGTTCCACAACGCCCTGGCAGCTCGAAGGCGTCATCCGTACGCTCAAGCGCGATGGGTTCAAGCCCGAATTGATCCACGCCTGTCATAACCGCACGGTGGTGATCGACGCCCATCTCGGCGAGCGCGCGAACAAACAGATCAACGTGATCCAGGCCCACGGTCTGCGTAATGTACACCTCTACGAAGGCGAGGAGTGGATCAACGTGCGCGATGCCGTCGGCAGTCTGACGGACCAGTTTTTGTGCCTGAATCAGGTCTATCCCGACGGGTTCATGATTCCCAAGCGCTTCATCGGCGAGAACATCATCCACCTGCCGACGATCAAGACGCACGTTTTCACCACCACCACCGGCGCCATGAAAAACGCCTTCGGCGGACTTTTGAACGAGCGCCGCCACTGGACCCACCCGGTGATCCACGAGACCCTTGTGGACCTGCTGATGATCCAGAAGAAAATCCATCCCGGCCTTTTTGCCGTCATGGACGGTACCTTTGCCGGCGACGGCCCCGGCCCGCGCTGCATGGTGCCGTATGTGAAGAACGTGATTCTGGCGTCGGCCGATCAGGTGGCCATCGATGCCGTCGCCGCCAAGCTGATGGGTTTCGATCCGCTTTCCGACATCAAGTTTATCCGCCTGGCCCATGAAAAAGGACTCGGCTGCGGCGATCCGCGCGAGATCGAAATCGTCGGCGACGCCGATCTCGCCGCCGAGAACTGGCATTTTGTGGGACCGTTCAAGAAAATGACCTTCGCCAGCCGCATGCAGCACCTGATCTACTGGGGACCGCTGCGCAAGCCGCTGGAGTGGACGCTCAAGACCGTCGCCGCTCCCTGGGCCTACGTCGCCAGCATCCTTTACCACGACGCCTTCTGGTATCCCGCCCATCAGAAGCGCGTGCATGACATTCTGCACAGCGCCTGGGGCCGCCTGTTCCACAACTGGGAAAAGCTGACCATCCCGCCCGACGACCTGACCACGCCGGGCTGGGCCGATGTCGGCAGCGCGCCGGCGAAACTGCACAAGGAAACCATGAAATTAATCGGCCGGGCCTTCAGCATCCTCGGCCTCTGCGTCAAAGAAGCCCCCGAATTCCACCTGCGCCCCAAACGTCAATCCCCGCCCCCGCCGCCCCCAACATCGGCCACGTAAGCATAAACCAGAATTTTTCGCGCCAAGCAAAGGCCGGGAAAAATATGAAGAAGTTTCTGAAAGGTCGTCCAGTGGAAGAAGAGAAGAAGCGTGATCTCGCCAGTCTGGCCGGAAAATGGAGTCAGGAGGAATGCGATGCGTTCGACCATAACACGCTGGTCTTCGATCATATCGACATGGCCTCCTGGAAACATCTGTTCCTAAATATTAACCTAACAGCCTTCAGTCTTCAGCCTTAATGCCTTTCCTTCCCCCATGCGCGTCTGTCTTGATGTTCAACCCGCGGTGAGTCAGCGAGCCGGTGTGGGCCGTTACACGCGGTCGCTGGTCGAGCGCCTGGCGCCCGTGGCCCAGGCGCACGGGGATCGACTCGCGCTTTTTTACTTCGACTTCCAGCGCCGCGGTGAGGCTTTGTGCGCGCCGGGCGCCGAAGTCCGCGCCGTGCGCTGGCTGCCCGGGCGCTATGTGCAGCAGGCCTGGCGCAGACTGGACTGGCCGCCTTTCGACTGGTTCGCGGGCCGCGCGGATGTCTATCACTTTCCCAATTTCGCGGCGCCGCCGCTCACCCGCGGCGCCGCCGTCGTCAACATTCACGACCTCGGTTTTCTGCGCTACCCGCAGTACGCCGAAGCGCGCAATCAGAGTTACCTGGCCTCCGTCATTCAACGCGCCGCCCGCCGCGCCGCCCGCATTGTCACCGCCTCGCAGTTTGCCGCGGGCGAGATCGCCGAGTGGCTGCATGCGCCCGCCGAAAAAGTGCGCGTGATCGCCAACGGACTCGACATTCGACCGCCCGCAGCCGACGCCGTGCCGGCGTTGCGGCGCCGCCTCGGTTTGGAGCGGCCATACCTGCTGCATGTCGGCACACTGGAGCCGCGCAAGAACCTGGAGTTCCTGGTGCGGGTGTTCGAGCGACTGCGCGGTTTCGACGGCGACCTCGTGCTGAGCGGCGCGCTGGGCTGGAAATACGAAGCGCTGCTCGCGCGCATCGCCGCCTCGCCGCTCGCCGCTCGCATCCGGCGGCTGGACTACGTGGCCGAGACCGATCTGCCCGCGCTCTACGCCGGCGCCGCGCTGTTTGCGATTCCGTCGCACTACGAGGGCTTCGGCTTCCCGCCGCTGGAAGCGATGGCCTGCGGCACGCCGGTCGTATCGTCCGTCGGCGGTTCGCTCCAGGAGGTGCTGGGCGATGCCGCGGTGGTGATGCCGCCGGGGGCTGGCGCCGCGGAGTGGGCGGCGGTCATCGAGAAGCTGCTGGGCGATACCGCGCGCCGCGCCGAACTGACGGCGCGCGGACGGCGGCAGGCGGCGCGCTACACCTGGGAAGCCGCCGCCCGCGCCACCTGGGATGTCTATCGCGAGGTGGGCGCATGAAGATCGGACTCGACGCCCGCTGGATCTTTCGCGAAATCAGCGGCATTGGCATGGTCACGCGCGAATTGATCAGGGAACTGCCGCGCCTCGCTCCCAACGACAGTTTCACGCTCTACTTTCAAGACCCCGCCGTCCGCGACCGCACCTTTGCCGAAACCGGCGTGGACCGGCTGCCGAATGTCCGCGGCGTGTTGTTGAAACATGGGATCTTCGATCCGATCGGCCAACTGACCATGCCGGGACAGTTGCGGCGCGACGGCATCGAGCTCTACCACTCGACGAACTACATGCTGCCGCTGGCGGCCTTTTCGCCGCGGCATAACCGCCGCCCGGTCTGCGTGCTCACCATCCACGACCTGATCCCATTGCTTGCCCCGCGGGAGACGCCGCACGCGCTCAAAACCCGCTTCCTTCCTGTCTTCCGCTGCTTGTTCAACGCCGCGGTCCGGCGGGCCGACGCGATTCTGACGCCCAGCGACGCTTCGCGCGCCGATCTTGTACGCACGCTGCGGATGCCTGCCGTCCGCCAGGCCGACGTGGTGCGCGTGTATAACGGCATCTCGCCGATGTTTTGTCCCGACCCCGCGGGCGCCGCCGCTCCGCCGTCCGGAACGGACGCAACCGCGCGCACCCGGCGCTTGCTCTACGTTGGCCGCGCCGATCCGTACAAGAACCTGACCGCGCTGGTGGAAGCCTTCGCCGTGGCCCGTCGGCTGGCGCCCTGGCCGTTGCAGCTCACGCTGCTGGGCGCGCCCGATACCAGATATCCCGAAGCGGCTCGGCGCGCGGCCGCGCTCGGGCTTGGCGGCGACGCCATCCGCTGGACCGGCTACAGCGACCCTTCGGCCACGCTGGCGGCCTATCGCGCCGCCGATCTGCTGGTGCATCCCGCCCGTCACGAAGGCTTCGGACTGCCGGTGGCGGAGGCCATGGCCGCCGGCCTGCCCGTGCTGGCCAACGATATACCCGTGCTGCGGGAAATCGCCGGCGAAGCGGCGGTGTTCGCCGACGCTGGCGCGCCCGAACAATTCGCGCGCGCTATGCTCGACCTCCTGCAGGACCCGGCGCGGCTGGCCGCGCTGCGGGCCGCCGGCCTGGCGCGCGCCGCCGCTTATACCTGGCAGCGGGCCGCGGCGGAAACGTTGGCCGTCTACCGCGCCGCCGCCGCACGTTTGGCAGGAAACCAAAATTGGATTTTAGACAATGGAGGGACGACCTCCGTGTCGTCCGCCAGGAACGGTCGGGACGGAGCCCGACCCTCCAGAGGGTGGGAAAAATGACCTCTCCGGGCAATGGAGGGACGACCTCCGTGTCGTCCGCGGATGTCTTGAATAAGGTTCGGCAGAATATTCTGCCAACTGCCAACTTCCCACTGCCGACTGACTTACGTGTCGTTCTCGGACACGACTGGCTGACCGGCATGCGCGGCGGAGAGCGGGTGCTGGAACTCGCCGCCGGCCGTTATCCCGCGGCGCCGATCATGACGCTGCTCTGTAATCCCGCCGCGATCAGTCCGGCGCTCAAGGCGCATCCGATCGTGACCTCGCCGCTGCAGCGTCTGCCCGGCGTCGCCGCCTACTATCGCCGCCTGCTGCCGCTATTTCCCGCCGCCGAGGCCGCGTTGCGGTGTCCGCCGGCCGATCTTGTGATCACCTTCAGCCACTGCGTGGCCAAGGGGCTGCGCCCGCCCCGCGGCGCGCGTCATCTCTGCTATTGCTTCACCCCGATGCGCTACGCCTGGTTGTTCTTCGACGAGTATATCGGGCGCAATTCCGTGAAGCGGCTGATCAGCGCGCCGCTTTTCGCCTGGCTGCGCCGCTGGGATCGCCGCAGCGCGGCGCGTGTGGATCGCTTCGTGGCCATCAGTCGCCACGTTCAGTCGCGCATCGCGCGCTTTTACGGGCGGGACTCGGACGTGGTCTATCCGCCGGTACACACGGAATTCTGGACGCCCGGCGCCACCCAACCCGCGGGCGATTACGATCTGATCGTTTCGGCGCTGGTGCCTTACAAACGTCTTGATCTGGCGGTGCGCCTTTACAGCCGCACCGGGCGGCCGCTGGTCGTGGCCGGCGTCGGCGGCGAGCGCGCCCGCCTTGAGGCGGCGGCGGGTCCGAACGTGCGTTTTCTGGGCTGGCAGCCGGACGAGGCGCTGCGCGAACTCTACCGCGGCTGCCGCATGCTGCTGTTTCCCGGCGAGGAGGATTTTGGCATTGTGCCCCTTGAGGCCATGGCCTGCGGGCGTCCGGTGGTGGCCTTGGCGCGCGGCGGCGCGCTGGAAACCGTGGTGGACGGCCGGACCGGGGTCTTTTTTGCCGAACAAACCGCGGCCGCGTTGGAAGAGGCCGTGGCCCGCGCCGCCGCCGTTGCCTGGGACCGCGCCGCCATCCGTGCCCATGCCTGCGGCTTCGGCCAGGCGCAGTTCCTGGCTGGCTTCGACACCGCCGTACGCAAGGTGATGAATGTCGTTCGCAATTGAATGACATTGGGCTATAATTCCGCGCCTGCGTCGTAGGTATCGAACACATGACCGTTGACGAAGTCAAATTGCTTGCACGCCTGCTGATGTTTAAGCCCGGCCATCTGGCGGCGGGAATGGCGGAGCTCAATGCTTAGGTCGCTTTTCGCCAAGATTTCCCCGGCGCTGGTGGTCAAGGAATCCACCACCAGGCACGCGCTGTCGGAACATGAGCGGCGGCTGGCGGAACTTTGCGCGCAACCGGTGGAGCAGGTTCTGCGCGCGTTGGACTCCCGGCCCGAGGGATTGACGGCGGAGGAAGCGGAAAGCCGCCTGAAGGAGTTCGGGCGCAACGAGCCGGCGCATGCGGAGCGCGAGGGATTCTGGATCGATATTCTGCGCCGCTGCCGCAGTCCGTTGGTGATTCAGTTGCTGCTGATCGGCGGCATTTCGGCGGCCATCGGCGAGATGGTCTCGTCCGTGATCGTGGGCGGGATGATCGTCCTGAGCGTGGGGCTGGCCTACGTGCAGGAACGCAAGTCCGGCCGGGCCGTGGAGAAACTACGCGCCCTGGTGCAGGCGCAGGTGACGGTGATCCGCGACGGACGGCAAATGGAAATCCCGATGGCGGAAACGGCGCCGGGCGACATCGTCGTGCTGGACGCTGGCGCGATCATACCCGCCGACCTGCGCCTCCTGTCGGCCAGGGATCTTTTCGTCAGTCAGTCGGCGCTGACGGGCGAATCCATGCCGGTGGAAAAAAACGCCGCCCCGTCCGCGACGGACGAGCAGGGGCTGCTGGCGTCGGTCACGGCCTGTTTCCAGGGCAGCACCGTCATGAGCGGCCTGGGCCGCGGGGTGGTGGTCAACACCGGCGCCCGCACCTACTTCGGTTCGATTTCCGAGCGGTTGGCCGCGCGCCAGCCCGAAACCAGTTTCGACAAGGGGCTGCGCTCCTTCACCTGGCTGATGATCCGCTTCATGGTCGTGATGGTCGGCCTGGTCTTCGTGCTGGTCGGCGTCACGAAAGGCGACTGGATGCAGGCGCTGCTCTTCGGGCTGTCGGTGGCGGTGGGACTGACGCCCGAGATGCTGCCGATGATCGTGACCGTGAACCTGGCCAAGGGCGCCCTGGCCATGTCGCACAAGAAGGCGATCGTCAAGCAGTTGTCGGCGATCCAGAACCTCGGGGCGATCGACGTGCTGTGCACGGACAAGACCGGCACGCTGACGCAGGACCGCGTGGTGCTGGAGCGGCACGTTGACGTGACCGGCCGCGAAAGCGACGACGTGCTGCGCTACGCCTACATGAACAGCTACTATCAGACAGGGCTGCGCAACCTGCTGGACAGGGCCGTGCTGGCCTACAGCGAATTGGACGTGGAACGCAGTTGCCGCAAGGTTGACGAGCTGCCGTTCGATTTTCAGCGCCGCCGCATGTCGGTGGCGATCGAGCACGAGGGCGACCACGTCCTGATTTGCAAGGGCGCGGTGCAGGAAATGTACGCCTGTTGCGACCGCTACCAGGTGGAGGACGAGGTTTTTCCGCTGATCGACATCATCCGCGACGATCTTTTCGACGAGGTCGCGGAGTTGAATCGCGACGGCTTCCGCGTGCTGGCGGTGGCCTACAGGGAGTACCCGCGCGAAAAGACGGTCTTCAACGTCGCGGACGAGTCCGGTTTGATCCTGCTCGGTTACATCGCCTTTTTCGATCCGCCCAAGGAGTCCTCCGCGCAGGCCATTGCCCATCTGCGCGAGCTGGGGGTGGCGATCAAGATATTGACCGGAGACAATCCGCTGGTCACGCGCAAAGTTTGCGCGGATGTCGGCCTGGACGGGCGGCAGATCCTTACCGGGGACGAACTGGCGAAGTTGCCGCCGACCGGGTTTGCCGGGGCGGTGGAGGAAACGCACGTCTTCGCGCGGCTCTCGCCGAATCAGAAGGAGCAGATCATCCGCCAGTTGCAGGCGGCGGGCCATGTCGTCGGCTACCTGGGCGACGGCATCAACGATGCGCCCGCGCTCAAGACGGCGGATGTTGGCATTTCGGTGGATTCGGCGGTGGACGTGGCCAAGGAGGCGGCGGACATCGTGCTGCTGGAAAAGAGCCTGCTGGTGCTGGAAGACGGCATTCGCGAAGGCCGGCGCGTCTTCGCTAACATCGTCAAATACGTCCGCATGAGCGCCAGCTCCAACTTCGGCAACATGTTCAGCGTTGTCGGCGCGAGTTGCTTCCTGCCCTTTTTGCCCATGCGTCCGGTGCAGATCCTTTTGAACAACCTGCTCTACGATTTCTCGCAGACGGGCATTCCGTCCGACAATGTGGACGACGACCTGGTGGCGAAGCCGCGCAAGTGGAATGTCGGCAACATCGGGCGCTTCATGACCTTCATCGGTCCGATCAGTTCGATTTTCGACTACGCCACCTTCGCGCTGATGCTCTTCTTCTTCCATTGCCGCAACTTCACGCAGGCCGGGGTGGGGGTGGCGGACAAGGCCGGCCTGGAACGGCTGTTCCAAACCGGGTGGTTCGTCGAGTCGCTGCTGACGCAGACGCTGATCGTGCATATCATCCGCACCAGGCGCATTCCGTTCTTCGGCAGCCGGGCCTCGCTGCCGTTGATGCTGACCACGCTGGCGATCATGGCGGTGGGTGTCTGGCTGCCCTATTCGCGCTTCGCCGCCTCATTGGGATTCGTGCCGCTGCCGCCCGTCTATTGGGCCTGGATCGCCGGCTTCCTTCTGGTCTACAGTGTGCTGACGCACACGGTCAAGGTTTGGTTCCACAAGCGTTACGGAGACGATTGACATGAACAGCCTGCTGGAAGCGTTGCAAGAAGGACGGATGGTCGAACTGCCCGACGATCGAAACAAAGAGCGGGCGCTGACCATTCTGGCGAATTTGATCGAGGCCATTCCGTCCGTCCCGGCGGGAACGGATGTGGCCGGCGCCGTGATGGCGCGCGAGAGCGCCGGCAACACGGCCCTGGGCAAGGGCTGGGCCTGCCCGCACGCGCGGCTCGGCAACGAAGGCGATCTGGTGTGCGCGGTGGGCTGGAGCCCGGCGGGGATCGGGTATGCCTCGCCGGACGGGCGGCCGGTGCGCATCGTGGCGATGTACCTGGTGCCGTTGAACCAGAAGAACGTTTATCTGCGCGAGATATCCGGCATTGCCAAGGTCCTGCAGACGCAGACCGACGACGCGATGTGGGCGAACGTTCGCGATCTGACGCAGGCGCGCAACGCGATCCTCGATATGATCACCGCCGGCAGCGCGGCGGCGGGGCCGGAGGCGCGGGCGCGCATGATCCGGCTGGAAGCGCGGCAGGCGGCGGTTGAACTGCCGGCCGTGGCGCTGGCGGGCTGGACCATTCAGGCGGTGACGATTGTGGCCGGCCCCGGTCTGAAACCCGTTGTGCTTTCGCAGCATCAGGATCTGACCAGCCGGCTGGAAGCGCTGCCGGACCTGGCGGGTGTTCTGTCGCGGCAGGGGTACCTGGATGTTGCGGGCTGGCGCGTGCTCAGCCGGGGCACGACGCCCTATTCGTCCGAACGGGTTGTGTTCGATTGCCTGGCGGTGAGCAACACGCCGTCGCGTCCGCCGGCCGCCTGACATTTTCCGTTGCAACTGAAGGACGGGTCGTGTTTGCAGGTGCGCCTTGACCATGAGGGCGGGGGCGTGGCAGCATGTGGCTTGGAGCCCATGGAATGACGCATCACAACGACAAGCCGAAGGAGCGTCTGGAGCGGTTTGTCACCAGTCTGATCAACCTCAAGGATACGCATCTGGTCCATGACCGCGGGGTGCTGTTCCTGTTGGCGCTGCTCAGGTTCTTATCGCACGCCTATCGCGGCGTCGTGGAATTGCGGCTTTGGCTCTACAGCCACGGCCTGCTGCGTCATCACACCCTTGGCTGCCAGGTGATCGGCATCGGCAACCTGACCGTCGGCGGCACCGGCAAGACCCCCGTGGTCGAGGTCTTCGCCCGCGACCTGCAGCGCGCCGGGCGGAGGGTGGCGATTCTCAGCCGGGGCTACAAGAAGGAAGAGCCGGCGTTCGTGGAGCGTTTGCTCGATGCGCTGTTGTTGCGGGAACGGCGCCGCCCGCCACGCGTTGTTTCGGATGGCCGCGCGCTGCTGCTGGACTCCGCTCGCGGTGGCGACGAGCCCTACATGCTGGCCGCCAATCTGCCGAATGTGGTCGTCCTGGTGGACAAGGATCGTGTCAAGAGCGGGCGCTACGCGATCAAGCGCTTTGGCTGCGATACGCTGCTGCTGGACGACGGTTTCCAGTATTTGCGGCTCAAGCACCGCGTGGAAATCGTGCTGGTGGACCGGACCAATCCGTTCGGCAACGGGCATTGCCTGCCGCGCGGCGTTTTGCGCGAGCCGGTGCGCAGCATCCGGCGGGCGACGATGGTTTTTCTGACCAAGTGCGACGGCGAGGCGGACACTTCGGCGCTACAGGCGCAGATTCGCGGCTTGAACCCCCACGCGGAAATCGTCCAGTGCCGCCATACGGCGCGCCACCTGCAGAATCTGCTGACCAAGCAGCAGGAGCCCCTGACATTCCTGCGTGGGCAGCGGGTGGTGGCGGTTTCGGGGATCGCGTCGCCCGAGGGTTTCGAGCGCGAAGTCGAGCGGCATGGCGCAACCGTGATCCAGCGCGAGCGTTTCGCCGATCATCACCGCTACACCCAGCAGGAGATACTCGACATCATCAACCGCGGCGGCGAGGCGGGGGCCAGCGCGATTGTGACGACCGAGAAGGACGCCGTGCGTTTTCCGCGGCTGGACCGCAGCGATCTGCCGGTGCTGTTCCTGAGGGTGCAGATCGAACTGCTGTCGGGTCTTGAGGACTTTAACGCGCTGATCGCCCGCATCTGCTTCCGCGATGCGCTCAACGCCTGAGGAATAGCCATGCGCACGCTGGTAATCGGGTTGAACTGGCTGGGCGACGCGGTGATGGCGCTGCCGGCGCTGCACGCGCTGCGGCGGCGCACCCGCTTCGACATTCTCTCAAAACCCGGTGTGGCGCCGATCTACGTTTTGAGCGGTCTGGCGGACCAGGTGCGCCTTTTGCAACCCGGCGCCGCGGGCGTATGGCGGGCGGCCCGCGCCGCGCGGGCCGCGGGCTACGACCAGGTCTACGTCATGCCGCGATCGCCGCGCGCGGCGTTGACCGCCTGGCTGTCCGGTATTCCTCGTCGCGTCGGTTTGACGGGCCGCGCGCGCTATGGCTTGCTGACGGAGTTGGTTGCGCCGCTGCGCGATCGTGAGTGGGCGCATCAGCAGCACGAATACATGACACTGATGGAGAGTGACGTGGCGGGGGCAGGACTGGCGGAGATATGTTTGACGATCCCTGACACCGCCAGGCGGGAGGCGCGGGCGCGCCTGGAAGCCTTGAACCCCGGCGGACCGTGGGCGTTCATTTTTCCAGGCGCCGCCCGCGGGGCCTCGAAACAGTGGCCGAAAGAGCGCTTTGCCGAAGTCGGACGGCGCCTGATCAAGGCCGGTGGGCGGGTCTTTGTGTGCGGCGCCGGACGGGAACTGGGAATTTGCGGGTGGACGGCCGCGCAGATTGGGGACGGGGCTTTCAATCTGGCCGGCGAGACCACCCTCACGGAACTGGCGGCTTTGCTGAGTTGTGCCAGGGTGGTGGTGGCCAACGACAGCGGCGGAATGCACCTGGCCGCCGCGGTCGGCGCGCCGGTGGTGGCGATTTTCGGATTGACCGATCCGGCCATTACCGGTCCATTGGGCAAGGGACATCGTATCCTGCAGGCGCCGGGCGCGGCGCGCGGACGCGACCTGCCGCGCCGATCGAGAGCAGCGGCACAGGCATTGGCGGCGGTCAGCGCCGCGTCCGTCGCGGAAGCCGCGCTTGAAATTATGCTGACCCCTGAACCTGACCCTGAACCCCGAACCCTGCAACCTGCACCCCGAACCCTGACCCCTTTCCCCTGACACCATGAAAATCATCTGTGCGACAAACATGCCGTTTGCCGAGGCGGCCTTCGGAACATTGGGCGAGACGCGCGTGCTGGAGGGGCGGAGCATAAGGCCCGCTGACGTTCGCGAGGCCGGTTTGCTGGCGTTGCGTTCGACGACCAAAGTGGATGGAAAACTGCTGGCGGGCAGCCAGGTGCGCTTTGTCGGCACGGCCACGATCGGCACCGATCACCTCGATATTCCCTATCTTGAGCAAAACGGTATTCAGTGGTGTTTTGCGCCGGGCTGCAACGCCAACAGCGTTGGCGAATACATTGTCGCGGCGCTGCTGACGCTTGGGCGGCGGCATGGGCTGCGGCTGGAAGGACGGACGCTGGGTGTGATCGGGGTGGGCAATGTCGGACGCCGCGTGGCGGCCAAGGCGGCGGCGCTGGGGCTGCGCGTCCTGCTGAACGATCCCCCGCGCGCGCGGGCCGAGGCGGGGCAGCCCGGGGCGCCGGATTTTGTTCCGCTCGACCGCCTGCTGGCGGAGTCCGATATCGTGACCATGCATGTGCCTTTGACGCGCACTGGCCCTGACGCCACCATGCATCTGGCCGACGCGCGCTTTTTTGCCAGCCTCAAACCCGGCGCGTTGCTGTTAAATGCGGCGCGGGGGCCCTGTGTGGACAGCGAGGCCCTGTTGCGGGCGCTGGATGCCGGCACTCTTGCGCACGTGGTGCTCGATACCTGGGAAGGCGAGCCGGTTTACCGGACCGATGTCATGGCGCGCGCGGAGCTGGCGACTCCGCACATCGCGGGCCACTCCTTCGAGGGCAAGGCCATGGGCACGGTCATGGTCTACCAGCAGGCCTGCCGTTTTCTGGGTGTTTCCGAACGCTGGCAGCTCGACGGACGCTGGCCGGCGCCGCTGGTTCCGGAGATTGCGGTGGATGCCGCCGGCCGCGACGACGAAGCCGTGCTGCACGACGTGGTGTGCCGTGTCTACGCGATCGAGGAAGATGACCGGCGCTTCCGCGCCACGGCGGGCGGCTCGCCGGACGAACGCCGCGTGGCCTTCGACCGCCTGCGCCGCGACTATCCCGAGCGGCGGGAGTTCCGTTTTACCCGCGTTCGTCTGACCAACGCCAGCCGGACGTTGGTTGCGAAATTGCGCGGGCTTGAGTTTTCCGTGGAATAAGAGGCGGCAGCATGCCTAAATTCATCGGAGCGCATGTCAGCATCGCGGGCGGGGTGGAACAGGCCCCGCGGCATGCCGCCGCCCTTGGCGCACGGGCCTTCGCGATGTTCACCAAAAACCAGCGACAGTGGAGCGCGCCGGCCTATACGGCGGACGGCTGCGCCGGCTTCGCCGAAGGTTTGCGCGCGGGCGGTTTTGAGGCGCGGCACGTCCTGCCGCACGCGAGTTATCTGATCAATCTTGCCAACCCCGGCGCTGCAGCCAACGCGCGGGCAGTGGACGCGCTGGTGGACGAGTTGCAGCGCTGCCGCGCGCTGGGCTTGGACTGCCTGAACTTGCATCCCGGCAGCAGCCTGGGGCAGGTGTCGCGCGAAGACGCCGTGGCGCGCGTGGCCGGATCGGTCAACCGGGCCCTGGCGCGTACGGAAGGCGTAATGGTGGTATTGGAAAACACGGCGGGGCAGGGGAACACACTGGGCGCCAGCTTCGCAGAACTGGCGGCCATGCTGGCCGGCATTCACGACGCCAGCCGCGCCGGAATCTGTCTCGACACGGCGCACCTCTTTGCCGCCGGCGTGGACTGGCGCGATGCGGCGGTTTACGCCGCCTCGCTGCGCGAGTTCGATGGCGTAGTGGGCTTGCGGCGGTTGCGCGGACTGCATTTGAACGACTCGAAGTCGTCCCTTGGCTCGCGCGTGGACCGGCACGAGAGTCTTGGCGCGGGGCGGCTTGGATGGGCGCCGTTCGAGCGGATCGTGCGCGATGCGCGTTTCGACGGTTTGCCGTTGATTTTGGAAACACCCGATGAATCCCTCTGGCCCTTGGAAATACGCGGACTTGCAGAAGCGGGGACGCGGTGATATGCTTCACCCCGAGTATGAAGGCAGTTAATCATTGGACGATCATGGTTGCGGAATTTACCGCATACGTCAGACGGTACGGCGACGGGCATGTGTTGGCCAACTGGCCGGAAAACCCGAAACTCGGCCGCTGGGTGGCGATGCTGCGTTATCGTCGCAAGATCGGACAACTCACGCCGGCAATGATCGCGGAGTTGGACAAACTGGGGTTCGTCTGGTCGCCCAACGACATCGATTGGAACGAGGCGTTTAAAAAGCTGCTCTTGTTCCGCGCGCGCTTCAAGCACTGCAATGTGCCGTCGGTCTGGCCGAACGATCCTCAACTGGCCAACTGGGTGGCGCATCAGCGCCGCCGCCGCAAACTCGGGATCCTGATTCGCGATCGCGCCCAGCGCCTGGAAAAAATCGGATTTGTCTGGAAAATTTACGGCTGCACCGACAAGGAACGCCGCGCCGTGCGCGAGAACAACGTTACATCGGTGGCAAACGTGACAAGGCGGGCCATCGGCGAGCGTGTTTACAACATCGGCGCGAGCGGCTATGTGCAATACGGGGGCTACGGGCCCATGCCCGCGGCGTTACAGAGTTACCTGAAGCGCAATGGCAACGAATGGCCGCCGCATATTCCCCTGCCCAGGCAGCCAACCCGCTATGTGATCCGCAACGAGGTAATGTCGAGGGTGGTCAAGGTCGATTGGAAAGGCCACGGACCGCTGCCCGCGGCGATCATGGACTACCTGAACGAGAACGGTTCGCTGCCGCCGCCTGCCCTGCGTTAGGCGCTAGAGCCGGCGTCCCCGTATTGCCGTGCTTGATCCATTTCGTGCGCTGCGGTAGCGTGTGTCCCGCACGCAGCCCCCGTAGCTCAGTTGGATAGAGCATCGGATTTCTAATCCGGCGGCCGCAGGTTCGAGTCCTGCCGGGGGCGCCATTTATCCAGGAGACGATCTGATGCAAAACAACAAGGCGTCTGCAGCCGTTCGGGCCGAAGCGTAAACATATGACGCTCAAAGTTGGAATGATTGGCGCCGGCGCCATTGCCGACGATCACTGCAACGCCATCAATCGCTACGACGGCGCCGCCGTGGCGGCGGTCGCCGAGATCAACCCGCAACGCCGGGACGCTCTGCAAAAAAAACACTCCATCCCGAAAGCTTTTGAGCAATGGCGGAACCTGCTGGCCGATCAGGATCTGGATGCCGTGGCCATCGCCCTGCCCAATGCGCTGCACGCCCCGGTCAGTCTCGCCGCCATCCGGGCCGGCAAGCATGTGCTGCTGGACAAACCTTTTGCCTTGAATTACGCGCAAGCCCGGCGGGTCGCGGATGCGGCCAAACACGGCAAAAAAGTGCTGATGATCGGCATGAATCAGCGTTACCGGCCGGATGCACAGGCCTTGAAGGCCATTATTGACCGCGGGGAACTGGGCGAAATCTATCACGCCCAGGCATACTGGTGTCGCCGCGCGGGTTCGCCAAAATTCGGCACCTGGTTCGTCAACCGGAAACTCTCCGGCGGCGGTTGCCTGCTGGATATCGGGGTGCATTATCTGGATCTGGCGCTGCACCTGATGGATAACTGGCAGCCCGTCTCGGTCAGCGGCCAGGTCTACGGCAAGTTCGGACACCGTGGCATCGGCGAAGGCAAGTGGGGTAAATCCGACCGCGATGCCGGACTGAAGTTCAACGTCGAGGATTTCGCCACGGCCCTGATCAAATTCCGCAACCATGCGACGCTGGAACTGCGCGTTTCCTGGGTGCTCCATCAGGAAGAGGCCAACCGCAACGATGTGGAACTCCATGGGACCGCGGCCGGCGCTTCGCTTGCGCCGCTCAAACTCTTTCGTCCAGCGCAGCGGGCGGGCGAATACGAGGTGGCGCTGCCGCAGGACGTGAAGCTTCCGCACCGTTACGAAAACCGCCAGGCCAACTGGCTGGATGCCATTCTCGGCAAGGACAAGCCGCTCTGTACCGTGGAGCAATCGCTGACGGTGCAGCGCCTGATCGACGCCATTTATGCCTCGTCGGCGCGCGGACGGGAAGTACGGTTCCGCTAACCGTGGATGGTCACTTTCCTGGTATGGATTCGGCGTGGCGCGGCTTGACGAAAATGAACTTGACGTAGCCGGCCTGCATCAGGACGGTGGAAAGCTTCGTCAGTGTCGCCGCCGGCGTATCCTTGGGAATCTGCACGCGGATTTCGCTGTCGGCCTTGGCGCCGGCCGACTTTAAGCGGCGGGCCAGTTGCTCCATCGGGTAGGTTTTACCGTCGATCATGAATTCCTTTTCGTTGTTGACGACGATCGCCTGCACCGTGCCCTCAACCTTTTTTTCGGGGGCTTCGGCCGCGCGGGCGGAAAAGGGCGCGGCGGCGATGGCCATGGCGATCGTCAGGAATATGGAGCGGACGAGGATGCGAGGCGTTTTCATGGCAGTTCCTTCACGCGCTTGAGCGCAAGTTGATGGGCGGCGGTGTAATGCCGCCCCAGGCTTCCCCAGTCGAAATGTTCGGCGCAACTCTCCGCGCGGTTGCGCAGGGCAATGCGGTCGCGGCGGCCCATCGACAGGAAGTCGAAGAGCCGGTCGGAGAGTTGATTGACGGCGGCATCGTAGGCGGTGTAACGGCGGCGGATGACATAGAGGCCGTTTTGTTCGTGGTCCGGCATGTTGCGCAGCAGATAGGTGCCGAAGCCCGAAAGGTCGCTGGTCACGGAAGGCAGTCCCAACGCCGTGCATTCCAGCGGGGCGTAACCCCAGGGCTCGTAGGCGCTCGGGAAGATGCCGATGTGGCAACCGCGCACAAACTGATCGTAATCGAGCGCGAAAAGCGGGTCGTTGGCGGAGACGAATTCGGGATGGTAAACGACCTTGACCGGATCGTCAGCCGCGTTGAAGAGATGCGTGCTCCGCAACTGGTTCAGAATCTCGTCGTGGCCCTCGTCCTCCAGGTCGTGCGTGACGATGGTCGGCAGTTTGTTGGAGTGCCAGGCATGGATCATGCGGCGCAGCCGCAGTTTCCAGTAATCGTCCACCAGATCGTCGTAGCGCGGGGTCTGGCCCATGGCGGTGGAGGTGAAGAGGCGGTCGCCCAACTGCAGTTTGATGGCCTCGCAGTTGTCGCGCATTTCGCCCATCATGGCGCGCCGGTGCAGCGCCTCGGTGTTCAGCGAGCGAATGGGACGCTTGGTGACGATGAAAAAGACCACCGTGCGGTTGATGTGCGCCTGCTTCATCCGCCAGTTCAGGCGCGCCATGGCCTCGATGGTCATGTCGAAGCCCTTGTTGCGGTACTCGTAACGGCCGGAGATGAAGCAGTAAATCGTGCGGTCGAGATCGAACGAGTAGCTGGGAAAGAAGTGCGCGATCACGAACTGGTTGATCGCCTCCTTGTACTGCCGGTGCAGGTTCTGGAATTCGTGCAGGGCCACGAAGCGTTCGATGTTCAAGCCGTTGGGCAGCAGGATGTCCGGCGCCCGTCCCAGCAGATGCTCGCACTCGCAGGCGGTGATGTCGCTCACGGTGGTGAAAACATGGGCGCCATGCGCGGCGGCGCGTTCCAGCGAGACCTGGGTTTCGATGTTGAAACGGCGGGCGTTGGACATCCAGTCCACGAACGGCACATGGTCGTAGAACCACGGGTCGTGCATCGCCAGATAGCGTCCCAGCAGGGTGGCGTGGGTGGTGAAGACGATCGCCAGGGGCAGATTGTCGCGGCGCAGTTCGGGGATGCAGGTGGCGGCCATCCATTCGTGGAAGTGGGCGATCGCGGTTACGCCGGGCGCCATCAGGTCGACCAGCGTGCGAAAAATTTGTTCGACACCGTAGCCGAAGGCTTGCACCAGTTTGAGCAGTTCATCCGCCGCCACGGTGGCGATGTGGTGGTGATCCCAGAGGCGGTAGGCGATTTCGTTCAGGCGGTACAGCAGCGTCCGCGGATCGATCAGCAGGCAGCGCGGACGCCCGGTGATCAGCCAGCGTCCATGATGAACCTCGATGCCCTGCTCGTGCAGCCGCCGGACGATGGCGGCGAAGGGGCCATCGGGTGGGCACTCCTCGAATTCGGCGGGAGTGGTTTCCGGCATGTAGGGACCGATCAGGCAGTAACGGTCGCCCCAGTTGCGGACGGCAAACGGCGTCTTGGAACGCAGCACCGTGTAGATGCCGCCCACCTGTTGACAGGTCTCCCAGGCCACTTCGAAGAGCATCGGCTCCGCGAAGCGTTCCCCGTCCGTTTTTTTTTGCGCACGGTCGCTCACGGTGTGGTCCGGTTCGATTCGGTCGGATGGAAGGGAATCAGCAGGTCATGCCAGTCGAGGCGCCGCACGAGATTCACGTCCAGAGAATGCCCCGACTTGTAGGACCAGACCTCGCCGACGAAGCGCCCGCCGTCGATCAGCGCGATGGCGGCCAGCAGGTCGAGAATCGTGCGGTGCCAGACCGCTTCCAGGGGCTTGCCGTTGTGTTCCATGCGCGGCTGGTTGACGTAGCCATGGCGGCCGGCGATCAATATGTTCTTGTTTGTGTAGCCCATGTTGCGGGTATCGGCGAATAAAGTGCCGACGCTGCGCGCCAGCAGCATCTGCAGGCAGGTGCAGTTGGTCCGGGCCGGCGCGCCGTAACGGGCGGTTTCCGGTGTCAGCCGGACGCGCAGCCGTTGTTGGCGGATCGCCGTCTGAAAATCCACCGCCACATCCAGGTCCAGGGTGGCGCGCGCGGCGGTGCAGGGGCGCACGATCAAAAAACTGCCGCGGGGACCGGCAATCGAGACCGGCTGGCGCACGGTGACATAGGCGGCCGGCTGGTCGAGCATTTGCAGCCCCGCCCGGTCGAAGGCCTCAACCAGATCGAGACTGCCGCGGTCGAAAAGGGGCGGATCGCCGGAATTCATGCGAATCATCAGATTGTCGATGGACAGGCCGCGTTTGAGCGCCACGATGTGTTCGACCATGCGCATGTAGTTGTGCGGGGAGCCGCTGCAAAGCACGATGTTGCGCTGGGTGGTCCAGACATTGGCCGCGGTAACGCGGATGGGCAGGGATTCGGGCAGGTCGGTGCGGTCGAACCACCAGCCTTCCTTGGTCGTCGGTTCGAAATAGAGTGTGCGCTGGGCGCGCCGGAAATAGGTGCCGGGTCCGGTGACGTTGACGGCGGCGCCGATGGTCGTGCGCCGGTCCGGTTCCGATGTTTGCGCGGGCATCCATTCCCAATCCACCGGCTGGTTTTGGAACCGTTGCAGGGCGGAGTCCAATTGCGCGGCATCGCCCTGTAACACTCGTCCGTAGATGGCATGGTCCATGGTTGTTCGACGCCGGGAGAAAAGAACCGTTCGTCGGCCACATATGTAGGCGGAATGTGGTGTATCCGTCAAGGGCCGACTGAACTTTCCTGGAAGCAACGGATTGACACCTTTTTAGACTTATGCTCTTCTTCGCAAGCAAGGAGCGACATCGAAGCACGGGTATCGGCGGCAAATCGGCCGGTTTCGGCGCTTGATTCGAATAATTATGAGCTTATCCAAAATGATCGAGCGAGTGCGGAATAAAATGATCCTGCTCTGGGGTACCCCGCGCCGTCTCTTCTGGAACGTCTGCCGTCCCGGCTATGTGCGCGCCAGCCTGGCCATGCGTTCGGGCGAGTGCCGGCGCTGCGGGGCCTGCTGCCGGTTATTCGTGCGCTGCATCCACTTTTTCGAGGACAACGGACTGCCGGCCTGTAGACTCTATAAACACCGCCCGCCGAATTGCAGCAACTTCCCGATCGATCCCCGGGACATCGCCGATCGCGACCTGATCGCGCCGGACAGCCCCTGCGGCTACTCCTGGCCGCAAACCGGGCCTGGGGCGAATAAGTAACCGTCAGGGCAGGCTTCTCGTTCGCAGTCCTGCAATGCTTCGCAAAATTGCGGCGTAGCGCCGGATTTGAAGAAGGTTTCGCCCGCTGAAACGATGCCGGTTCATCCGAAATATTCGAAATACCACCACCACTGTGTGGTCCTTGAGGCTTGGAGGCGATTTGGCATCGCATATGCTATTAATATTCTCGACCTGAGGTTGGAAGCGCTAAAGGATGGCTTGATGAGCCAATAAATCCCAGCTTCTGACCGAGCGGCGGGAGCCCGATCCTCGGATCGGGCTCTTCCATTTATAACGTTAAGCCCGCTTTCCGCAGGGTTTTGGGGATGCGGGTGGCGGCCGGTTCCGCGGGCGGTGCGAAGCTCTGGCCGGTCAGCGACTCAAAAGCTTGAATGTAGCGCCGTGCGGCCTCGATGCGAATCTCGTCGGGCAGCGCCGGCGGGGCGCCGTCGCCGCGGAATCCCTGCGACACCAACCATTCGCGAACGTATTCCTTGTCCAGTTTGCGTTGTTCCTGGCCGGCGGCGAAGCGTTCGGCATAGGTGTCGCTGAACCAGTAGCGCGAGGAGTCGGGGGTATGGATTTCGTCCGAGATCACCAGGCGGCCGTCGAGACGTCCGATCTCGTACTTGGTGTCCACCAGGATCAGTCCCTGCCCGGCGGCGTGGCTGACGCCGGCCTCGAAGAGACGGAAGCAGATGGCGGCGGCTTCGTCGAAGGTGGCGGCGTCAATCAGCCCCTCGGCGATGGCCTCGTCGCGTCCGATCGGGCGGTCATGCACCTCGTGCTTGGTGGTCGGCGTCAGGATGGGCAGCGCCAGCCGCTGGTCTTTTTTAAGCCCCTCGGGCAGGCGATGGCCGCAGAAATCGCGCACGCCGCGTTCGTAGTTGAACCAGGCCGAGGTCTTGGTGACGCCGGTGATGTAGCCGCGTACGATGAATTCCAGGGGCAATTGTTCGCACTCGCGGACCGCCATCACGTTGGGGTCGGGGACGCTGATGACGTGGTTGGGAACGATCGCGCGCGTTTTTTCGAACCAGAAGGCGGCCAACTGGTTCAGAACCTGACCCTTGAACGGAATCGTGCCGAGGATCACATCGAAGGCCGATATGCGGTCGGTCGTGACCAGCAGGCGCCGCCCCGGCTGAAGGTAGCTGTCGCGCACTTTTCCGGGACGCCGTTCGCCCAGGCCGGTGAAGGAGGTCGTGTCGAGGGTGTTTGGCAGTTCTTCACGCAGTCGCCTGGAGTCGATCATGTTTGGCATCCTTTGCTTTCGAATGACGGCCGGTGTGGACGGGATCGAGAACCACGCAAGTGACGGGGCGCGCGCCGTCGGCGGCCGCGGCCTGGGCGATAAAGATGCGGATGTCGCGCGCCAGGCGGTCCGTTTCGCGGCGCGTGGCCCGCGGTCCAAGCAACATTTCCACCGTGACGCGCAGATGGCGCAGGCCGAGAACAAGCGGGGCGCCGTTGTTGGGCCAGATGGAGGCAAGGTGGCGCAGCGTGGTGCGCAGCAGGACCAGGAAGGGCAGTTCGTAGCGATCGGCGGGCTTGCTCGCGAGCGGCGCGAGATCTAGCGTCCAGACCGTGCCGCCCGCCGCGAAGGCCCAGACCGAGGAGCGCACCAGCCCGCTGCCGACCAGCGCCATGCGGCGGGCGCAGAGGGGATGGCCGACGGCCTGTAGCGCCTGGGCGGTGAGCAGGCTGAGTTCTTCGCGCGCCGGAGGGCGGGTGGCGGAGGCGCGGCGATGGTCGTGCAGCCAGGCGGCGACGCTGTGGACGATTTCCTCGATCGGCGCGTCGTGCGAGAGCGCGGCATCCAGTCCGCGCGACAGCGCTTCGCGGACGGGCGGCTCCAGCGTTTCCGCTGTTGCCGCCGGCTGTGTGGCATTCCAGATCATACGCGGCTCACCAGCCCGCGGATGGCGTTGATGAACTGATTCACATCCTTGAAACGGCGGTAGACCGAGGCGAAGCGCACATAGGCGACTTCGTCCAGGTTCTCAAGGCTCGCCATGACCTTCTCGCCGATCTTTTCGCTCGGCACCTCGAGCTCGAATTCGTTCTCGATTTCGGCCACCAGGTTGTCCACGAAGGTCTCGATCTGCTGGGCGCTGACGGGGCGTTTTTCGCAGGCGCGCTGCACGCCGCTGACCAGCTTGTCGCGCTCGAAGGCTTCCCGGCGTCCGTCGCGCTTGATCACGTTCAAGCGGGCGCGCACAACCTCTTCGCGGGTGGTAAAACGATGGTTGCAATCCAGACAGGCGCGGCGGCGACGGATCAAATCCCCGCTCCGCGAAGTGCGGCTGTCGAGAACTTTATCTTCCAAGTGACCGCAACGGGGGCAACGCATGCGTTATTCCTGTGGGCCTTTACCCCAGCGCCGGGGGTTTGGGCAGGTCGGCGATGCTGGCCAGGGATTCCTGCAGATCCTGCTCGGGCAGCACGTAGTCGCTCAATTTCCCCTGCAGGTAGTCGTCGTAGCCCTTGAGATCCATCATTCCATGGCCCGACCAGTTCAAAAGAATGGTGCGTTCCTTGCCCTCTTCCTTCGCGCGATTGGCCTCCTGAATGGCCACCGCGATGGCGTGCGCTGTCTCGGGCGCCGGAATATAGCCTTCCGTGTGCGCCCAGAGCAGCGCGGCGCGGTAGCACTCCAACTGTTGCACGGCGCGGGCCTCGATCAGGTTTTCGCGCAGCAGGTGGCTGACCAGCGGCGCCATGCCGTGGTAGCGCAGACCGCCGGCGTGAATCGGTTTGGGCACGAAGGCGTGGCCCAGGCTGTACATCGGCAGCAACGGCGTCATCATCGCCACGTCGCCCGAATCGTAGACGAATTTGCCGCGGGTCATCTTCGGGCAGGCCGCCGGTTCGACGGCGATGACACGGAGCTGATTGCGTCCGGCCATCTTGTCGGAGACGAAGGGGAAGGCGATGCCGGCGAAGTTCGAGCCGCCTCCGGCGCAGCCGATCACCACGTCGGGATAGGCGCCGAGTTTGGCCATCTGCTTCTTGGCTTCGAGTCCGATGATCGTCTGGTGCAGGCAGACGTGATTGAGCACGCTGCCCAACGAGTATCTGGTGTTCTTGGAGTGCACCGTGTCCTCGATCGCTTCGCTGATGGCGATTCCCAGACTGCCCGGGGTGTTGGGATCCTCGGCCAGGATGCGGCGTCCGGTCGCGGTGCGGTCGCTCGGGCTGGGCAGGCACTCGGCGCCCCAGGTCTGCATCATGATCTTGCGGAAGGGCTTCTGGTCGAAACTGATGCGCACCATGTAAACGGTGCATTCCAGTCCGATCATCTTGCAGGCCATCGCGAGTGCCGAACCCCACTGGCCGGCGCCGGTTTCGGTCGCCAGCCGTTTGATACCGAACTTTTTGTTGTAGTAAGCCTGCGGTATGGCCGTGTTGGGCTTGTGGCTGCCGGGGGGCGAAAAGCCCTCGTTTTTGTAATAGATTTTGGCCGGCGTCTTGAGCGCCTGCTCCAGGCGGTAGGCCCGCATCAGCGGCGCTGGACGCCATTGCCAGAGCATCTGCAGCACCTCGTCGGGAATATCGATCCAGCGCTGGGTGCTCATTTCCTGCTCGATCAGGTTCATCGGGAAAACCGGCGCCAGCTGCTCGGGCGTCAAAGGCTTGCCGTCAGGTCCGACCGGCGGAGGCATGGGGTGGGCGAAATCGGCGGCGATGTTGTACCACTGACGAGGCATCTCGTCCTCGTTCAGGAAAACTTTGATGTTTTGCACTTTATTGACTCCCATTTTCGCAGGCAAGGATAGCTGGAACTTACTCCACGCCGTTTCTCTGCGCAAGAGCAAATTACTGGTAATGGGTCAGTGACATAGTGGAGGTGGACTAAAGACCGGCTAAAGCCGGTACACCAAACGGCATTACTTATTATTGTTATTCCCGCGTTTGGTGTACCGCCTTCAGGCGGTCCCACCGCGTAACTGACCCATTACAATTACTGTTGGCTTTGCCAGCCGCGGGGAATAGCGTAAAGTATGCGGCCAGCGAGGTTAACATTATGGCTTGCGAGATACAGGATATTCGACGCGCGCTGGCGGAAGTGGCGGCGCAACCGGGGAGCGGACTCTTCGGCTGGACGCTGACCACCGAGACCGCCGTTTCCCATCAGGCGCTGATGATCGGCGGCGAGGGCAATGTCCTGACCGTCTTTCAGACCCGGCAAGTCACGGACGACCGCGCCACGCTGCGGGTCTTCACGCGGCAGGGCGCGCCCGTGCGCCAGGGCGTGGCGGTGGTGACGCTCGATCCCATGGCCGATCTGACCGCCCAGATCGCCGCCGCCTGCGCGGCCGCCCGCGGCGTGGACAATCCGCCCTGGGAACTGCCGGCGGCGCCGCCCGCGGGTTATCCCGATGTGGCGACGGCCGATCCGGCCATCGCCGCCGATCCCGGCGCCGAGCACGCCCGGCTGATCGCCTGCGCCCGCCGCGAAGCCGCCCGGCTGGGCGTGGCGCAGATCAACAGCGCCGAGGCCTATGTCAGCTTCCGCCGGCAAAGGCTCGAAAGCTCCAGCGGCATCTCCACCGGGCGCGCGCTCTCGGAGGTTTATTTCGAACTCGCGGCCGAACGCCTGCCCGGGCCGAATGTCCAGGAGGTCAGTCCGCTGGTCGAGGCCACCAATGTGGACGGACTCGATCTGTCGACCTTTTTCGCTCGCGTCGCCGAGCAAGCCGGCGCCCTGACCGGCGCCGAATTGCCGCCGACCAGCCGCCAGGCGACCATCGTAATCGGCCCCGAGGCGATCACGGCGCTGCTTTACGAACTGCGCGGCCAACTGCAGGCCGACGCCGAGTACGAGCGCGGTCCGCATCTGCTGCCCGGCGACAGTGTGGCCGACGGGCCGCTCGCCACGGCCGGCGAGGCGCTCACGCTTGCGCTGGATCCCTTCCTGCCCGCCATGGCGGAAAGCACGCCCTATACGGGCGAGGGACTGCCCGCCGAACGGAGCCTCGTGATCGAGGACGGGGTGGTGCGCAGACAGTTGGTCAACGCCCGCATGGGCCAGTATCTGGGCCGCCCCGCCAACGGCATCTGCGGCAACATGCTCGTCGCGCCGGGACGCGGCGACAGGGCGGATTGGTTCGCGACGCTGCCGGATGTGCTGGAAATCCGCACCTTTTCGTCGCTCTTGATCAATCCCCGCACCCTCACCTGGAGCAGCGAAATCAAACTTGGCCGCCGCCATCGCGCCGGACAGCCGCCGGTCACGATCAAGGGCGGCGTGGTCTCCGGCAGTCTGCGGCAAAATCTGCGCGATTGCGCCTTCAGCAACCGCAGGATCGTGCGCAACGACCTGCCTGACGGATGGAAACCCGCCCGCGGTTACGATGGCCCCGACGCCATGCTGATCCGCTCCGGCATCCAAGTGGCCGGCGCCTGAGGAATAATCACATGCAAGACACACGCTTACCGGCCCGTTTTCCCGAACGCCTGCGGGAATTGCGCGCGCTGCTTCCGCAACTGGTCGCGATTTTGGAGCAAGGCCGCGGGGACGAATGGTACGCCTTCGCCTGGCTGGAGGAGACGGTCACCTTGAGCGCCGTCTGCGGGCGCAACGAGGGCGTGCAGCAGGATACCGACCGCGGCGTCGTGCTGCGCATCTTCGCGCGCGGCATCCAGTACGAGTCCGCCTGCAACCGCCTGGACGAGTCCGCCTTGATCGAAATGGCGCGGGCGCTGCGGGCGCGCGTGGAGGCGGATGACGCGACCGGTATGCCGCTGCCGGTTTACAGGCCGCGCAGTTGGGCCGAGGAATATGCCGATCCGCTGCCGCCGGAATTGCGTTCGCAATTGCCCGCCGGCCCGCCCGCCGTCGAGCAACCCGTACACCTCGGCGTGCGCTGCACGGTTGATCCCTGGATTACGACGGCCGACGGTCTGCGGACATTGGCGGCAGCCACGCGGCAGCGCGTGCTGGCGGCCAACGGCGCCTTTTTACGGCGCGAAAATGCGGCCCGGCCCGAGGCCGAGGCCTATCCGGCGCTGGCCGAAGTGCGCGTGCTTGCCAGGCAGACGGTGCATACGCACGTTTTCGTGGACCGCACCCGCAACCTGTCGCAGGTTCTGCCGGTGACGCTGCTTTATGCGCTCGGGATCATGCCCGGCGGGCAGACCGGACGAACGCTCGCGGGCGGACTGGGCGGACTGGAAATCGCCGTGCTGCCGGACGATTCGCTGGCGCAGTCGGCGGAAATGCCGGCGCGGCTTTCACGGGCCGAACGCCTGGCGCCGGGCGCCTACCGGCTGATCACGGGACCCGATGTGACCGGCGTGATCGCCCATGAAGCCTTCGGCCACACGCAGGAAGGCGATACCTGTATGTGCGGACGAAGCGTCGCCCCAGGGTTGCGCGCCCGCCGTGTGCGCGTCGGCAACGATCAGGCGTCGATCGTCAACAACCCCGCCGTGTTCTCGATGGATCATCTGTTCCACGGGCCGAACGGTTCCTATTTCTTCGACCACGAAGGCTGCTTCGCGCGTTCGCAGACGATCCTCGACCGCGGCTGGCTTTCCGCGCCGATGACCAATCTGACCGCGGCGCTGGCGCTGGGCGAGCCGCGCACGGCCAACGGCAAGCGCGAGTCCTGGCGGCGGCCGTTGATGGTCCGGCAGACCAACACATACTTCACCCCCGGCGACGCGACTCTGGAGGAACTGATCGCCCGTGTGCCGTCCGGCTTCCTGGCCCACTGGGCGCACGGCGGGATGGAGGATCCCAAGGGCGGCAGCCTGACGGCGGGCACGGAGTACCTTGAGGAAATCCGCGATGGGCGGCTGACCGGGCGGCTCTTCGTGGGACCGACCGGCGGCCACGTCGAACTCTCCGACCCCGTCTTCAGCCTGCTGGCGCGGATCGAGGGCAAGACCGGCAGCCGACATCCGCGCGGTATCCCCGAAAACAAGTACGGCGGCTGCGGCAAGTACCATAAGGAAAGCGTCAACGCCGGCTGCGGCGGTCCGTGGATCCTTTGGTCCTCGGTCACTTGCGGATGATGGCGGAATAAATCGGGTGGAAGGTGGATGGTGAAGGGTGGAGGGTGGAAGGTGGCGGCGAATGAAAACGGGGACGCGACGGCGCCGCAGGGGAAGCCGTCAACTTGGCAAAGGTTGAAGCTTTGTTTTGCGCATGCGTTGCCATCCGCCGTCAGGACCGGCCTGTGGCTGCTGCTGATCACTGTGCCGGTTTCCTTCGCGGTCTTGTTGATGAAGGTCACGGGCCTGCTCGATATCGTGGCCCACCTTTGTAAACCCATCTTCGGACTGTTCGGACTGCCGGGCGAAGCGGCGATCGTTTTTGTCACCTCCTGCCTCCTGAACATCTACTCCTGCATCGCGGTCATCGAAACGCTGGGACTGACCGGGCGGACGGTGACGATCCTGGCGGTGATGTGCCTGATCTCGCATAACATTCCGGTGGAGTGCGCCGTGCAGAGAAAGGCCGGCTCCAATCCCTGGCGCATGGTGGGACTGCGCCTTTTGACGAGTTTCGTGGCCGCCCTGGCGCTGAGCGCGCTGATTCCCCCTGACGCGGCGCGCTTGGCGTCGCCGGGTGCGGCCGCGCTGCCGCCCGTTTCCGGTTTCGCGGCGGAATTCAAACTGTGGGTTGCCGATATTTCATACCTTTGCGTGAAGATCATGGCGCTGATTACGCTGCTCATGGTCCTCCAGCGTGTCCTCGAAGAGTTCGGTGTCACGCGCTTCCTTTCGCGGATTTTGAAATATCCGCTGATGCTTTTGGGGCTGCCCAGCGAAACCGCTTTCTTGTGGACCGTCGCCAACACGCTTGGACTGGCCTACGGGGCGGGCGTGATCCTCGACAACGTCCGGCGCGGATTGCTCTCCAGAGCGCACGCCAACCTGCTGAATTATCACATCGCCATTTCCCATTCCCTGCTGGAGGACACCTGCCTCTTCGTGGCCATCGGCGTGTCGGTCTGGTGGCTCACCATCCCCCGCATCGTCCTGGCGGGCATCGCCGTATGGCTGAAACGCCTGGTGCGTTCTCCGCCGCACAGTCAAGACTTTGTGTGAATGCAACGAACTTGGCGAGGGTGGGTTGGCAGTGGTTGTAGTCTGGTCATGCGAATTACAGCGCACCGCTAGAGGCAAGGAGCGCCTGACGACAATGGGTCAAACAGCGGAAATAGGCGCAGAATATTCCGGATTTATCGGAAAAATACTCGGCCCGAAAACGTCCGGCGGCCCGCTGGCCGTCGATCTGTTGGCCGGCTGTGGTGGTCTCGCGTTGGGCTTTGAAGCCCAAGGCTTTTTTGATCCGTGATTGTTCGCGTGACAAGCGGAGAGAAATGATGCTATAATTCGCCACATGACGAATCAAAACAAGGAAAGTTGCGCCGTGCGCGCGACGCTGCGGGTCACGAAGGCGCTGGCCGACCTGCAGAGGGTGCGCATTCTGATGATGTTGAAGCGGGGCGAGTTGTGCGTTTGCCAGATCGTGGAAGTGCTGGCGCTGGCGCCGTCCACGGTCTCCAAACACCTGTCCATATTGAGCGCGGCCGGTCTGGTCGATATGCGCAAGAACGGACGCTGGGCCCGCTACCGTCTGCCGGAGGGGATGGCCGGGGCCTTCATTCGTCCGCTGCTGAGTTGGCTGGGTAATACGCTGAAGAACGACGCGGATATCGTGCGCGATGTCAGGAACCTCAAGCGTGTCTTGAACTGCGATCCCGGAAGTCTTTGTCGCCGGCAACGGAAACGTTAGTTGATTTATCGAAATAGAAAGGCGGATCGGACAATGAACGAGCAGAACGAGAATCGGAAACAAGCGGATTGCGGATGCGGCTCCGGGTGTTCGTGCCATGGCGCGGGATCCGCGGGCAAAACGGGCTGGATCGTGGGCTTGATCGTGGTGGTGGCTGTTGGAGCGTTGGTGGCGCGGGGTATGGTGAAAAACAACGCCGCGCCGTCTGCCAAAGGAAATGCGGTCCCGGCCGTGTCCAAACAGCCGGCCGCTACGCCGGCCGCTACGCCGGAAAAGGACGCCGTCAAGGAGATCGAGTCGTTTTCGGAATTGAACGCGGTCGCCATGGACATGGCGGGGGTCTTCGTGTTCGTGCCGGGTAAGGGCGAGACGGTCGCCAAGGCGCCGCTGGCTCAAATGCGCGGCGCGGCGAAGACGATCGAAGAGCAGGGACAAAAGATCGGACTCTTCGCGTTGAAGGGCGACTCGCCGGACTATGAACAGCTCGCCTCGCAGATGACCGCGCCTGGCGTGCTCGCATTGGTCGAGGGCGGCGGAATGAAAGCCGTATCCGGCGACTTCACCGAAGCGAACCTCGTGCAGGCCTTTCTTGATGCGTCCAGCGCGGGCGGCTGCGGACCCGCCGGTTGCGGTTCCGAGGGTTGCGGGTCCGAGGGCTGCAAGTAGTACGCGGCCGTGGCTGAGCCGGGTAAGTTATGACGGAGTAATCGTCAAACCTTCCTTGCCGGCATCCACCGTCAGCGTGCCGCCAGCGGCCACGGCGCCGGCGATCAGCTTGCGGGCGATGGGCGTTTCGATGTGCTGCTGGATGAATCGTTTCAGGGGCCGGGCGCCGTAGACGGCGTCGTAGCCGGAGCGCGCCACATGCGCGCGCGCGGCGGCGCTGACGGTCAGGGTCACGCGCTGCTGCGCCAGCCGCTGCCGCAGGTCGGAGAACAAGAGGTCCACGATGCGCTCGATCTCGGCGAGCGCCAACGGTTTGAAGAGCACCACATCGTCCACCCGGTTGAGGAACTCGGGCCGGAAGGTGCGGCGCAGTTCGTCCATGATCTGCGCGCGCGCCGCGGGCTTGATCTGGCCCTCGCGGTCTATGCCCTCCAGCAGCGCCGGCGAGCCGAGGTTGCTGGTCATGATCAGGATCGTGTTCTTGAAGTTCACCATGCGCCCGTGGGAATCTGTCAGACGCCCGTCGTCCAAAATCTGCAGCAGCACGTTGAAGACGTCGGGATGCGCCTTCTCGATCTCGTCGAAGAGCACGACGGAATAGGGTTTGCGCCGCACGGCCTCGGTCAACTGTCCGCCTTCGTCGTAGCCGATATAGCCCGGGGGCGCGCCGACCAGGCGCGAGACGGTATGTTTCTCCATGTACTCGCTCATGTCGAGCCGCACCAGATGATCCTCGCTGTCGAAAAGGGCCGCCGCCAGGGTCTTGGCTAACTCGGTCTTGCCGACGCCGGTCGGGCCCAGAAAGAGAAATGCGCCCACCGGCCGCCGCGGATTCTGAATGCCGGCGCGCGCGCGCAGCACGGCGTCGGCGACCACGCGCACGGCCTCGTCCTGCCCGATCACGCGCTCGTGCAGGACCTGTTCGAGCTGCAGCAGCTTTTCGCGTTCGCCCTGCATCAGGCGGGTCAGCGGAATACCGCTCCAGCGCGCGACGACCTCGGCGATTTCCTCCTCGGTCACCTCCTCGCGCAGCAGCGCGCCGTGCTCCCCGCTTCCGGCGCTCTTGCGCTGGGCCTGTTCCAGTTTGCGGGTCAGCTCGGGGATCTCGCCGTGGCGCAGTTTGGCGGCGCGGTCGAGTTCGTAGCGGCGTTCGGCCTCCTCCAGCTCGCGGCGCTTCTGCTCCAGTACGGCGCGCATGGCCTGCACCTTGACGATGGCCTGCTTCTCGTTGTCCCACTGCGCGCGCATCGCGTCGGATTGGCCCTTGAGATCGGCCAGTTCCTTGCGCAGCGCCGCCAGACGTTCCTTGCTGGCCGCGTCCTTTTCCTTCTTGAGCGCCGTCTCCTCGATTTCCAGACGCATGACCTTGCGGGTGATTTCGTCCAGTTCCGCCGGCATCGAGTCGATCTCGGTCCTGATCGAGGCGCAGGCCTCGTCCATCAGGTCGATCGCCTTGTCCGGCAGGAAACGGTCGCTGATGTAGCGGTCGGAAAGGGTCGCCGCCGCCACCAGCGCCGCATCCTGGATGCGCACGCCGTGATGGACCTCGAAGCGTTCCTTGAGACCGCGCAGAATGGAAATCGTGTCCTCGACCGAGGGCGCGTCCACAATCACCGGCTGGAAGCGACGTTCCAGGGCGGCGTCCTTCTCGACATGTTTGCGGTATTCGTCCAACGTCGTCGCGCCGATGCAGTGCAGTTCGCCGCGCGCGAGCATCGGCTTCAACATGTTGCCGGCGTCGGACGAGCCTTCCGTGCGGCCGGCGCCGACGATGGTATGCAACTCGTCGATGAAGAGAATCACCCGTCCCTCGGCGGCCTTGATCTCGTTGAGCACCGCCTTGAGCCGCTCCTCGAATTCGCCGCGGAACTTGGCGCCCGCCATCAGCGCGGTCATATCGAGCGAAAAGATCGTGCGGTTCTTAAGCCCCTCGGGCACGTCGCCGCGCACGATGCGGTGCGCCAGCCCCTCGACAATGGCCGTCTTGCCGACGCCGGGCTCGCCGATCAGCACCGGATTGTTCTTGGTCTTGCGCGAGAGAATCCTGATTACGCTGCGGATTTCCTGGTCGCGTCCGATCACCGGGTCGAGTTTGCCCTGGCGCGCCATCTCGACCAGGTCCAGGCCGTATTTTTTCAGCGCCTCGTACTGGGCCTCGGGGTTGTCGCTGGTCACGCGCTGGTTTCCGCGCACGGCCGTGAGCGCCGCCAGGAAGGCGTCGCGGGTCACGCCCAGTCCGGCCAGCGCCTTGCCCGCCTCGGTGTTGCGCCCCTCGTCCAGAAACCCCAGCAGCAGATGCTCGACGGAGATGTACTCGTCCTTCAGACGTTCCGCCTCGTCCGCGGCTTTTACCAGCAGCCGGTTCAGGCGCTGGGTCACGTAAATCTTGCCCGCCTCCGTGGCGCCGCCTTTTACGCTGGGGCGGCGCGACAGGCCCTCCTCCAGCCGCGCCTGCAGGGTGGGGGTGGAAACGCCCATGCGCGTCATCAACTGCGGGGCCAGCCCGTCCTCCTGCGCCAGCAGGGCAAAGAGCAGATGCTCGCCGTCCACCTCCTGGTGGCCGCGCCGCACCGCCTCAGTCTGCGCCGCCTGCAGCGCCTCCTGGGCCTTTTGCGTCAGCTTGTTCGTATCCATTCAGTTATTCATCCCGGGAATCACGGGCGCGCCTTCCCATGGCTGGGGAGCATTCCAGGGAATATCGCCGTCGTCGGTGGTGGCGCAGCCGGCCGCGCCCAAAATGGCCAAGCTTGCCAGCGCGAGACACGCGGCGACAAAGCGCAAGCGCGCGCGTGGATTCACGGCGTCGTCCGATTGGCGCAGGCGTGTGCGCATTCGCGGCAACCTTTAGAAGAACACCAGATCGCCCGCGGCGGCCGGCTTCTGCTCCCAGCCTTCGACCATTTCCGCGACCGCCAGACGGCGGTCCGCGAAGACCGCGGCGACATGCACCTTGCCGATCAACTGATCCTTGCGTTGCACGGTCAGCATCACGTTGGCGCACAGTTGGCTGCCGGCGGGCAAATCGAGCACCACGAAGCCCCATTTGGGCTCGACGACGACGATCTTGCCCTGCAAGCCGGGGACCATGTTGATCGCCGCCGCATTCGTGCTGCCGCCGCGATTGCGGTCTTTCTCCAGTTTGACGATGTAATCCTTCATCGAGACGATTTCGGCATCCTTGTCCTTGACCTTGTCGGTCAGCTTGCCGAGTTCGCCCTTTTGGACTTCGATCTTGCCGTTGGCCTCTTCGATCTTGGCCTTGAGCTCGGTGATTTCCTTGCCCTTGTCCTCGATGTCCTTGGTCTGCTGGGCGATCGTGTCGGCCTTTTGCTTGATATCGGTATTGGCCGTCTCGAGATCCTTGGTGGTCTTTTCGAGGTTGGCCTCGGTTTCGGCCAGCTTGGTTTCCTTGCGGACCAGCGTGTCGCGCAGATCGTTCATGCGGTCCACCTGCTGGGCCGCCAGCGCCGCCATCTTCTTGAGCTGATCGTCAATCGTGCCCGGGCCGGTGGTCATCTTGCCGCCCGTGGTCAGATCCTTGACGGGGTTGCCGTTGCTGTCGAGCAGGTAGTAGTTCCAGACCTGGTTGCGTTGCAGTTGCAGGCGGGGACTGTCCTTGACGCGCAGGTCCGCATTGGTCACCGGTGTTTCGATGTAAGGCGCCAGCGCGACGACGCCGTCGGCCAGTTTCGAACTGCGCCCCTTGAATTCTTCTCGTTTCGCGAAGAGCATGAACTCCAGCACCAGTGCGCCGACGCTCAAGATCAGGATCACCACGATCAACACTCGCAGCAGTTTGTTCATATGACCTCTTTACGGGCTACCAGAAGATTGCGTTCAGAACACCTGAATATTGCCCTTGGACAATCGCTTGTGTCAAGCGGGGAATTATAAGTTGGGTGGAGCGGACATTCCCGCATTCAGCGTCACGGTAAGGGGCGCACCCAGCGCGCTTTCAAGGGCGATCAGGGCGAGCTCGCGTTGCCAGCGCAATCTCAATTCCAGGCGCAGCGATTCGACGACCTGCGCTTCCGTTGCCGCCAGCTCTTCAGGCATGACATTCGGGGTACGGCCGAGAATTTCCAGCGTGCGGCGCATTTCGGCGGCCAGCGGCGCAAGTTCCCGCTCGTAGCGCGACTGTTGCAGCAGGCTCTCGTCCAACTCGTCGAGGGCATCGCGGATCTCGCAGGTTGCCCGGCTGATTCCTTCCGCCTCGTTTACGCCGGCCAGTTTGTACTGGGCCTGCAACACTTCGCCGACGTGATTTTTCACCAGGCTGAAAATCGGGATATCGATTGTCAGTCCCACGCGCCATTCGTCCAGGTCGCTGGTGTCGGAGATCCACGATGGTTCGTCATACGCCCCGCCGGGAGTATCGACGCCCCAGGCATGGCGGCTGGACGCGCGATAATCGCCGGTGATTTCCTTGATCCAGGGCAGCCGCAGATTGCGCGCCTCGCGGAACGCGGAGCCGGCGGCCAGCATTCTCCAACGAAGGGCATCGAGATCGCCGCGATGCTGCAAAGCGGCCGCCCTGGCCTGCGCGAAGGAAATCGGCGGGGAAGGTAAGCGCGGGGCGCAGGCTGGCGCGTTCGTGGCGAGCTGAAGCGACATCACGGGCATATCGAGCAACGCCGCCAGACCGCGTTGCGCCAATTTGAAACGACGGCGGATTTGATCGAGGTCGTTCTGCCGCTGTAGCCGCCCTTGGACCGCGGAGACAACGTCAGAGGCCGTGGCGGCGTGCTGTTCGACACGCGCCTGGGCGGCCCTCAATATATCGCCATCGAGACACAGGAGTTTCCCGGCCAGCGCCAGGTCGTTCGTGAGATAGTCTAGTTTGGCGAACAACCGGCGCGCCTCGCATTCGACCAGCCAGCGGGCCGCGCGCTCGTCCGCCTGCGCGGCCCGGAGCTCAGCCTTTCTGGCGGAAACCCGCGGCGCCGTGAGCCATGGGTTCGGCACGAAAAAACGGGCGCCCATCCGCCATGTGTCTCCCGTTTCCCGGGCGATTCCCGACCCCGTCTTCATTGCCTCCTGGCTGCCGGAGGGCGTGGCAAACTCCTCGCTCAGGGAATCCCCCGCGCGTTGGCCCCAGGCCACGTTCAGTTCAGGATCGGCGATGTCATAGGCCGAGCGGACGCGCGCCTTCGCCACCGTTACCGCGGTCCGGAGGGCGTCGAGTCGTCGGCTGCAAGCGATGGCGCGCTGGACAGCCCCCCCCTGCGGTCAGGGCGCCGGGAGACGGCGGCTGACTTGCAACGACTGGGGCTTCCACCGGTACGTCACGGACGGGCGGCGGCGCATAATCCCGGGTCGCACAGCCTGAAAACACGACAACGGCGGCGATCAGGCGGCCCGGCGGGCACCGCCGGCGCGCGGCCTGGCGTCGATCGGGAATCCGCTCGCGGTGAACATGGTATGCCATGGTGCGTCCTAGTAGCGAACCGTCCCGTTCGTTCGGGATTTTGGTTCCGCCGCCCGCGGGGCTTGCGAGTTATGGCCTGTGAGCATAGTCATCAGCCGGTCCAAACCGGCCCGCCATCCGGCATGAATCTGGCCGATCTCGACGGTTTTCCCGGGGCTGAAATCATGCGCGCCTTGAAGTTTGAAGAGAATCCTCCGGCCGCGAATCGGCTGGCCGCCCTGAACCTGGACTTGAAGCGGATTGATTCTGACCGGCAAGGCCTCGACGTTCGGGGATATCGATGACACCACGGCTGTCACGGCGGACTTTTGCCCGCCGGGCAGCAAAAGCGACGGCTCGTTCTGGCGCCAGACCAGGACTTCCTGTCCGGCCTTCAAATTAACCGGACGCACTTCAGGCAGGAAACCGATCACGTTCCGTGGTTTGTCATCCACGATATTCATGATCGGCGTTCCGGCGGCGACGATATTTCCGGGCCAGATCAGGATACGGGCCACCGTGCCGTCGAGGTTGGCGCGCAGCGCCCCGTTGTTCCTGCGCCGGATATAAGTTTCGCGGGTGGCTTCGATGATCGCGGCCGCCGATTGGGTTTTGTTGCTGATCGCCGCGGACAGATCCTCTCCCTCTCCCAGGCGGAGCCAGCTCTGCAAGGCGGACTGCTGTTTGATCGCGCTTTCCCTGGCCTGCCGGTAGGTTTCGATGATCTTCGGATAGGCGGTCACGGTCTGCTCCAGCGCGGCAATCTGCGGGCGCAGTTCATTCGCCCGCATTTCGTCGATCATGTGCGTGGCCAGGAGGGCTTCCCTAGGGCTTCCCTGCGCTTCTGCTCCCGGCGGAGTTCTTCCGCCTGGGCCTGATCGCTTTGCAGGCGCATTTGTTCGGTCTTCATCGCCGCATCCGCGGTTTTCACGGCCGCCTCGGCTTGATTGATGGCGGCCACCATGCCGCGCTGAAATTGGGTGAAGGTCTCCCGCGCGTCCCGCAAGGTGGTGTCCTCCACGGCAATCTGGGCGTCGATCGGCGAGGTGTCCATTTGCGCCAGTAACTCGCCCGCCTTCACGCGCTGTCCCGCCGTAACGTTAATGGAGATCAGACGGGCGGTTTCCTGTGGCACGACCTGTTCTTCGACGACTTCGACGATTCCGGCCATGCGTCCGAACTGCTGATTCCGGGAGTAGAACGCGGCGATGAAAACGAGCACGGCCAGCCAGAGCACAAACGGCCAGTTCCGGATAATCCGCCGCCGCCAGAGGCGCGGATAATTGGTCATGCGCGGTTGTTCGTAGTGGTTATCGTTCATACGGCTGTATTGTCCTGTACATCGCGGCGGGCTACAATTCGACCGAGGTTCTATGCAGCAGCAGGCTTGGCTCGGAGACGCCCTCGATGGTCCGTATTTTAGCGATCAGATCCGCATGATAGGACGGGTCGATCAGGCGTATCTGGTAGGAATACTCCAGCAGTTCGCCTTGAACGGCCTCGCGCATGGCGATCAGATGGAACGCGGAACAATACTGACGCAGCGCCGCCTTGACGTCGTCCTCGGTGGCGGCCTTGGCCGGCAGCATGAAGCGCAACAGCCCTTCATACTCGCGGCGCGAGGCGAACGGCGACCAGTGCAGAACCAGCGCCGCCAGCGACAAGGTGACGGTGCCCACGATGGCCACATTGTAGGCGGCCGCCCCGCAGGCGATGCCCATCCCGAAACAGGCGAAGAGGAAAATCATGTCCCTGGGATCGCGAACCGGCGTGCGGAAACGAATGATCGCCAGGGTTCCCATGATGCCGAGGCCCCGGGCGAGGTTGTTTCCGATCGCCATGATGACCATGCAGACCACCATCGAGCCCAGCACCATCGTATGCATGAACGCGCGCGAATAGGAAAACCCGATGAAGGTCCAGCGGTATATGGTGGCAAAGACAAAGGCCAGCGCGAAGGTCAGCAGCAGCGCGAACACAATTTGTTCGGTGCTCAATGTGCGGGCCGATCCGAACAAGGTGGAAATCTGATCCATTGTTTTGGGCTTCCTTCGATTACGCGGTTTTTACGGCTCGATCAAATCCCCGGCGGTGTAAGGCGCCAAGGCGGTCTGGTCAAAAACCGATTCCTGCCAGATCGCGCTGGAATATTTGCAGTTGCCGGTCTGTTCGAGGTTGAAATGAACGATCAAATCCATCATCCAATGCGGCGCATCGCTCAAGGTTTTGATCTCCATGACGATGCCGGAAAAACGATAATTCTTGTTTTGCGCAAAAGAGGAATCCATGACCAGCCAGCGTCCGCCCCGCCCCCAGGAAACCCAGGAAGTCGTGGGTTGATAGAGCAGCCGGCGGTCGAATGTGACGCGCGCATATGGGTCGTTGGCGCCAAAATAGGATTCCCTGGTATAACGCACCAACAGCACCGGACGCGCCCCCGTTTCGCGCGCCAGGCGGACAAAGTCGAGAAAGCCGTTCTCCTCGCTTTTGGATTTGAAGGGCAGGTTCAGCCGTTTGTCGCGCAGCAAGTGCTCGCCCCAGGCATCGAAGGCGACTTTGACACGCGACTTGACGATGGTTCGCGCAAACTTGCGTTTCACCTCGACGAAAACGGCGCTCTCGCCGGGTTCTCCATAGGTCCGCACGCGAAGTTTGAACCGGGCATTTGCTTCATTCGTTCTGGCATAGTGCAGGGCCAGGCCGGGGGTGTCCAACTGGAGTGTGGTGACAACGTATTCGGGCGGATATCCCTTCGTGTAGGGGTCTGGAATACAGAAGGGCCGGATGAATTCCCGGATTTTCGGGACCAGCGACGGGGGAATGATGTACTTCGACTCGTAACGATCCAGATGAATATCGTATGTGGAAGTCATTTCCATGAATAAACCATGCGACGATCACGGACTATACCGAAGCCGCCGCGGTTGGTGAAGATAAATAATGGATCGCAGGCCGGGTTACGGGATGCGGCCGAGGAAGCGCAGCAAGCCGTCGAGGATGGTATAGGGGTGGGGCGGGCAACCCGGAACGAAAAGGTCCACGGGGATCGCGGCGGCGGCGCCGTTGTGGACTTCCGGATGGTCGCGGTAGGGGCCGCCGCCGATGGCGCAGGCGCCGGCGGCAATCACTACTTTTGGATTGGGCACGGCGTCGTAAGTCTTGCGCAAGGCCAGACGCATGTTCTCCGTCACGGGGCCGGTGACGAGCAGTCCGTCGGCATGACGAGGCGAAGCCACGAATTGAATCCCGAAACGGCCCATGTCATAGGTCGGAACGCCCAGCACGTTACTGTCGGCCTCGCAGGCGCCGCAGCCGCCGGCGCTAACCTGGCGCAGCCGCAACGAGCGTCCAAAGAGCCGGCGCAAGGAATCTTCCGCGGGCGCCGCACGGGGCTGCCGGCCGCCGGGGCTCAGGCGCAAATCCTCCAGGCGGCGCGCCGCCAGACGATGCTCGGCGGTGAATTTTACGACGGCCGGACAGGCGGCGGCGCAGGCGCCGCAGAACAGGCAGAGGCCGAGGTCGAGCGCGGGCGGCGCGCCGGCGGAGGCCGTGAAGGCGCCCGTCGGGCAGGCGGAGGCGGCGGGGACAAAATCGGCGGCGGGGGCGCCGGCCGTCAATTCCGGACAGCCGCGAAAACGCTCGGGCAGCGCCGGCGGCACGGCCGGATAGGCGGCGGTGCGGTAGCCCTGACGCCAGCGCGCTTTGATTATGCTCCACATGATGTTCCCAGCCTCACAAATCGTGCCCGCAGTAGGACAGGTTGAAACTCTTGTTGCAGATCGGGAAGTCGGATATCTGCTGGCCGCGCATCGCGAAGGCCAGTCCAAACCAGTTGTGGAACGAGGGATCCACCAGCTTGTAGCAGGCGAAGCGTCCGTCCGCGCCGGTGATGGCGGCATGGCAAATCTCGCCGCGCCAGCCTTCGACCAGGGCGATGGCCAGACGCTCTGGCGCCAGCGTGCCGTCCGTCGGCACGCGCCGGATCTCGCCATCCGGCAGCGCCGCCAGTTGTTCGCTCACAAAAATCAGCGACTGCTGAATTTCCATCCAGCGCACATAGGCGCGCGCGAAGACATCGCCACTCTCCCAGGTGCAGACCGGCAGTTGCGCGAACTGGAAGATGCCGTAGGGGAAGTCGCGCCGCACATCGCGCGCCAGTCCGCAGGCGCGCGCGGCGACGCCCACCAGCCCCAGTTCGCGGCAGGTTTGCGCGCTCAGCGCGCCCGTGTCGTCGAAACGCGCCCGCGCGGTCGGCGACTCGAAGAGCAGTTGCACGGCCGATGCCGTGTCGCGCCGCACCTCTTCCAGGCGGCTCAGCAGCCGTTCGACATCCCCGGCCGTGATGTCGCAGCCGCAGCCACCCGGCCGCACCAGCCCGCGCCCGAAGCGGTTGCCGCAGAGGATGGCGGTCAGGTTGAGCGCATCGCCGCGGATGCGGCCGCAGTACGACATCGTCGGCAGAAAGCCGACGTCGCCCGCCAGCGCGCCCAGATCGCCGATGTGGTTGGCGAGACGTTCGAGTTCCTGCGCCACGCCGCGCAGCGCCTGGCCCCGGGCCGGCACGCGGATCCGTCCCAGGGCCTCGCAGATGCGGCTGTAGGCCGTGGCATGGCCGATGCTGGTGTCGCCGGAGAGCGTTTCCATGTAGTGGATCGTGCGCGCAGCGGGACCGCCCAGCAATGCCCGTTCGACGCCGCGATGCTGGTAGCCGAGCGAGGTTTCGAGGTGGTAGACCGTCTCGCCATGGCACTGGAAGCGGAAGTGACCCGGTTCGATCACGCCGGCGTGGACCGGGCCGACCGCCAGCTCGTGGATTTCAGCGCCGCTGATGGCGAAAAAAGGCGCCAGACCGATGGCGGGGCGCTCCGCAGCGGCGGGCGCGCCGCGCGGCGGCTGGAAGCGCAGCGGCTTCAGCCAGGGATGGCCCAACGGCCGGATGCCCCACACTTCGGCGATCTCGCGCTCGAAACCCTGCGCCTGCGGACAGTCGGGCGTGAGCGCGGCATATTCCCGCTCTACCGCGCAGCTTGTCACGGCGAGCACGCCCTGATCATCCAGCGCCAGCACGGCGATCAGCAAATGGCCCCGCGCGTCGCCGGGGCAGGCGAAAAAAGCCGAGAGCCGGGCGCCGCTTTTCGCGATCTCGTCCAGCACGGCGGCGCGGAAACGCTCCAGGCCCAGCCGCGGCAACTGCACCAGCGGCAGCACGCCGCCATTGGGCAACCTGGCGAAGTCGGCCGTCATGGCGTCGCTCCCAGCACGGCGGCCGCCTGCGCGATCATCGCGCCGAGCGGACGGGGAATCCAGAGGCCCAGCAGCAGCAAGAGCGCCAGCGGCAACCATACCAGCAGCGCTTCGGCGCGATGGGTCGGCGGGGGCTTCGGCGCGGATTCAGGGACTTCCCAGGCCATCGGTATGGCTTTGCGCAGGACGCCGATGAAGACCAGGCCGAGTCCGAACAGCAGCAGCCCCATGGGCCAGTAGGCGGCCCGCTGCCAGGCCGCGCGCACGGTCAAAAATTCGCTGATAAACAACGCGAAGGGCGCCACGCCGATCAGCGCCATCAGGCCGGCCAGCAGTCCGCCGCCCCAGAGCGGCGAAACTTTCAGCATGCCCTTGATGCGGCGCATGTCCAGGCTGCCGTAGATCTGGCCGATCCTTCCGGCGCAGCAGAACGACACGCTCTTGCAGAGCGAATTGTTGAGCGTATGCAGCAGCGCCGCATAGACGCCCAGGCCCCCGAGTCCGATGCCCAGCGTGATGATGCCCATATTTTCCACGCTGGAATAGGCCAGCAAACGCTTGATGTCCTGCTGACCGATTACGAACGCGGCTCCCACCAGCACCGAAAGCAGGCCCAGCGCCACCAGTACTTCCCGGCCCCAGCCGGTGTTGCCGGTGGCGCGTTCGACCAGCGGGATGTAGCGCAGGATGCCGTACATGGCGGTGGTCAGCAGGATTCCCGAAAACATCGCGGAGACGGGCGACGGCGACTGGCTGTGGGCGTCCGGCAGCCAACTGTGCAGCGGCGCCAGGCCGGCCTTGGCGCCGAAACCCACCACCAGAAAAATGAAGGCCACCTTGACCAGCATGGGATCGAGCGTCACCGCCGGATTCATCAGGCGCGTCCAGAGCAGCGCGTCATGTCCCGACAGCGAAGTGGAGGCGGTGGCGGCCAGCAACAGGATGCCGGCAAAGGCCAGGGCCACGCCCACGGAACACATCAACAGATACTTCCACATCGCCTCCAGGGCCTGCGGTGTGGCGTGGATGCAAATCAGGAAGGCGCTCAACAGCGTCGTGGCCTCGACGCCGACCCACATCACGCCCAGGTTGTTGCTGACCAGCACCAGGTTCATGGCCGCGAGCGAACCGAACCAGAGCGCCTGATAGCGGCGGGCCAGTTTGCGCGTGAAGAGGCCGGCGCCGATTTCCTCGCGGAAATAGACCATCGCGAAGCAGGAACAGAGCGCGAAGACCAGCATCAGAATGGCCAGGTGATAGGCCGAGAGCGCGTCCAGATAGAACCACCCGCCAGCGCACTGCAGCGGTCCGCACAGGAAAACCCGCGCCACGGCGCCGCCCGCCGCCAGCGTCAGCGCCAGCGTGGCCGCGGCGCCGGTCCGCAGGGCCGCGCGCGGCGAGCGCGCCAGCAGGCTGAGCCCGGCCAGCAGCGCCGGCGCGGCCACCAGGGCCGGAAGAATCCATCCCGCGGTCATCATCGCCTTATCCCTTCAAAAGCGTCAATTGGTCGGAGTCGATATGATCGAACGTCCGGTTGATCCGGTAAATCGCGATGCCCATCACGAACACGGCCACGAAAACATCCATCAGCACGCCCAGTTCGACCAGGGCGGGAATTTCGCGGACCACGCCGAAGCCGAAGGTGTAGATGCCGTTCTCCATCACCAGATAACCGAGCACCTGGTTGACGGCGGTCTTGCGGGCGACGATCAGAAAAAGTCCCGCGATCAGCAGCGCGAAGGCCACCGGCGCCACCAGGCGCGAGGCCACATGCGACAGCGCAGGCAGACAGGAATCGGCCCAGAAGGAAAGCCCCAGGATCACGACCCCGACCAGCAGCGAGGCGACATAACCCACGAAGGGCTGCACCTCGTGGCTGGTGTTGGATTCGCGCAACGCCCGCGAAAGCAGCCAGGGGAAGGCCAGTCCCTTGAGCACGATCACGGCCAGACTGATGGCGGCCACGCGGATGCTGAGCCCGCCGCCGACCACCCCGAGCAACCCGGTGGCCACGCCCTGAATCGCGCAGATGCGGATGCAGGAGGCCAGGCGGCTCGATCCGAGCAGCCAGAAGGTTGTCAGGATCAGGACGACCAGCATGATGTCGGTCCAGGCGTTCATAGCGCGTACCTCAGCATCAGGACGAAGCCCAGAACCGACATGGCCGCCGCGCCGACCAGAAGCTGTGGCACCTTGAGCAGGCTCAGGCGCGCCATCACCGATTCGATTACGCCGGTCACCACCGCGACCACGAAGATGCCGGCCACCAGGCAGGCGATCTGCAGCGGTCCGGAGCGCCCGCTCAGCGGCAGGAAGATGTTCGCCAGCAGCGCGCCCAGCAGCCAGAGTTTCAAAGATGCGCCGTAAAGGATGAAAGCCAGATCGGGCCCGCTGTAATCGAGGATCATGACCTCGTGGATCATGGTCAGTTCCAGGTGCGTGTTGGGATCGTCAACCGGGATGCGGGAGTTTTCGGCCAGAAACACGATCAGCAGGGCCGCCGCCACCAGCACCAGCGCCGGACCGACCTGCAGCCAATCGGGACGGGTCACGCCGCCGAAAATACCCGAGAGCGAGAACGAACCCGTCGCATAGGCCAGCGCGGCCAGTCCCAGAATCAGCGCCGGCTCGGTCAGCGCGGAAAACTGGACTTCGCGGCTGGCGCCCATGCCCTCGAAACTCGAACCCGTGTCGAGCGCGGCGCAGACGGTCATGAAGCGCATCAGCCCCAGCAAATAGGCCAGCAGAATCAGGTCGCCGGGAAAAGCCAGCGGCGCGGCATAATCCCCCGCGGGCACGAGCAGCAGCGCGGCGATCACGCAGGCCAGGCCGCCCGCCGGCGCCAGGCGGAAAACCCAGCTTGTGGTCCGGCTGTAAACGGCGCCCTTGCGCAGAAGCTTGGCCAGATCGTAGTAGGTCTGCAGCAGCGGCTGGCCATGGCGTCCGGCGAAAACCGCCTTGGTCCGGTTGACGATGCCCGGCAGCAGGGGCGCCAGCAGCAGGCCGAGCGCCGCATAACTGAAGTTCCAGACGCTCATGGCCTGCCCAGCTTCCAGGTCAGCAGCGCCAGCAGCGTCAGCACGATGTAGAGAATGTACAGGTTCAGCCGCCCGTGCTGGATCCATTGGAATTTCGCCATAGCCCGTTCGATCGCGATGAAGGCCGGCTTGTAGATGCGTTCGCGGCTCATGTCCGGCGTTTCGGTCGAATGCGAGGCGCGGTCGGGGAAGAAACCGCGCGGTCCCGCGAACTTGCGGCGGATGCCCAGCAGCGGACCGAAGAAGCGGGTTAGCGGATCGGAGAACGAGGAGGCCGTGTATTGCATGCGCGGCGTCGGCGCGATATAGCCGCAATCCCAGGTGCCGGCCGCGGTCGTCATGCGCCGGGCGGGCAGCATGGCGCGAAGGGCGATCAGAAGGCAGAAGAGCGCCAGCAGTCCCACGCCGGCGCACGCCACGACCGCCAGGGGCAGGGCGGCGGCGCCCGTCCAATCGCCCAGATCGGTCGCGCCCGCCAGTTGCTTGACCACCGGCTTGAGCACGCCGATCGCGAAGGGCGCCGTCACGCCGATTGCCAGGCAGAGCGCCGCCAGCAGAATCTGCGGGGCGCGCATGCCGGGCCCCGCCTCATGGGCATGCTCCGCCTGGCTGGAACGCGCTTCGCCCAAAAAGATCGTTCCGAAGGCCTTGGTAAAGCAGGCCGCGGCCAGGCCGCCGATCAGCGCCAGGCTGACGATGGCCGCCAGCGCCGCCAGCACGACCGGAATGCCGGCGGCGCCGAGCAACCCGAAGGCCGCGAAGTAGATCAGAAACTCGCTGACGAATCCGTTGAACGGCGGCAGGCCGCTGATCGCGGCCGCGCCCGCCATAAAGGTTGCGCCGGTGGACGGCATGGATTTCAAAAGGCCGCCGAGCTGGTCAAGTTCGCGGCTGCCGGTGGCATGCAGCACCGAGCCGGCCCCCATGAAGAGCAGGCTTTTGAAGATCGCGTGGTTGACCACGTGCAGCAGTGCGCCGGCCAGCCCCAGCGCCGCCGGCAGCGGATGGTGGCTGCCCAGTCCGATCAGGCCGATGCCCAGTCCGATCGCGATCACGCCGACATTTTCCACGCTGCAGTAGGCCAGCAGGCGTTTCAAATCGTGCTGGGCGAGCGCGAACAAAATGCCCAGCACGCCGGAAACGACGCCGATGCCCACCAGCAGATAGCCCCACCAGAGCGGTGGCGGACCGAGCCAGAGCAGCGTGCGCAGCAGGCCGTAGATGCCGGTCTTGATCATGACGCCGCTCATCACGGCCGAGACGTGCGACGGCGCCGCCGGATGCGCCTCCGGCAGCCAGACATGCAGCGGCATGAAACCGGCCTTGGTTCCGAAGCCGACCACCGCCAGCACGAAGGCCAGACTGGCCAGCGCCGGCGTGCCGGCGATTTGGCCGAAGCCGTCGAAGTCCAGCGATCCCGTGGGCCGGCCCAGCAGGACGAACAGCACCAGCAGGAAGGCGGCGCCGATGTGCGTGGCCACCAGATAGGTCCAGCCGGCGCGGCGAACCTCTGGTTTCTCGCCCTCGAACATCACCAGAAAGAACGACGAGAGCGACATCGCCTCCCACGCCAGCAGGAAGAGCACGCCGTTGCGCGCCAGCACCACCAGCAGCATGCTGGCGGACAGCAGATTGAACATGCACCACGATACCCCCAACGCCTTGCGGCCTTCGTAAGGGCGCAGGTATTCGCGTCCATAGATGGCGGCCAGGGCGCAGATCGAAACGATCGGCAGCGTGAAAAAGGCCGAGATGGCATCCATGCCGATGACGAAGTTGGCGCCGGGCAGGGACCACGGCAGTTGCAGGGCGCCGGTCGATCCGCAAAAGAGCGCGCACCCGGCGGCGAAAAGCGCGGGTAGACTGCCCAGCACGGCGCCCGCGGGGCCGATCGCCTGGACCAGCCGCGGACGTTTGGAGAAGGCCAGACAAAGCGCGCCCGTCGCCAGCCAGATGGCCAGAGCCGTAATGATTAGCGTCACGACTTGTTGCTTTCTTCGGCCGCGGGTGTTGCCGGGATGGAGGGTGGAAGGTGGAAGGTGGAGGGTGGATGGGGGAGGGTGGATGGGGTCACCACGTCACCTATGCAAAACTGGGTCGGATTGTTCCTCAACCTTCCACCTTCGACCTTCCACCTGTGGCGGGATCCGCCACCTTGCCTTCGATGGCGGAGGCGCAGGCCAGAATTTCCCCGCCGGGCCCCTGCCGCGCGATCAAGCCCGCGAACTCCGGCTGGCGCAGGGTGAAGGCCAGGCGCGACAGCAGGTGCAGATGCATTTTGACCGTGGGACTCACGATTGTGAAAAGGGTATGGACCGGTTTGCCGTCCACAGCGTCGAACTCGACGGGCGTGGCCAGAAAACAGAGCGTCACCAGCGGCTGCGCGATATGCATCACGATCGGGTTGCGCACATGGGGGATGGCGATGCCGTCCCCGATGCCGGTGGAGCCAAGCGATTCCCGCGCCAGCATCACCTCCAGCAGCAGATCGCGGTCCATATCCTCCGGCAGCGGCATTTTGCCGATGGCCTCGGCCAAGGCGGCGTGCTTGTTCGCGCCGGGCACGCCGTAGTGGATGCCGCCAGCCGCCAACGCGGCGAAAAAGGTCGCCGGCATCGCGCCGGAGGCGTCCGGCGCGGCGAACATGGCGGGCGAGACCTTGACGCCCCGCGCGGTGGCCCACTCCAGCAGTTGTTCGCGGTTGAAACGGTATTGTCCGTCAACGCGGTGACAGGGCAAACCATCGTCGCGAATCCAGCGGTAGATGGTGTCGTCCGACACAGCCATCAGCGCCACGGCATCATTGATGTCCAGATTCATCGGTTTTCCGCCATTCCAGCCCTCCCGATTCGATGCGCGCGGAGGCGGGAAAAAAGACACCTACGATACAACCTGTCCGGACGATTTGTCAATCGCGAATTCGGCCCGGCAACACAGTCCGGCAACACTGCTTGCCTACGCGCTCTTCCTCCCGCATACTCCGTCCATTCATGGAAAGTCCCGCCAGAACTCCGCATGACGATGACGAAGCGATCCGCCGCGGGCGCGGTAAATTCGCCTGCATGGCGGGCGCCTATACTCTTGGGGTGTTCAACGACAATTTTTTCAAGCAGGCGGCGCTGGTGCTGGCCGTGGCGGCGGGCCGCAACTCGATGCAGGGCTTTGCGCTGGCCGTGTTCACACTGCCGTTTCTGATTTTTTCCGCGCCGGCCGGCTGGATGGCCGACCGTTTTCCCAAGAGCAAGGTGGTGATCGGCGCCAAGGCCTGCGAATTGCTGGCCATGCTGGCGGGCGCCGCGGGGATTTGCCTCGGCCACTGGTCGCTGATCTTCACGATGCTGGCGATCATGGGTCTGCAGGCGACCTTTTTCAGTCCGGCCTTGAACGGCAGCCTGCCTGAGCTTTACCCGGAGTGGTACATTCCGCGCTTGAACGGTATCCTGCGCATGCTGGTGACGGTGGGCATCCTGAGCGGCATCGCGCTGGCGGGCGTGGCGCTGGATGTGCCGGGGCAGTGGCGCGGCATCGAACTGTCGCGCTTGACGGTGGGCGCCGCTGTGGTGGCGGTCGCGGCCGCGGGCTTTCTGGTCAGTCTGGGCGTGCCGCATCATCCGGCGGCCAATCCGTCGGCGCGCTTTCCCTGGTACGGACCGGTGCATACCCTGCGCGAACTGCGCGAGGCCTGCGCCGACCGGCTGCTGAAGGTGACGATCGCCGTCGACATCTTCGTCTGGTTCGTGGGCTCGGTGATGATCCTGGTGATCAATCCGCTGGGCATTCAGCAGTTCGGGCTGAGCAAGACGCTGACCAGCGGGCTGATCGTCAGCCAGTTGATCGGCATCGGCGTGGGCGGACTGGCGGTCGCGAGATTCGCGAGCCGGCCGCGCTGGCAGCGCGTGCTGGCGCCGGCGTCGGCGGTCATGGGCCTGGTCATGGCGGGCCTCGCCGCCGTGCCGCTGCTGGGAGTGACGGCGCAGATACCGACGCTGTTCGCGCTGACCTTCGCGGCGGGACTGGCGGGCGGCGCGATCCTGATACCGATCGAGAGCTTCCTGCAAATCCGGCCGCCCGCGGCGCGCAAGGGGGCGGTCTTGTCGGCCGTCAATTTCGTGGTTTTCGCCGGCTTGCTGCTGTCGTCCTTTGTCGCCAACGCCTTGAATGCCTGGCTGCGTCCGACCGATTCCTTCGGCGTGCTGGCCGTACTCACGCTGCTGGCGGCGCTGGGGTTGGACCGTGTCTGCCGCGCTGAGGAGCCCGTCCAATGATCGCCGCGCTGCTGTTCATGATGACGCGCGGGTTGTTGCGGTTGCGTTATCGCATCCGGGTGGAGGGGCTGGACGCGGTGGCGGCGCGCGGCGCCGCCGGCATTCTGTTTCTGCCCAATCATCCCGCCCTGATCGATCCCGTGATCCTGATGTCCGAACTCTTCCGCCGCTTTCATCCGCGGCCGCTTTCCGACAAGGATCAGATCGATCGCCCCGTGGTGCGTTGGGTGACGAAACTGATCGGGGCCTTTCCGATGCCGGACCCGATCGTTTACGGGCCGGGCAGCAATGACGAAGTCGAGCGGGCGATCGCGAATTGCATCGCGACGCTCAAACAGGGCGGGAACATTCTGCTCTATCCCTCCGGCCGCATCATGCGGCGCGGCGTCACGGATCTGGCGGGCAACAGCGCGGTGGAGACGATTCTGCGCCAGGCGCCGGAGGCGCGCGTCGTACTGGTCCGCACCACCGGCTTGTGGGGCAGCGCGTTCGGCTTCGCCTCCGGCCGCGCGCCAAAGTTACGGCCGCTGCTCGCGCGGCTGCTGGGGGCCGTGCTGGCCAACGGCATCTTCTTCGGACCGCGCCGCGCGCTGAGGGTGGAACTTGTCGAACCGGCGGATCTTCCCCGGCGGGCCGACCGCGCCGCTCTCAACCGCTATCTGGAGGAGTTTTACAATCGCGCGGCGCCGCCCAACACCTATGTGCCTTACACGCAATGGGAACGCGGCGGACGGCGCGTTTTACCGGAGCCGGAAGGCGAGCGCGATCTGTCCGGGGAGTTGGAGGATATCCCCGTCGCCACGCGCGATCTGGTCATGCGGCGTCTGCGGGAGATCAGCGGCATCCAGCAGATTGGCCCGCGGGACCATCTGGCCCGCGATCTGGGCCTGGACAGCCTGGCCTTGGTTGAACTGGCGCTGTGGGTGGAGCATGAGTTCGGGTTTCAGGTCGGCGACGGCACGGGCCTGGAACGGGTCTCGGATCTATTGCTGGCCGCCCGCGGCGAATTCGCGGACTCCGCCCCCGTGGAACTCAAAGCGGTTCCGCCGGCCTGGTTTAAGTCGCCAGGACCTTCCGGCAGGGTCGCCATTCCCGAAGGTGGATCGTTGCTGGATATCCTGGCCGGGCAGATCCGCGCCTGTCCCTCGCGTATCGTGCTGGCGGACCAGGCCGGCGGTGTCAGGACCTACCGCGATGTGCTGACGGCCATCCTGGTTTTCAAACCGTCGATCGCGGCCTTGGAAGGCGACTATATCGGCATCATGCTGCCGGCATCGCCCGCCGCCAGCATGCTCTATTTCGCCGTGCTGGCGGCCGGCAAGATACCGGTGATGGTCAACTGGACCGCCGGCGTCCGCAACCTCGCGCACTCGCTGGAACTGCTGGGCGTCAAGCATGTGCTGACCGCCGGCGCCCTGCTGCGGAAACTGGAATCGCAGAACGTCGGCCTGGAGGCGCTCAATCGACGTTTCGTGCTGCTGGAGCGGGTCGCGAAGCGGATCGGCTGGGGGCGCAAACTGGCGGCCTTCGCGCGCGGCCGGCTCGGCTGGGTGTCGGCCTTGAAGCCGGCGCGCCGGCATGAGACGGCGGTCGTGCTTTTCACCAGCGGCTCGGAGAATCTGCCCAAGGCCGTTCCGCTGACGCACGCCAACCTGCTGGCCAACCTGCGCGATCTCTGCCGCGTCTTCGTGTTCCACCATGACGACCGGCTGCTCGGCATGCTGCCACCTTTTCACTCCTTCGGACTGGCCATCACCACCGTGCTGCCGCTGGTGGCGGCGGTGCCGGTGGTCTATCACGCCAATCCCACGGAGGGGGCGGTGCTGGCGCGCCTGATCGGGGCCTATAAGGTTACGCTGCTGGCCGGCACGCCGACCTTTCTCAATGGCATCGTGCGCAAGGTGCGGGCGGGCGAACTCGATAGTCTGCGGCGGGTGATTACGGGGGCGGAAAAGTGTCCGGAACCACTCTACGATCTGGTCAGGCGCCTGTGGCCGCGCGCGCATCTGGTGGAGGGCTACGGCATCACCGAATGCTCGCCGGTGGTCTCTCTGAACGACGAACAGTCGCCGCAATTCGGAACCATCGGCAAAGTCCTGCCCTCCATCGAGTATGCGGTGGTGGAGGTTGAAGGCGCGGGCCGGACGCCGCCGGGCCGCAAGGGCATGCTGCTGGTGCGCGGTCCGAGCATCTTTGGCGGCTACCTGAACTACGACGGGGCTTCGCCGTTCGTCGAGTTCGAAGGCCAAAACTGGTACCGCACCGGCGACCTGGTCAGCGAGGCGCCGGACGGCGTGCTGAGCTTCGCCGGGCGTCTGAAACGTTTCGTAAAATTGGGCGGCGAAATGATCTCCCTGCCGGCGATCGAGGATGTGCTGAACCGCAAATACGCGCGCCCCTCCGACGACGAGCCCGTGCTGGCCGTGGAGGCGACGGCGGTGGAACTCAATCCGGAACTGGTGCTCTTCACGGTGCGCGAGCTCGACCGCGAGGAGGTCAACCGCTCGATTCGCGCGGCCGGCCTCTCCGCGCTTCACAACATTCGCGGCGTCGTCAAACTCGACAAAATCCCGCTGCTGGGCACCGGCAAAACGGACTACCGGTCGCTCAAACAGAACATGCCGCCCGGCATGGGGTGCCCTTCGGCTTGACCGCTGCGCGATTTTTCACTTGAAACAATTCCCTTCGGGCGCCACATTTAAACCGTCATTGGTGAAGCAAAGGAGCCCCGCATGAAGAAGACGTTGAAGGTCAGCGTGGTTGTCGTGTTGGCTTTGCTGCTGTCGATCGTTCTGGGCGTGGGTTTCTTTGGCGGCGCGCTGATCAAGCAGGCGATCAATACCGCGGGGCCGCGTCTGCTGGGTGTGCCGGTCTCCGTGCAATCGGCGGTCCTGTCGCCCATCAGAGGTCAGCTCAAGTTGAAGGGGCTGCATGTGGGCAATCCCAAAGGTTATGAGACGTCGGGAATATTCGACCTGGATTCGCTGGATATCGCGCTCGACACGGCGTCGCTGTTCGGGAAGGTCGTGATGATCGAGGAAATCCGCATCCAGGGGCCGCAAATCACTTACGAACGGTCGCTGCACAACAGCAACATCGGCCAATTAATGGATCAACTCGCGCCCAAAAAGGAAGTTCCGGATACACCGGCGCCGGCCAAGCCCAAGGCCGAGGGCGGTAAAAAAGTCGTGATCCGAAAACTGGCGATTAACGGCGCGCAGGTCAATGTCTCCGTCACCGCGCTGGGTGGTCATGCCATGATTCTGCCGCTGCCGCCCATCCGTCTGACCAACATCGGCGGAGACGACAAGCGGGCCAAGGGCGTGACCTTTGTGGAGGCCTTGAGCGATATTTTGGGCGCCATACTTCATGGCGTCACCGATGTTGTCGGCGGCGCGGGGAAACTGGCCGTGGAAGGCGCGAAAGCCGTGGAGGATGTGGCGACGGACAGTATCAAGACAATCGGAACGGGCGCCGGCAAAGCGCTCGGCGGTGTTAAAAATCTGATCGGCCTCGACCACGGTGAGGCTAAGCCGGCTGGTTCAGGGAAATAGCGTCGGCGATACTAACGCGCTTTGGCGTAATCGACCATGCCCTGAAAATCCACGACGACCGCCGGTTCGTCGCCCATCACCCAGGCGTCGTGCCCCGACGGGATCAGGGAAACATCCCCCGTCCGGCAATCGAACTCGCTGCCGTCGTCCATCTTGACCCTCAGTACGCCCGAGACATGATACTGGAAGTGCGGCGCTTCGCGGCTCTTGGTCTTGACCAGCGGTTGAACCGAGGTCGACCATCTCCAGCCGGGCTCGAAGATGGCCCGCCCGACGGTGGCCCCGCCGATTTTGACCAATTCCAGACGGCCTTGGGGAAATACCCGCACTTCATCCGGCTTCCCGAAATTCTTCAATTCCGATTTATTCATGGCGTACCTCCTGTTGTTTGCGTGCTCTCAAGCCCATTTTTTGGCGAGACTTTCCAGTCCGGCCCGTCCCAGTTCCTCCGGACTCATGACGACGTGGAACTGGACGTCGGCATCGAAGGCCAGGAACCAGGGCTCCGCCAGGGCCGGCACTTTCGTTGGACCGTCCAGATTGACGATCAGTATCGCTCCGCGATGCCCCGCGTATTCGGTGAAGTAAACCGCTTCCGGTTTGGCGTCATCGAGAATCTTCTGGATTTTCTGTCCCACCGTGCCGTCCTTGACGAGCGCATTGAACTTCGCGTTTGGAATCGTGACCTGCATGATCATTCTCATCGTGGCTTTCCTCTTTCTTTTTGCTGAACTGGTGACTGTTAGCGACCTTTTCCTTCGATCCGTCCTACGCTGCGCAGAATGCCCCCAAGGCCGGAAAACGCCAATTGGCGAAACCATGATAATGCCAGGTATAAAACCTTAGTTTGCAGGCTGACGCTTGACACCCGAGCGGGTGCAAGCGCAGCATTCGCGCAGGATGGTTTCGGGAAGCGAATCGCTGACGGCGCGGATACAGGTGGAGAGGAGATCAGAACATGTCGAAAAAATATATTCTCGTTTCAGGCGCTATCTTCGGTGTGGTTGCGGTGGTGCATGCGGTGCGAATATTCGATCGTTGGCCGGTGCAGATCGCGAGCCACGATATACCGGTCTGGGTCTCATGGATTGCCGTGATCGGCGGGGGCGCACTCTGTCTCTGGGCCTTACGCGCCTGGCGCAGATAACCTGATAACCTAATAAAATCCAACCGTTGACACAACGCATACACCTTGTGTATCTTATGTGTATGAGAACCAATATTGTGCTGGATGACGACCTGCTGGCTGAGGCGTCCAGATATACCTCGGTCCGGAGCAAGAAGGGATTGGTTCAGGAAGCCCTGTCTTTGTACGTGACAACCAAACGCGAGGAACGGCGGCGGATGACCTATCGGGAGCGGTTGCAAAAGGTGCGCGCCCGGACCGAACGTTTGAGCGGGCATTGCGGTTCGCACGATATCGTGCGGCGGGATCGCGACACACGATGAACACTTACGTCATCGATACGAGCGTTACCGTGGCGTGGTATATGCAGGAGCGCTTTTCCGCGGCGGCAAGAGTCTGGCAGGATCGCATGCTTGGCGGCAAGGTGCGGCTGCTTGTGCCGGACTTTCACTATTGGGAATTCGCGAATGTCCTGCGTACGCTTGTTACGCGAGGCGAGATCGGGCAGGAACTCGCTGCGGACATCTTCGATCTGCATCTCGACGCGCCGCTGGAGGTGGTGGAGCCGGAGCGGCGTGCCGTGTTGAGCACGGCCCTGGAGTACGGCGCCACCGCCTACGATGCGGTCTTTATCGCCATTGCCGTCGCCAATCAGGCGCCCCTGATCACGGCAGAGCGCAACACCACCGGATGGGTGACCAAACTCGCCGCCTTGATCGAATCCGTCCGTTGATCGAGACGGCTCTAATTTCCCTTCAGGCCAGCGCTTTCAAGGCCGCCGCGTAGTCGGGTTCTTGGGTGATTTCAGGCACCTGCTCGGCGTGGATCACCTTATCGGAGGCGTCCAGCACCAGCACGGAACGGGCCATCAGTCCGGCCAGCGGGCCGGCCGCGATCCGCACGCCGTAGTCCTTTCCGAACGATGGCGAGCGGAAGGTGGAAAGCGGCACGACGTGCGACAGCTTTTCGGCATCGCAGAAGCGTTTGGAGGCGAAAGGCAGGTCGGCCGAAATCGTCAGCAACGCCACGTCCTTCAGTTTGGCCACCTCGGCGTCGAATTTGCGCGCCGAAATCGCGCACACCGTCGTGTCCAGGCTCGGTACGATGTTCAGGATTTTCCGCTTGCCGGCGAAGTTCTTCAACCCAACATCCTCCAGCGCCGCGTTCGTCAGCGAAAATTCCGGCGCCTTTGCGCCCCGCACCGGCAGCATGCCAGCCATTTTAACCGCTTCCCCTTTGAAAGTTACCTTTGTCATTCGCCTGCTCCACGATCGTTTGGAAACACCGACTTGCGCAACCAGCGCCAGCCCGCGGGCGGATATGGCCCACGCCTCGATTATGTGCGCTTCGATGGCGTTGTACAACGGAAGTTTCGTATTTTCAGGGAGTTGACATTTATTCGGGGGAGGCCCATAATCCGCCTCCGTTGGGGAATCGATTGCGGAGAGGAGCGTGATTATGATCGCGAGAATGGTTTTTCAGATGACGATGATGGTGGTGGTGATTGCGCTGGCTATTCACATGGTCGCACGGAAAAGCAGCGTGCCGACATCGCAGGTGGCGGCGACCAAGGTCGAGCGGGACGTTCCAGAAGTTATCTCCGTGGCGGCGGTGCAACCGAAACCGGTGGCGGTGGAGGCGGTGGTTGTGGCGCAGGTTAAGCCCGAGACGACTGTTGCCGCAAAGGACGACATTCCTTCCGCCAAGTCGTCCATGCAGAGCGCGCCGGGGACACTGGATGTTGCGAACTTGCCTGGCCGCGGCGACGTGGTGCGGTAGGGAAGACAGGTTGTTTATGCTGAAGACCGAAGGCTGTTAGGGATTGCGACCGGACAGCGACGTTTTTCGGTCAGCGCAATCTTTGCACTTCGCCGGCCCAGTAGGCGGTGCTTTTCCCCTGTTTGTCCGTCAGGCGCAGGCGTCCCAATTCGTCCACTCCCGCGTAATTTCCTTCCACTGTCTGCGTTTCGTTGAGGGCCAGGCGCAGGCTGCGTCCGTTTAGCGCGTCGTGCGCGGCCCATTCCGGCGCAAGGGCGGCGAAGCCGCCGGCTTGAAGTTCCCGCAAGGCGCTGACCACGTTAATCAGGAGCTCCGCCTGAACGGCTTCCAGTTCGAAAGCCTGTCCGGTTTCTACCGCCATCGAAGTCGCCGGTCGCCCGGGAATCTCCTGTTTGAGCGTCGCCGCCGGAACGTTGACGTTCAAGCCCAAGCCGAGCACGATGCGGCGTCCGGCATCCGTACTTTCGGCCAGCAAGCCGGCGATTTTACGGCTTGCCACCAGGATGTCATTGGGCCATTGCAGCAGGGCCGCGATGCCTGTCCGCGCCAGTGTGCGCCGCACGCCGAGGGCGGCGGCCTGGGCCAGATTGGGCGCCACGCCGGCAAGGGCGACGCCATCCAGCACCAGGCTCAGGGCCAGACTCGCGCCAGGGGCCGCGAACCACGGACGCTCGAAGCGTCCGCGTCCGGCGGTCTGATGCTGAGTTGCGATCACGTCACCCGGCTGCAGCGACGCGATGTTTTCACGAGCCCACAGGTTGGTCGAAGGCAGGCTGTCAAAGCGCCAAAGCCGTCCGCCGGTGGCGGGCGAGCTCCCGATCGCGGATGGAACAAACGTCGCTGACATCGGCGGAGATGATAGTGGCCCATGCTGCGGATTGAAAGATAATAGGCCCCATGACAGCACCCCCCGCCAAGTTTCTTCACTTGGAAATCGGACATTCCGTGTTGGATATTGATTGTTCGGTATTTCACCATATCACCGTTCCATGTCCCTCTTCCCATGCGCCTTGCTTCCCTCTGCCCCTTGACTCTTGCCCCTCTTCCTGAACCCCGACCCCCTGAACCCTCCCTGAACCCTTCCCAACCCCGAATGCCCCTTGCGATTCTCCCTTCTTCCCGCTAGTCTGCCTTCATGCAAGCGGCTTTTCAACGTGTGACGATATTGGGGTTGGGTTTGATGGGCGGATCGCTCGGGCTGGCCTTGCGCCGGCGCGGTGTGGCGCGCGAGGTGGTGGGCTGGGCGCGGCGGCCGGAGACGGCGGCGGCGGCCCTGGCGGCGGGGGCGGTCACACGGACGGCCGGGACGCCCGAAGAGGCCGTGCGCGGGGCGGAACTGGTTGTGGTCGGCACGCCGATCTCCTTCATTGCGCCGCTCGTGACGGCCTGTGCCGCGGCCGTGGCCGACGGCGCCGTGGTGACCGATGTCGGCAGCACCAAGGGCGAGATCATGCGCAAACTGGCGGGATGCTGGGCCGACGGGCGGGCGACTTTTGTGGGCAGTCATCCGATGGCCGGTTCCGAACGCAGCGGGCTGGAGGCGGCGCGGGCGGGGCTGTACGAGGGCGCGATGGTGGCGGTAACGCCGCCGGCGGCGGCCAAACCCGAGGCGGTCGAACGTGTCTGCCGCCTGTGGTGGAACGTTGGCGGAGCGGTGCGGGTGATGGATGCCGATACGCACGACCGGCTGGTGGCCCGCACCAGTCACCTGCCGCATCTGGCGGCGGCGGCGCTGGTCGAAGCCGTGCTGGGCGCGAATCCGGACGCGGAAAGCGTCGCGTTCTGCGGTCCGGGTTTCCGCGATACCACGCGCGTGGCGGCGGGTTCGGCGGAGATGTGGCGCGACGTGGTCTTCACCAACCGCACGGCGGTGCTGGCCGCGCTGGACCGGTTCACGCAGGCGCTTGGCGCCGTGCGGGAACAAATCGCGGCGGGCGACGAACCCGGCGTGCAGGCCTTCCTGACCCGGGTCGGCGAAGTCCGCCGCGCGCTTTCGAAATAGTTCCAGCCTCAGTTGGACAAGCGTCCGCCGGTTCCCTTGGCGCTGCCCGATTGCGCCTTGGCCTGCTCGCGCGGACGTAATGCGCGCACGGCGGCGCCCGCCCGCCACATTTCCGACTGGCCCAGTCCGTCAAGTTTCTTGCCGAGCAGCTTTTGGTAGTCCTTGCGGCCGCAGTCGCGCAGCACTTCGCGCGTCTCGATGCCTTTCGTGACCGAAGCGTAAAGTTTCTTGAAGACCGGCAGATTGGCCTTTTTGAAGATCGGGCGCCACTTGAGCGCGCCGTGCTGGGCGGTGGCCGAGCAGTTCTTGTACATCCAGTCCATGCCGTTCTCGTCCACCAGACGGATCAGGCTTTGGGTCAGTTCCTCGGATGTCTCGTTGAAGGCCTCGGAGGGCGAGTGGCCGTTCCGGCGCAGCACATCGTACTGGGCCTCCATCAGACCCGCCAGCGCGCCCATCAGCACGCCGCGTTCGCCGGTGAGATCGCTGCGCACTTCCTTCTCGAAGGTGGTCGGGAAGAGGTAGCCCGAGCCGATGCCGATGCCGACGGCCAGGCAACGTTCCCGCGCGTGGCCGGTGGCATCGTGGCCGACGGCGAAACTGGAGTTGATGCCGGCGCCGGAGAGGAAGTTGCGGCGCACGGAGGTGCCCGAGCCCTTCGGGGCGACCATGATCACGTCCACGTTCCTGGGCGGGACGATCCGGGTCTGGTCCTTGTAGACGATCGAGAACCCGTGCGAAAAATAGAGCGCATCGCCCTTCTTCAGGTTGGCTTTGATGACGGGCCAGATGCTCCTCTGGGCGGCATCCGAAACCAGCATCTGAATCATCGTGCCGCGGCGCACCGCCTCGGGAATATCGAAAAGCGTTTTACCGGGCACCCAGCCATCCCGCAGGGCGCGCTCCCAGTCGCGCTCGAAAGCGGGATCCTGGCCGATAATGACGCGAAAACCGTTGTCCTTCAGGTTAAGCGACTGCGCGGGTCCCTGCACGCCGTAGCCGATGATCGCCAGGGTCTCCTTTGCCAGCACCTTGCGGGCCCTGGCCAGCGTGAATTCCTTGCGCGTTACGACCGTTTCCTTGACCCCGCCAAAATTTATGACTGCCATACCGACCTCCTGTTGTGAATAAGCCGACATGATAATTCATGCCGGTTTTCTGTCAATCTAAAGTTTGAAAATACGGAGAATATGATATATCGCCAAGCGCGTCAGAATCCATCCGTGTCGCCATTGACGGCGGCGCGGTCGGCGCGCAGCCGGCAGCAGCCGCGGCGGGAGGCGGCGACGAAAGCCGCCAGTTCCTCACCTGGTCCGGCCAGCCCCTGCGCGCGGATTTTCTCCACGGCCTGGACGGCGTTGAGGCCGGAACAGTAGAGCAGATCGAAGGCCCGCTTGACTTCGTCGCGTTGTTCGGGCGTCAGGCCGGCGCGTTTGAGCCCGATGCGGTTGACCCCCAGCAGGGTATTGACGGTCATCGGCCGCGTTGTGCAGAAAGGCGGCACGTCCTGCGAAATCCCCGAGGCCCCCGCCACCATGGCCAGCCGGCCGATCTGGACGAACTGATGGACCAGCACGTGGGCGCTGAGAAAGACCCGTTCGCCGACATGCACATGGCCGCCGAGCAGGGTGGCGTTGGCGACGATCGTGTGCGCGCCGACATGCACATCGTGCGCAATGTGACTTTGCACCATCAGGAAGACGCCTTCGCCCACTTCGGTGGCGGTTTCCGGCTTTGTCGCGCGGTGGATGGTCACGCCTTCGCGGATGGTGCAGCCGCGCCCGATGCGCACGTAGGTGGGCGCGTCCTTGAAACCGAGATCCTGGGCCGGTTCGCCCAGCACCGCGCCGGCATACACGCGGCAAGCCGGACCCAGTATCGTATGGCGGCGCAATACCACATGCGGACCGATTTCGCAGCCGTCGCCGATTTCCACGTCGCCTTCGACGACCGAGTACGGCCCGATCACGACATCCGCGCCCAGGCGCGCCTTGGGATCCACCACCGCCGTTGCATGCAGGTTACTCATCGCAATCCATCGCCTCCCGTGGCCGGGCATGCTAGCACGTCCGCGTCCGTCCCCCCAAGCCCGCAATTTTGGGAATTCCTGACGTTCCGGCCTTTTCCGCCCGCATATTCCGGCTGCGGACACGGGATTTGGGCGTCTGAAAAACCTGTTGACATATGCGCATGCAAAAGCGCAACTTATTCCCCATAGGTTTGTGGTGTCCGAAACATAAGTAAAGGAGCGTCATGAAAAAAACGAGTTTCATGCTGGCCGTCGCAGTGGTAACCACGCTGTTTCTGGGCGGTACGATTAATGCGGCGACCGCTGCCGCGGGGAAGTTCACCCTCAAGCAGATTACGGGAGATTGCCAGGTCAAGGCGCCGGGCGCGGGCAAGTTCGCCGCGGCCCAGGAGGGCGGATCCTATGCTTTCGGCACGGTGGTCAAGACCGGAAAGAAATCCTCGGTTGTGATCTCCCTGCCGCCCAACAACGACCTGCTTGTTCAAAGCGATACGACGCTGCTCGTAACGGGCAATGCCGATAACTCCCAGATCAAGGTCGAAGTCACCAAAGGTTCGGTTCAGATGGTGGCGCCCGGCAAGAACGGCGAGCCTGCGAAAACAATCACATTGCCGGCCGGCAGCACCTACACCGCGGTTAACGCCGGCGGTGTTGTCACCATCACCGTGACGATTCCGAAAGCGAATGGACAGCCGGAAACGATCGTGGTCGTCACTCCGGGCGACAAGAAGCCCACGTCAACCACGACCACGACAACCACCACCACCACCACCACCACAACAACAACCACAACGACGACCACCACGACCACGATCCCAGGACCGAAACCGACGCCGACGCCGGTCGGCAAGCGTTGAGGCCGGCCCCACGGAATCGGCTTTATTGTTCGACACAAGAATCATCGATCTGTAAAACAAGCGGGCGGAGGAAACGCGAATGACGAAACAAACCTTGGCTGTGTGGTGGATGAGTTTGAGCGCGGGCTGCGTCTTCATGGCGGCGGGCGCCTTGGCGCAGGATGCCAATCGGAGCCAGCCGGCGCCCGACCGGAGTCAGCCGGCTCAGGATACGGATCACTGGCTGTTCTCGCTGACCGTCGCGGCGCATTATGACGACAATCGCGACGCCCTCAAGGACAACCCACAAAGCGATCTGGACCTGATCGTACGGCCGCGGGCGACTTTGTTGTACAACCTCGATCAGACCTTCCTGCGCCTGTTTTACGAGCCCTCCTACACCTGGCGCAGCGATCCGCGTTCGGTCGCGGACGGCAACCCGCAGAACCGCGAAGAGTGGTACCAATCGGCGGGCTTGACCGTGACGCGGCAGTTCAGTCCGCTGGTGGGGTTCAAGGCCGGGGATATCTTCGCTTATACCGACGATCCGTCCGTCACGGAAGGCGGCGTCGCGCAGCGCCAGAACAACACCTATCTCGGCAATCGCCTCTACGGAAGTCTGGACGTGACCCCTTCGCGTGTGACCTATGGCCGCTTGGATGCCTCGTACAGTCTGAAGCGTTACAAAGACAAGGCGGTTTCCGACAACTGGGACGAGGATGTGGTTGACAGCGTGCTGGAAGCCGGGCACACAGTGGCGCAGGGGATGAATGCCTTCGGACAGCTTGGCGTGTCGATTTACCAGAACGCCAGCACGAACATGGACCGCGGTTCGAAGGCCTACACATTCGCCGGCGGGTTGGAAAAGACTTTCACGCCGGATTTCACAGGCCGGATCACGGCTGGTTATCAGGAAGCCGTTTACGACGACAGCGGCATCGGCTCGAAGGGCGGCTGGCTGGCGCGTCTCGAAACGACGCTGGGCGGCTCCACCCCGACACGCCTGCGCCTGCTGGCCGAACACGGTTTTTACATGCCGTACGTGCTGCCTTATTCCATTCAGGAGATGTCAACCTTCCGCGCGGCCGTGGATCACGATGTGACGAGAGATCTGATGCTCTCGGTCTCCGGACAATATACGGACAGCTTCTACCCCGCGGAAGCAAGCACCAGTTCGCATGTGGATTTGGCGGGCGGACACGATCGCATGACCGACGTGGGCTTGAACGCCACCTATCGGATCAACCGCAACTTCTCCTGCGGGGCCGGGTATCGTTACCAGAGCTGGGATTCGGACGTGCGCGAGTCCTATTCCCACAACATGATCGATCTTTCGTTCACGGGACAGTTGTAAACCGAACGGGATGACGGCGCCGGATTTCGCCTGCGCCATCCTTGCAGCATCCGCGGGGCGGGAGCTGCGCATGTCCATGGTGAGGCCTTCGCGGCCTCACTATTTATTTTGAGGGAAGGCTGGAGTTAATCATGGACGATGTTCAACACGAGGGTGGGCACCTGCTCGATTACTGGCGGGTGCTGATGGGACGCAAGGAGATCATGATCGCGGTCTCCCTGTTCGTGATTCTGACCGGCGTGGTTGTGACGATCATGATGCCGCGCACCTACATGGCCGCCACCCGCATTGCCGTGCGCGACAACAATCCGGACGTGCCGCCGTTCCAGATGGTCAAGTCGCAGCAAAACATGAGCATGGGCTGGAATTACGACCCCTATTTCCTGCGCACCCAGTTCGAGATCATCCAGTCCCGCCCGATCCTTTACGACGTGATCGGCAACCTCAAACTTCAGGAACACTTCGGGCGCATGTACGCGGACGACGGCAGTCCCTACACTCCCCAGGAGGCGGCCGACGAGCTCGAACAATCCATGAAGGTGCAGCAGTATCGCGACACCAACCTGATCGAGTTGCGCGTATACAGAAGCACGCGCCACAGTTCCCCGGAAATCGCCCGGCAGGATGCGGCGCGCATCGTCAACGAAATCGCCGCCGTCTACCGCGATCATCGCATGAAATCGTTACGCGACGAATCCGAGCGCGGGCTGGCGGCCCTCGAAGGCGCGTTCCGCGCCGAACAGAAGCGGGTTGTGGAAACCGAGGTCAAACTCGAAAAACTCCGCAAGGATCTCAGCATCAGTTCGTTCGAGGCGATGGGCACAGGACGCAACACCGCGGCGTCGCTGGATACGAGTCGCGTCCAGCAGTTGGAAAGCGCGCGCATCCAGGCGCGGAACAACATGCTGGATCGCAAGACGCGGCTGGACGAACTGCAAAGGCTGCATGGATCCGAACTGCTCTACGCCGCCGCGCTGATCGTGCGCGATCCCATGCTTTCCTCCATTCGCGACGCGGTGGTGGAGGCGGAAACGATGCACCGGCGTCTGAAGGAAACGCTGGGCGCGCGCCATCCGGATGTGATCCGGCAGGAGCAGGTGGTCGAGGGGCTGCACCAGAAAATGGACGAGACCGTGAAGGGCATCGTGACGGGACTGCAGACGGAATATGCGATCGCCGAAAGCCAGTTGGCCGCGTCCGAAAAGGATCTCAAGGCGGCCCAGGTCACGGAAATCACGGCGCAGAGCGACCGCTACATGCCGTTCGTCAAACTGCAGGCCGAATTGGAGCGGCAGCGTGAACTGCGGGATACGCTGGAGAAGCGGCTGCTGCAGGAACGCATCGAGTTGGACCTGCCGCGCACGCCGGTCGAGGTGGTGGCCACCGCCGAGGTGCCGGAAATCAACCACGCGGTCAGCCCCCGCGTGCCGCTGAACATCGTCCTGAGCGTCGTGTTCGGCTTGTTCTGCGGCATCGGCGTGGTTTTCTTCATCGAGTACATGGATACATCGGTCAAGGAACTCGAAGAATTCGAACAGTACATCAAGGCGCCGATATTCGGAGTCGTTCCGCAAAAGGTTCAGCCACTGCCCGACGAGAAGACCGAGACCGGGCACGGCGAAGCCTACCGTGTGCTGCGCATGAACATCCAGTTTTCCAAGCGCTTCGCCGGCGGCAAGACCCTCTGCCTGACCAGCGGCGGGGCCGGCGAGGGGAAATCGCTGACCACTTTCAATCTGGCCTGCGTCTGCGGCCAATTGGGGCAGAAGGTCCTGCTGGTGGACGCGGATTTGCGCCGTCCTTCGCAGCATAAACTTTTCAAGGCCGATGCGCGTCCCGGTTTTTCCGACTTGCTGCAGGGCACGGTCACGCTGGAGGCGGCCACGCGGCGCAGTCCGCGCGCGCCCGGCGTTGATTTCATACTCAGCGGCCGTCCCCTGTCCGCGACCCAGGGCTTGCTGAACAGTCAGCGGATACGGACTTTGATCGAAGAACTCAAACCGAAGTACGATCTGATCATCTTCGACTCCGCGCCGATTATCGGCGTCAGCGACGCCTCGATCGTCTGCAGCGTGGTGGACGGCGTGATCCTGATCGTGAAGCACCGCGGCTATCCGCGCGCCATGGCCGCGCGGGCCAAGGCCATGATCGAAAATCTCGGCACCCCATGTCTGGGCGTTGTGCTCAACAACCTCAATGCGTCGCGCGATTATTCCTCCTATTATAATTCGTCCCGCTACGGTTACTATCAGACGCCATCCCCCAAGGGCAGGGATGAGGAGTCGGCGGCGGGACAGGCTCGCGCGCCGCAGAAGGCGGCGGATGCGGAAAGGACTGCGCAGGCATGAGGAGATGGGGACTATCGGCGGTGACGATCGCGGCGATGCTGCTGGCGGGCTGTGCCAGCGAACCTCAACGGGCCCGGCCTTCGGCGGCTTTTGTGCCGCCCGGCGCGGCGCCGGTTGTGGCCGCGGATGCCGCGGCGCAGAACCGCGCTAACGGCAATTCCGCAGCGGCCGTGACCAACCTAACCAGCAGCAAGGAATCGATCGCCTCGCGCTTGTTGAAACCCGGCGATCGCATCGAGGTCCAACTGCGCGCGATACCGCAGCCCGACAGCCTGCGCATGGTCGTGGATGAGACCGGCAGCATCAACCTGCCGCTGCTGAGCATGGTCAAGGTGGCGGGCTATTCGAGCGCCGAAGCCGGGCGTTTGATCGAAAAAGCCTACATCGACGCCCAAATCTATCGCGTGGTTTCGGCCACGGTTGTTCCCCCCGAGCAGGAATATTCCGTGACGGGCGAGGTCGTGCGGCCCGGACCGTATGCGCTGAACCGCGATCTGTCCTTCATGCAGGCGCTGGCGCGGGCCGGGCGCTACACGGACTTCGCCGATCCCACCTCCGTCAAAATCATCAGGGGCGACAAGATCATCGCGATCAATGCCCGGCGGGTCGAAGAGGGCCGCGACAAGGATGTGCCGATCGTTCCCGGCGATATCATCAGCGTTCCCAAACGCAGCTGGTGACGGAGTTCGACGGCGGGGAGGTCCACCATGACGCCCATGCATAAGCCTCGTTCGGAGCGCAAGTTGGGGGTCGCGATCGCCGTTTGCGCCCTGCCGGTCTTGCTGTTCCTGACGCTGCATGCGGCGGTGATGTCGCGCTCCCAGTTTTTGTATTACCAGGCCAAGTACGGTTCGCTGCGCGAGAACGATTCCTTCGCCCTGACGGCCCTCGATTCCGCCCGCGATCTCGACGAGGCAAACTACAACGTTTGCGAACACGCGGCGCGCCTGGCCTGGGATTGCGCCGCACGGACCACCGGCGCGGCCCGGAACGCGATGACCGAGCAGTCGCGACTCTGGTGCGACCGGGCGCTGATTTTGAATCCCTATCAACGCTCGATGCGCTGGATGCACGCGCAGCAACTGGCGCGCGAAGATCCCGGACTGGGGCTGGCCGCCTGGCGGGCCTACGTGGAGTGGGAGTTCTGGGAGCCGGAGAATCACTTGATCCTGGCGGAGCTGGCGCTGAACGCGCACTGTCTGGAAATCGCCGAACAGGCCTTGCGCTGGGCACAGGGCGCGCCCGGTTACGCCGCCATGGCTGAGCGCATCAAGCAGGAACGCGAACGCGCCGCGCCGCCGCCGCGGGCTGAAAATGGGGTGGGTAACGGGGTTCGAACCCGCGACATCCAGAACCACAATCTGGCGCTCTACCAATTGAGCTATACCCACCGCCGGGAAAATTCAGTATAGCGCGCTCTCAATATTCCACAAGCACGAAGTAGGCTTATAAGTCATGAACACCGTGCCGATTACCGTGGAGGGACAACCGCCGCGCGAGTTGCCCGCCTATACCGCCGTTGCCGAGGCCGTTCGCGGTCTTGCCGCTCCCGACGCGCTGCCCTGGATCGCCGCGCTGGTCAACAACGACCTGGTCGGACTACAGACCCTGCTGGATGTCGAAAGCGATGTCCGCCCGATCACCATGCGCTCCGCCGAGGGCGCCGCGGTCTACGAACGGTCGCTCGGATTTTTGCTCGCCAAGGTGGTCAACGAGTTGTTCCCCGGCGCCGATCTTTCCGTCAATTACACCATGGGCGACGGGGTCTACTGCACGCTGACGCGCGGCGCCGCGGGCGCCCACACGCCGGTTTCGTCCGCTGAACTGGAGCAGATCGAGGTCCGTATGCGCGCGGAGGTGGCGCGCGACCTGCCGATCACGCGCCGCAGGGTCTCGTTCGCGGAGGCCGTGCGCTGCTTCGAAAAGGCGGGCCAGACGGACAAACTCCGCCTGCTGCGCTTTCGCAACGCGCCGCGCCTGACGCTGCATGACTGCGGTGGTTTCTACGACATGCCGCTCCAGCCGTTGGCCCCCTCGACCGGCGTGCTGTCGGCCTTCGCGCTGCATCCCTATCCGCCGGGCTTCCTGCTGCTGATGCCGCAGAAGGGCGATGGCCTGCGGGTCGCGCCGTTTCAGGACCGCCCCAAGCTCTTCCAGGTGTTTCAGGAACGCGAGGCCTGGGGCCGTATTCTGGAAGTCGAGACCGTCGGACGCATGAACGAATTGATCGCCGACGGCGGCATCGCCGACTTCGTAAAGATCGCCGAGGCTTTGCACGAGAAAAAAATCGCGCGCATTGCCGACGACATCGCGGCCCGCGAAAGCGGGGCGCGCGTGATCCTGATCTCCGGACCCAGTTCGTCCGGCAAGACGACCTTCGCCAAGCGGCTGGCCATCCAGCTGCGCGTCGCCGGTCTGCGGCCCGTGACGATCTCGCTGGACGACTATTTCGTCGTCCGCGACCGCACCCCGCGCGACGAGTCGGGCGCGTTCGATTTCGAACATCTCGAGGCGCTCGATCTGCCGCTTTTTAACCGCCAGATCAACGAACTGTTGTCCGGCGGCAAGGTGGCGCTGCCGCGCTTCAATTTCGAGACCCACGCCAGCGCGCCGCGCGACACCAAACTGAACATCGAACCCGACCAGCCGCTGATCGTGGAGGGCATCCATGCGCTTAATCCGCTGCTGACCGCCGGCGTGCCCGATGCCTGCAAGTTCCGCGTCTACGTGAGCGCCCTGACCCAGCTCAGCCTGGATTCGCATAACCGGATTTCGACCACCGACAATCGTCTTTTGCGCCGCATCGTGCGCGACCACCAGTACCGCAAGCACAGCGTGCTCGACACCTTGCGCATGTGGCCTTCGGTGCGCCGCGGCGAGGCGCGCTGGGTTTTTCCCTTCCAGGAAAACGCCGATATTATGTTCAATTCGGCGCTGGACTACGAACTGGCCGTGCTCAAACCGATCGTTGAGCCGTTCCTGATGCAAATCAAACCCGACGTGCCGGAGTATGCCGCGTCGCGCCGGCTGACCGCGCTGCTTTTCCCCGTTCTGCCGCTCTCCGACCGCGGTGTGCCGCCGACCTCGATCCTGCGCGAGGTGATCGGACGCAGCAGTTTCACCTATTGATTATGGAAGGGTAGGGGCGCCATGGACCTGACGCGACTCGGGTGGTGCGGATTGCGGCCGGCGGCCGTGGGCGAACCGCCCGGCGCCGCCTGGGATCCCTCCGCCGAGCCATTCACCGAACGCCATTTGCGCGTCGTCTGGTTCGACTCCGCCCACCGTCCCGCCCTGCTCGCCGCCCAGGACGATCAAAGCGTTGAAGTGCTCGACCCGGGCCGTTGGAATCTGGAGGCCGGGCCGGACTTTCTTGACGCCACCCTGCGGGTGCTGCCCGGCCGCCGCCAGGTGCGCGGCGACGTGGAGTTGCACCGCCACCCCGCCGACTGGGTCCGCCATGGCCACAGCGGCGACCCCCGTTACCGCCGCGTCGTGGCCAGCGTCACCTGGTATCCCGGCCGCATGCCGGCCGCCGCCCTCCCCGCCGGCGCGCTGGAAATAGCGCTGCGCGACACCGTGCTGGCCAATCCGGCCTTTTGCTTCGAGGCTTTGGATCTGACCGCCTACCCCTATGCCGCGCCAGCCCCGCGGCCGCCCTGCGCCGAGGCCCTGCGGGGCTTGTCAGCCGCCGCCGGCGTCGCTTTGCTCGACCGCGCCGGCGAAGAACGCCTGCGCCGCAAGGCCGACCGCCTGGCCGCGCTTTGCGCCAGCCACGGTCCCGGTCAGACGCTTTACGAAGAGGTGCTGGCCGGTCTGGGTTACAAGCAGAATGAGCTTCCCTGTCGCCGTCTGGCCCAGACCGTACCCCTGGCCACCCTGCGGGAGACGGCCGCCAGTCACGGTCCGCTGGCCGGTTACGCCCTGCTCGTCGGCGTCGCCGGGCTGCTGCCCGCCAAACCCCAGGCGGCCTGGGATGAGGAGGCCCGCCGCTTTCTGCGCGAACTCTGGGACTACTGGTGGAAAATCCAGGCGCACTGGCAGAAGCGCGTGTTGCCCAGGGAGTTGTGGACGCTGCATCACTTGCGCCCGCTTAACCATCCGCTGCGCCGTCTGATGGCCGTGCTGCCGCTTTTCACCGGCGCCGCGGCTTGGCCCGAAGCGCTGCCCGGCATGCTGTCCGGCGCCCCGGCGACATGGTCCGCCGGACTGCTCGCACGTCTGAATGACGCCGGCGACAACGCGCCCTTCTGGTCGCGCCGTGCGGGCTTCGGCGGCAAACCGCTCCCGCACCCCGCCACGCTGGTGGGGACGGGCCGCGCCGCCGCGCTATTGCTGAACACTCTGGCGCCCTTCTTGATCGCGCAAGGCTACCCGGAACTTGCCGCGCCGGATATTCTGGGCCAACTGCCGGCCGAAGACGATCATCACCTGGCCCGCGAAACCGCCTTCCGTTTGTTCGGGCGCGACCACAATCCCGCGCTTCACCATACTGGACTGCGCCAGCAGGGCCTCGTGCAGATATTTCAGGACTTCTGCCTCAATGCCCACACCGCCTGCGCCGACTGCCCGCTCCCCGGGGCGTTGACTGAGGCCAGGAGCGGTGCGTAACAACACGGGGGTGGGTGGGGTGTTCGGTGTTCAGTGTTCAGTGAGGAATATTTTTTGGAGGGCGGCAGGCCCCTGCCGCCGCGTGGGCATAAGGTGAAATGCTCGTGGATGAAAGGTTGGAACGACCTTCGGCGAGACTGTGGCACAGAACGCCCGAACACCGAACACCCTTCCCTCTACAACCTTCCTCCAACCTGCAACCCTATCACCAGCGCTCCCAGTCCCAGCAGGTAATAGACAAAGCCCGTGAGCGCTCCGCGCACGATCAGCCTTACCATCCAGCGCACGGCCAGAAAGCCCGAGACGGCCGCCACGGCGGTGCCGACCAGATAGGGTGCGCTGATCAACTGCGCCGCTTCGTGCGCCTTGATCAGTTTCAGCAGATCGAAGGCCGCCGCGGCGGCAATCACGGGAATCGAAGCCAGGAACGAATAGCGCGCCGCGGTCTCGCGATCGAGTCCACGGAAGAGCGCGCCGGCGATGGTCATTCCGGAGCGGGATACCGCCGGTAGAATCGCCACGCCTTGCAGCACGCCGATCACGGCGCCGTCTCCAACCGTCATACGGTCCAAACCCTTGCGCCCCGCTTTCACGCGGATGGCCAGCCACAGCACCAGGCCGCTGATTATAAACTCGATGCCCAGCGTCTTGCCGGACGCGAACAACTCCTCGATCCAGTCCTTGAGCGCCAGGGCGATGATCGCCGTGGGCACGAACGACGCCAGCAGCAGCACAGTCAGACGCTGCCAGGGACGTTTCAGCAGCGATAAGATGTCCGACCAAAATACCGCCACAACCGCCAGCAGCGTGCCGAAATGCACCAGCACATCGAAACTTACGATCGAACGGTCCTTCAGATTCATAATCTGCTGGACCAGCACCAGATGGCCCGAACTGCTGACCGGTAAAAACTCCGTCACGCCCTGCACCAATCCCAGAATCGCGGCCTGAACCGTCGTCATGCATAGCTCCATTCGTTATCGCGTTCATGCGACGCGTTCGGGGAATTGTCCCCAACGCCGCTACACCTTGTCAAGACGGCGAAATGAGCCCATTACAGCAATTCGCATTATGGCCGCTTCCTCGGGCCCGGACGACACGGAGGTCGTCTCTCCAGGCGACGAAACGGCGGGTTTTCGAGCTTTTGGAGGGTCGGGCTCCGTCCCGACCGCACTTCATGTGGCCATAGTGAGAATT
>JANYBP010000066.1 GCA_025360745.1 bacterium
GAAAAGGCGGGCGCATGTCAAGAACGGTTTTCGACAGAACGGCTTTCGATTGGGTCCGGCCAGCAATTCTCGTTATGGCCGCTAGAATACGGACGACACGGAGGTCGTCCCTCCATTCACGAAAACACCCGTGATTCCCAAGTTTTTGGAGGGACGACCTCCGTGTCGTCCGTATTCTAGCGGCCATAACGAGAATTGCTGGCCGGACCCAATCGAAAGCCGTTCTGTCGAAAACCGTTCTTGACATGCGCCCGCCTTTTCCCGATCCTTAAACACATGTTTGTTTCAGTCATTTCATCAACGGCTGTTTGAAATGCCAGCGCTGCCCCACCATGCATGGGCGTCGCGCCGCGGGGCGGTGGTCCTGTATTTGCTGCTGGCGGCGCTGGCGCTGACGCCCAGTTCCGGACTGCGCGCCGCGGGCGGCAGCACGCCCGCGGAAGTGCAGAAACTGGCCGGGATGGCGCTCACGCAGGGCGCGTACGCCGACGCCGTTCCGCTGCTGATGCAGATGGTCGAGTGGTACAAGGACAGCAAGACCGACGCGGTCGTGGCGCAGATGGAGATGGTTTACTTCAACCTCGGCCTCTGCCATTTCATGCTCGGGCAGTTCAGCGAAGCGCGCACCGCCTTCGAAACCTACATGAAGAAATACCGCTACGGCGCCCACGCCAATCAGGCCGCCGTCTATATCGCCGACGCCTACCGTTTCGAGAACAACCTCAAGGACGCCCTCAAGGCTTACACCAAAGCCCGCGACCAGTTCGAGCAGCCGGCGGACTGGCTGTCGGACATCCAGATCGCGATGGCGAAATGCTATCTGGCGGAGGAGAAATGGAAAGACGCCACGCCGCTGCTGAGCGATATCGTGCGCAGCGCGCCGACCGCCGATCGCGTCAACTGGGGCGCCTCGCTGCTGACCGTGACCTATCTCAAGGACCAGCACGTCGATCTGGTCTACAACATGATGCCCTACCTGCTCAACCCGGACGGCTTCGCCGCGCGCAGCACGGTGCTGAATCTGACGGCGCTGGAAGCGGGCGACCAGCTTTTCTCCGACGAACGCTACCGCGACGCGCTCTGGATCTACCGTATCGTATATCCCTACGACATGCTGGTCTTGAACGCCGGCCGCCAACTGGAAAAGCTGCAGCGCCTGGCCGAGGAGTTGAAGCGCACCCCCGGCGCGCTGCGCGACGTGATGCGCACGCAGGAAAGCATCGGCGAGTTGGAGCAGGAGATCAAGTCGCTGGATAAGATGGGCCCGTACGACGCGGAACTGTCCTACCGCATCGCGCGTTCCTACATGGATATCCGGCGCTACCGCGAATCGCGCGACCTCTTCTACAAACTTTACGAGGACAACACGCCGGGCAAGGCCGAAGAGTGTCTCTACCTGGCCTTCTTCAGCGCCACGCAGATCCAGCCCTGGGACCAGGCCCTGGCGATGGGCCAGGAGTCCATGACGAAGTATCCCGCCGGCAACTTCTACGACACCGTGTCGCTGACCGAGGGCGAAATCTACGCCAACCAGCAGGACTGGCCGAACGTCATCCTGACCCTGACCAACGCCATCGTGGTCAGTCCCAAGCACAGCCAGATGGTCGAATGCCTCTTCCTGCTCGGTTATTCCAGTTTCATGCGCGAGCAGTTCACCAACGCCGTGACCTACCTGACGCGCATGAACCACGACTATCCAGAAAACGAACGCGCGGCCGACGGCGCCTACTGGATCGGCATGAGCCAGTTTTTCGCGGCCAACTACGAGGCGGCCCTGCCGGCCTTCCAGCGCGTCATGCGCGACTTTCCGAATTCGACCTATGTGCAGGATGCCGCCTTCCGCAGTTACTCCTGTCTTTACGGGCTGAGCCGCTTCCGCGAGGCCGGCATCGGACTGAAAATGTTCCTGGACCGTTATCCCGACAGCAAGCTGAAAAGCGAGGCGCAACTGATGCTGGGCGACGTTCATGGCTCCGGCGGCGAACTCAAGGAAGCCGTGAAGTGTTACACCGAGGCCCTGGCCGGCACGCTCAACATCGAGCTCTACAACTACGCCTCCTTCCGTACGGCCGAGATGCTCAACGAAATGCGCGACTATGATGGACTGCTCGCGCACCTGCAGGCCTACATCGAACGCAACCGCCCCGACTCCAACCTGCCAATGGCGCTCTTCTGGACCGGCAACGCCTACTGGGAAAAGGGCGACCAGGAGCGCGCGCTGGGCTTCTACCGCGACAGCATCGCCAAGTACGGGCGCGACCGCAAGGCGCTCGGCATCGATACGATTCTCGAGGAGTGGGTCGGCAAGCTGAAAAACAGCAAGCCCGCCATCGCCACCGAGGGCTGGCGCGCCATGCATGTGCTGCTCGGCGAATCCCGCGGCGTCCGCGACCGTACGCTGGCCCTGCGGCTCGAACGCGTCCTGCTCTATGAACCCGGCGCGGCGCCGGAGGACGTGGCGGCCTACCGCAAGGATATTTTGAGCGCCAAGAGCGTGCCTGACGCCAGCCCGGACGTCTTGACCATGATCGCGCAGGAGGCCCAGAAGAGCGGCCAGCGCGATCTGGCGCTGCTCGCCAGTTCCACCATCGTGGCCGACTTCCCGGAAACCGACTCCGCGCTCGACGCCCGCATGCTGCTGGCGCGCGACGCGGTGGAGCACGAGGACTACGCCGCCGCCATCAAGCACCTGGATGTGGTGCGCGCCGTTTACGCCAGCAGTCCCGAGGCCGCCCGCGCGCTGCTGATGCTGGGCAGTCTTTACCAGCGCAAACAGGATTGGGAGAAGGCCGATCTGGTTTACAACGAGGTGTTGGCGGTCAAGGAGTGGAAGGCGCTCTGGCCCGAAGCGCTCTACGGCCGCGGCGAGTGCGCCCGCGCCCAGCGGGAATACGCCAAGGCCGCGGTCTTTTTCGAGCGTATTTACGTGATGTACAGCGGATACCCCTCCTGGACGGCCAAGGCCTACCTGGCGCGGGCCGAATGTCTTTACCGGTTGCGGGAGTTTACCGGCGCCGCGGAGGTGCTCAACGAACTGCGCGGCCAGCCCGGATTGACCAATCTGCCGGGGCTGGGCCCCTCGATCAACGAGTTGCAGCAGCGTCTCGATCAAAAATCATGAGCCGCGAAAATCACATCGCCAGCCTGCTGTTGACCGCCGCGCTGGGCATCGTCTGCGCCGCGCCCGCCGCCCTGGGGCAGGCGGCGGCCGCCGCCACGGGCGTGCTGGCGCGCGTGACCTCCGGCAACAACGACCGCGACATGTATCTGCTGCGCGTCGACGGCGACAAGCTTTATGTCCGGCCGCTGGACGCTCCGCCGGGGATCGCCATCGCGCTGGATGTCGCCAAGATCGACAAGGTGAATTTCAAAGTCGATTACAGCCGCGCTGAGGCCTTCCGCGCCATTCGCAGCCGCGCCTGGGCCGAGGCCGCCGGGGTCATCATCGCGGCCTGCCGCCCCATGATCGCCTTCATCGAACTGCCCAACAACAACGTCCTGGAGCCCGCGCTCGAAGCCGCGCACGATTTCTGGATGCTGGGCATCCAGATCCAGCGGCTGCAGGGCGACAAGGGCGCCGATGCGGCCGCCAAGGCCTTTGGCGCCGCCCAGTTCATATACGAGCGGGCCGCGCGCGCCAACTGGTCGTCGCAGGGCGAAATCGCCGGCTTGCGCGCCATCCTCTGCCAGATCCAGGCCGGCAAACTGGACCCGGCCGTGGAGGCGCTCAAGAACATGCGCGAACCGCAGCTTGGCGACGCGGCCTACGGGTTATACTGGGGCGCCAAGGCCGAAATCTCCCTGCGCCAGCAGGCCTATCGCGACGCCGTCAACCAGGCCGTACGCGCGGTCGTCTTCGACAACAAGGATGGGGCACTCTTCCCCGAAGCGCTCTTCCTCTCCGCCCGCTGCTATGAGGAACTGCTCGAGGTCCATCGCGCCCGCGACGTTTATTACGAAATCGCCCGGCTCTTCCCCAATACGGAATGGGGCGATTTAGCGCTGGCACACCTGCGCACGCTGATGCAGAATGGCTCGTCCCGCGAGCCGGAAAAGGTGAACATCGCCAAGGTGTTTTTCGGACTGGATGAGGACATGAACGCGGTCGTGGATAAGTTCCTCGCGTCGGTAACCGCCGCGCCTAAGAGGGCCGCAAACACAAATGCCAAGGGAACCGGGGCGACCAACGCGCCCAACGCCAAGGCGCAGGTAACAGGAGAAGAGCCATGAGCAGCAAACCGTACCGCATGTTTATCCTGGCCGGTCTGGCCGCCGTCATGTTGGCGTCGCTGGCCGCCGCGCAGAGCAACAGCCTGGTTGTCACGACGCCCTCGGCGCCCAAGATCGAGTCACAGGTCACGCTCTGGCACCTGATCCGGTCCGGCGGCTGGGCCATGTTTCCCCTTGGCGCCTGCTCGCTGCTGGTGGTGACGATGATCGTGCTGAACTTCCAGCGGGTCAATCCCGGCAAAATGCTGCCGCTGGGCATCGTCTCGCAGCTCAAGGTCGCCGCCGTCGAGCGCAACGTGGAATTGCTTTCCAACCTTTCGAATGCCACCGATTCGATGTTCACCCGCATCCTGGCCGCCGGCTTGAAGCAACTCGACCCGGACGATCCCGCCGGATCGCGCCCGCGCATGGAAGCCAGCATCGCCGAGACCGCCGGCCGCGAGGAATCGCGCTACGGATTTTTCGTCAACTTCCTCTCGCTGATGACCTCCATGGCGCCCATGTGGGGTCTGCTTGGAACGGTCAGCGGCATGATCGGGGCCTTCTCGAAGATCGGTTCGGGCGGCATGGGCAAGCCGGAAATGCTGGCCAAGAACATCGGCGAAGCCCTGGTCTGCACGGCCTCGGGACTTTTGATCGCCATCACCGCCATGGGTTTCTACTTCCTTTTTCGCAATCTGCTCAACCGCACGATGAAGGAATCGGAGTCGCACTTCAGCGACATCCTGGACGGACTGTTGGGCAACCAGAGCGCCAACTATGCCGCCGCGCCGGCGGATAACGCCGCCCCGGTCGCGCAGTAAACGGGCGATGGCCGAGGCGTTCGCAAAGCCATGAAACTGATACCGGCCAAGGAAGTCCACGAGGCGGAAGTCAATCTGATTCCGCTGATCGACTGCGTCTTCCTGCTGCTGATCTTTTTCATGTGCTCGGCAACCATGTCGAAGGTCGACAGTTCGGACGTCAATCTGCCGGTGGCCACCAATGCGGCCGAGCAGAAGGAGGAGCCGAGCCTGCGCGGCGTGGTCAACATCCTGCCGAACGGCACGCTGACCCCCAAGGGCGAGACGGTCAACGACGCCAAGCCGTTCATGGTCTTCGGCGATCTGGTGGACGACGTGGGACTTCAAAAGTCCATCGAAGAGCACCTGAAGATCGAACCCAACATGAAACTATACATCCGCGCCGACCGCAAGGTGCGCTTCGCCATGGTGCGCCGCGCCATGCAGTCCAGCGCCGCCGCCGGCGTCGCGGACGTGGTTTTCGGCGTCCATCTCCAGGAATTGCTCTTGAAAGAATAATCGCGCATGAAACTGGATTCCAATTCCGAAGTCGCCGAGGCCAGGGTCGATCTGGTGCCGATGATCGACACGGTCATGTTTTTGCTGATTTTTTTCATGCTGACCACGACGCTGCGGCAGAAGGAGAACGACCTGGGCATCGTGCTGCCGGGTTCGCTCGAACAGTCCGGCCCGGTCGAGATGCCGGACGAGCAGGTCGTCGAAGTGGACGCCCAGGGCACGGTGGTTTTGAACGGCAAGGTTTTCCCGGGCAAGGAAATGCCCGAACTGGTCAGTACGCTGGCCCGCTACCGCATCGCCTCGGAGGCCGCCAAAATCAAGCACATGATCACCGTGCAGGCCGACAGCAACGCGGAATACGAGCGGGTGATCGATGTCCTGAACGCCTGCGCGGCCGCCTCCATCACCAATGTGACATTCTCACCTGGAACCTGACATGGCATTCTGGAACAAAAAGGCGGCAACGAAGGCGGACGCACCCGCGCTTGCGCCGCAGTCGGCGCCGGCGCGCAAATCCGGCGCCAAGTCTTCCAGTAATGCCTGGCGCTGGAGTATTCTGATCGGCGTTTCGGTGCATGTCGGGCTGCTCGCCGCGGCCGGCATCATTGTCATCAGCCATACCTTCTTCAATCGCGAGCAGACCTTTACCGGCCAGCCGCCGCCGATGAAGACCTACGAGCCGCGCAAACTCGAGCACCGGGTCAAGGTCCAGAAACAGCAGCGCAGTTCCAGTCGGCCCAGCATGGCCCCGCGGCTGGTCGCCAACAAGGTCACGCAGGGACTTTCGCTGCCCGACATCAAGGTGGACGCCAAGGTCGCCAAGACCTCTTTTCAACCATCCTTCAAGGCCGTTTCCGGCTCCGGCATAGGCGTCGGCCTCGGCACCGGCTATGGTCTGGGCGGCTTCGGCTTGGGTGTCTCGCAATTCAACTTCTTCGGCATCCGCGGCAAGGGCGAACGCATCGCGATCCTGGTCGACGTCTCGGTCAGCATGGTCGAGGAGCAAAAAGGCGGCGAGCGGGGCTATCTGTCGGTCAAGACCCGCATTCAGAAGGTCATCGACGCCCTGAACGAGGGCACCGTCTTCAATTGCATCGTTTTCGCCGACGCCGCCAGTCAGTTCGAAAAAGAGATGGTGGTCGCGACCAAGGACAACAAGACCCGCGCCAAGGCCTGGCTGCTCCCCTATAACAGCCACGGCAATTACGGACTGACCACCGGTAATGCGCCGAATAGCGACCGCGGACTGCCCGCCGGCGGCGGCACCACCCGTCTGGACCTGGCCATCACGGCGGCGTTCCTGCAGGGAGCCGACACGATCCTGATCATCAGCGACGGATTGCCGGAAATCGAAAAGGTGATTACCGAGGAGCAGATCTCGGCTCATAACGCCGTCGTTCAAAAATGGTCCGCGGATAATGCCGGCCGCATCGCCCAGTATCAACAGCAAGCCGCGGCAGTAGCGCCGGCGCAGCAGGTCGAGGGCGTCTCTTCAAAAGTCTGGGTCCCCGCCACCCCCGCGCGTCCGCCGCGCAAGTCCATGAAGGAAGGGGTGCATGACGATCCGGGTGCGCCCGAAATTCCCGCGCACTGGCAGATCGTGGTCAATCACCCGGTCGCCCACGCCGGGCGCGGGCCGATGCCGCAACCCCCGGCGCTGGCGCCGCCGGGCAAATGGACGCTTTCCGATTTCATCGAGCACATCAAGCGCCTGTACGATGCCTTATATGTGAAACAGGGCCGCAAGCTCCCCGTCATTCACACGATCGGCTATTCGATCGACGACGCGGGCAGCGAGTTTCTGAAGGGACTGACGCTGCACTACAAGGGCCAATACCGCCGCGTGGCCAAACTTACGGATTAGCCGGATGAATCTTTCAAGCACACAACCGGCACGCTTCGGCGGCGCCGTCTTGCTGCTGACCGCCGTGCTGTTTTCGCTGCCCTGCCCCATGCAGGCCGCGCCGACCCCGAAGGTCATCGAGTGCACAGCCGACGCGCCCGAGGATGGCAAGCAAATCCTGACCATCCGCATGACCCCGGCGGAATCGCGCGCGGTGGATGTGATCGTCGTGGAGTGCGTGCTGAGCCAGACTTTCCCATGGACCGATTCGGAGGGCGTGCACCGGAAAAAGACCATCGAACCGGTGGTTTTCACCTGGAAACAGAACGACATCAAACTGGTTGCCGACTTGGATGCCCATCTCAGCCTGCGCGTCCCGGTGGATGTTGTGGAATTGCGCCGCCAGTATGGCGCCACCACCTTCGCCGCCGACACCCCGGTCACCGTTCCGCGCATCACCGTTACCGCCTCGGCCGGCGGCGTCAAACTCTGGAGCCTGCGGCTGAACGTAACCGCCGCCACGCCCGTCAGCCCGACGGGCGCACGCTGACCCAGACCTGGAGATCGTGCCCATGCAATCGCGCGCCATAGTCCGGCTGGCGCGGCGCAGTGCGATCGTCGCCTGCATCGCCTTCCACCCATCTGTGATGCATGGTGAAACCCCGGCTGCTCCGTCGGCCGCCGTGACCACCAATGCCATGCCCGCCGCACCCATCCGCTTCCCACTGGAACTACAGCCGCTGAAGGCGGAGTATGACAAGGAAAAGGCCGTCCTGGCCTCCTCGCGCGCAATGAAGCTGCGCGCCGTGATCGAAGATCGACTCACGTCCGCGCGGGAGTCAGCGAAGGAAAAGGAACGCACCGGCAATGTGCGCGGCATGGCGGTGGCCCGGCAGGCGCAGACTATCCTGAACAATGCGCTGACCGAGTTGGAACAAAACGGTTCGTTCACACCGCCGGAAAGCGTGCGCGCCGAACTGGTCGAACTGCGCGCGGCGCTTTTGTCCGCCCAAACCGAAGCCATGGCGCAATTCAGCAATGGCCTGCAGCGGCTGGATCTCAAATATGCGCCCGATTTTATCGTCCTCGCCAACCGCCAGAGTCTGCTCGCCGCGGACAATTCAACCGCGGCCCAGGCGGCCTTGTTCAAACGCTGGACCCAGTGGGATGCGGCCACCAATGCCCCACCCCGCCCCGCGGCGCCAGGCTCTGCCTCGGAGACCGAGGCCACCAATGGCGCGCCGGCCAGCGAATGGTCCAGGATTGCCTCCGCCTCCACCACCCCAAGGGGCGCGGCCGAGGCGGCCGAACCGTTTACCCAATCCGCCGTCGGCGCCGCATGGAAAAACGTGGGCCGCTGGACCGGACGCATGTCGAACATCGAAGTGCTGGATCTGCAAATCGCCGGCGCAACCGCCAATTCCAAGGGTTCCATCGCCAGCCCGATCTCCGGCGACACATCCACCTGGACCTATGAAATTGGCGAACCCGTCCCGGCCGGTGGCCGCGGTCCTTTCCGACTGGTCAGCATTCCCGGTCAGCACCGGGTCCACGTCGAAGAGTGGCCCACCCGCGCCAATCAAGGCCATCTGGTCTTCCGCACGCCCAGCGTCCCCTTCCCCGCCACGGTGGGTTTCGAGCTCCAGGTCGGAACGCTCGCGACCGCCCCGGCGGGCGCCACGGATGGCAACACCAAGAGCATTGGTAGTTCCAAAGTTCCGCTGGTACAGGTCCGGGTACTCAGCAAACCGGCGGGCGCAACGGTGGCGCGTGATGGACTGAACGTCAATACCACCGAGGGCGTACCCAGCAATTCGCATTATGGCCGCTTCCTCGGGCCCGGACGACACGGAGGTCGTCTCTCCAGGCGACGAAACGGCGGGTTTTCGAGCTTTTGGAGGGTCGGGCTCCGTCCCGACCGCACTTCATGTGGCCATAGTGAGAATT